>USMD01000038.1 GCA_900555725.1 uncultured Garciella sp. | reverse complement strand
TTTCTGCCTGTCTCGTGGGCTCGGAGATGTGTATAAGAGACAGGTATAATAGAGATATAAATAAATGATTTTGCCAAAAATGAATAAGTCTTATATATTCAGATGTTCATTTTTAGTGTATCATAGTATTCATTATGGAAAAGGGAGGAAAAAGATGAAAGGTAAATTATATCGATCTGATGAAGATAAAATGATTCTTGGGGTTTGTGGAGGATTAGGCAGATATTTAGAAATAGATTCTTCTATTATTCGAATTCTTTGGATAATCGCTTCTTTGGTATACGGTAGTGGAATTCTTCTTTACTTTATTGCAGGAATTATTCTACCAGATGGAGGGAAAGTAGAGGGGAAAGAATTTCAAAGAAATGAGGAAGATGCAGCAGTATCACAGTCGGAAAATTCTAAGTTCATTGGGGTTCTTTTGATCTGTCTCGGAGTTGTTTTTCTGCTACAAAGATTTATAAGAACAATTGACTTTAGATATATTTTTCCCATTATCCTTATTGTTGTAGGAATTTTTCTGATTATCAGGGGAAGGGAGAAAGATCATGAAGAATAGAAATGTTTCTTTAGGAATATTATTTATTTTAATAGGTGTTTTGTGGATTCTAGAGAATCTAAACATTTTAAACTTTCAGTGGAAGTTTTTGATTATTGGACTTATGGACCTCTGGCCTTTGACTTTAGTGGTAATTGGCATCAATATCCTAATAAAAAACAAGACAGTAGAAAAAGGAATTTGGATTTTATTCTTTATTATACTTTTGGGATATAGTTTTTTTCTTCAAGAAAATGCTCCCATAGATATTCCAAATTCTACATCTTTTCCAAATATAATATAAATGTAGATGTGGAATTAGATGATTTTAAGATTTCACAATGCTAGATTCCACTAGCACAAGGGGTTAATTGTATAAGCCGTTTACTGATAATAATAACTATAATAAATAAAAAATCAAATTTATGTTTTGAGATAAATTCTATGGGTATAAATTATACTGAGTATAAAGTGATAATAAAAATAATAAGGAGGATTTTAACATGGATGAATCTAGAAAATTAGTACAAAGTGAAGATTGGAAGAGAGAAAAACATGTTAAGCCAAAAAGATAGAAGTAGTATGACCAAAATGGATAGGACTTAAAGTTCTATTGAACTTTTTAAAGAATATAGTAAATGGGGGTAAATATATGTATTTTAAGACCACTGCACAACATGAAAATTTGAGGATGAAAATCAGAGAATTTGCTGAAGAAAAAGTAAAGCCCATTGCATTTATGTTGGACCAGGAAAATAAATTTCCATCAGAAGTCGTTCATGAACTAGGGAAAATGGGTATGATGGGGATACCATATCCTAAGAAATACGGTGGAGCTGGACTAGATGTCATTAGCTATGCAATAGCCGTTGAAGAATTGTCCAGGGTAGATGGTGGTACAGGCGTAGTTGTTTCTGCCCATACATCTTTGGGTGCCTATCCTATTGCCGCCTATGGAACGGAAGAACAGAAAAAGAAATACTTAATTCCCTTGGCTACGGGAGAAAAACTTGCAGCCTTTGGACTTACAGAGGAAAATGCCGGTAGTGATGCTAGCGGTACCGAGACTACTGCTGTTTTAGAAGGAGATTATTATATCTTAAACGGAGAAAAGATATTTATTACCAATGGAGGAGAAGCGGATACTTATGTTGTTTTTGCAGTTACTACACCGAATATCGGTATCCGTGGCATTAGTGCTTTTATTGTAGAAAAGGATTGGGAAGGATTTAGCTTTGGTACTCATTATGATAAGATGGGGATTCGTTCTTCCGCTACGGCAGAGCTGATTTTTAACAATGTGAGAGTGCCTAAGGAAAATTTACTAGGCAAGGAAGGACAAGGTTTTAAAATTGCTATGTCCACCTTGGATGGGGGCCGTATTGGGATTGCAGCGCAGGCTCTTGGCATTGCCCAGGGTGCTTATGAACATGCACTGGAGTATTCCAAAGAAAGAATTCAATTTGGCAAGCCCATTTGCCAGCAACAGGCAGTTTCCTTTAAATTAGCAGATATGGCTACAAAACTTAGAGCAGCCAGATTGCTTGTTTACAGTGCAGCAGAGCTAAAGGAAAATCATGAGCCCTATAGTATGGAAGCAGCTATGGCAAAACAATATGCATCTGACGTTTGTCTTGAGATTGTCAACGATGCCCTTCAAATATTTGGTGGAAGCGGTTATCTGAAAGGAATGGAAGTTGAGCGTGCTTATAGAGATGCTAAGATTTGTACCATATATGAAGGAACTAATGAAATCCAGCGAGTGGTTATTTCTTCCCATATTATTGGGAAAATGGCTAGGACTGACAGGACAGTTAAAGTTTCTCAGCAGGGTCCTGCCACAGGGTATCGTAAGAAAGTGATTTTTAAAGAAGGATCTGCTAAAGAAAGAATAGATGCTCTTGTAGAGGCCCTTAAGAAAGATGGTTATGATTTTACAATAGGAATTCCTCTAGATACTCCTATTAGCAAAGCAGAAAGAGTAGTTAGCGTAGGACAGGGAATAGGAAAGAAAAAAAATATGAAGCTTATAGAAGATTTGGCAGTCCAAGCTGGTGCGGCCATAGGATCTTCCCGACCGGTAGCCGAGACCCTTAAGTATCTACCGCTAAATCGTTATGTCGGTATGTCTGGTCAAAAATTCAACGGAAATCTTTATATTGCCTGTGGTATTTCAGGAGCAGGGCAACATTTAAAGGGGATAAAGAATGCTACTACTATTGTTGCTATTAATAAGGATCCCAATGCAAAGATTTTCAAAAATGCAGACTATGGTATTGTTGGAGATTTAATGGAAATCTTGCCGCTACTCACAGCTGCCTTAGACAATGGAGAGCCTAAGAAAGAAGCTCCACCAATGAAAAAGATGAAGAGAGCTGTTCCTAAAAAGGTCACCCCGACTTGGAAGCATTATGTATGTAATGGATGTGGCTACGAATATGATCCTGGCGTGGGAGATCCAGAAGGGGAAGTACTTCCAGGGACACTTTTTAAAGATATACCTGAGGATTGGACTTGTCCTATTTGTGGGGAAGAAAAAGATATGTTTATAGAAGTTTAATTTTCATAAATAGAGAAACGTAAGATGTATATTTATAATAAAGGAGGATTTAATCTATGTATTGTGTTAGGAAGATAACTGAAGATCTTTATTGGGTTGGTGGCAATGACCATCGTCTTGCTCTCTTTGAAAATATCCATCCCATTCCCCGGGGGGTTTCCTATAATTCTTATTTACTTTTAGATGAAAAGACTGTCTTATTTGATACAGTAGACTGGGCGGTTTGTCGTCAGTTCCTTGAAAATATCAAAGGGGTTTTAGGGGATAGGCCTTTAGATTATATGGTAATTAACCATATGGAGCCAGACCATGCAGCCTGTATTGAAGAAATCGTTCTTCGCTATCCTGATGTAAAAATTGTAAGCACAGAAAAAGCTTTCATGTTTATGCGCCAGTTTGGCTTTGATATCGAGGGTCAAGAGATAGAAGTCAAAGAAGGTGATAAGATAAGTTTTGGAAAACATGAGGTTATGTTTGTAGATGCTCCAATGGTACATTGGCCAGAGGCTATGGTAACCTATGATACTACTAATGGGATACTATTTTCTGCTGATGCCTTCGGAACTTTCGGCGCCTTAGATGGGAAGATGTTTAATGATGAGGTAAATTTTGATCGCGACTGGATTGAGGATGCTAGAAGGTATTATACAAACATTGTAGGAAAGTATGGCCCTCATGTTCAGGCTCTTCTTAAGAAAGCCAGCACTCTGGATATTAAGATGATCTGTCCGCTACACGGATTGGTATGGCGTAATGATTTTGAGTATTTGCTTGATAAATATGACAAATGGAGTCGTTATGAGCCTGAGGAAAAGGGTGTAATGATTGTCTATGGAACAATGTACGGAAATACCGAGGCAGCTGCTAATAATTTGGCAATAAGGTTAGTGAAGAAGGGGATAACCAATGTGGTTATGTATGACGTTTCCAAAACCCATGTCTCCTATTTAATTTCTGAAACATTTAAATATAGCCATGTGATTCTTTCCTGTGTAACCTATAATTTAAAGATTTATCCGCCAATGTTGAATTATATCATGGACATGAAAGCATTAAATCTTCAAAAACGTACTTTTGCCCTTATAGAAAATGGTTCCTGGGCTCCTCAATCGGGCAAATTAATGCGTGAACTTTTAGATGAAATGAAAGAAATGAATATTTTAGACAATGAGATATCCATAAACTCCGCTATGAAAGAAAATGATATTGATTCAATGGATGATCTTGTGGATAGTATTATGGAGTCAATGAAATAATTTAGAAAAATATAAATTTGGGACTGCCTTATGAATAAAATTCAAGAGGCAGTCTTTCTAGTGTATAGGAAGGCATCTATTTTTTAAATGAATTAGTACAATGGATTAAGTTCTATAAGTCAATTCCTAAAAAGTGTTTTACTAAAAGCCCGATGACAAAGGATAGTCCAGAGACCCCTAAACTGATAATAGACATTTCCTTAAAGCGATGTTTAAAGGATAAATCCTTGGCTACGGCGATATAATAATTAAATATAGCAATAATGCCCACAGCAAATATTAGCATAACTCCTAGGGCTACCCCATACCATTGGTCCGGTAGGATAAGATAGGGCATAATTAATAAAATGACAGTAAATAGGTAGGCAACACCGGTATAACTAGCGGATTTTATAGGGTTTTCTGCTCCGTCGGAACGAACTGATAAAAACTCTGAGGTTGTCATAGATAAGGTAGCGGAAATTCCTGTAATTAATCCAGCCAGGGAAATTAGCTTATTACTTTGCATAGCAAAGGAATACCCTGCAAGGCTACCGGTAAATTCTACTAATGCATCGTTAAGTCCAAGGACCATGGAACCCACATAGCGAAGTCTTTCCTCATCTAAAAGATCAATGAGTTTTTTCTCATGAATAAGTTCATCTTGATAGATTTTTTCTGCTTCAGGAATTTCTTCCAATAATTCTTGGTCAAAAATAGACTCTAGTTCTTCCTTGTTCTCTTGATTTTCCATTCTTTTAATGGCAAAGGTATAACCAAGTATTTTTGCTAATAGGGTATAAAAAGTGACTTCCTTTTTCACTGGCTTGATTTCTTCCTTAGTATATTTTTTCCAGACTTCATAATGTTTAAGCTCTTCTTCTGCAATTCTTAGCAAGGTTTTGCGATTTTTATCGTCCTTTAAATTTTTTGCAATATTTATATAAATGGCATTTTCCGTTATTTCTGCTTGCTGAAGAAGTTTTACTTTTTCCAAAATTCTAGAATTCATAAAATCTCCCCTTATTTTTCATTATATAGAATTTGGTTTTCCCTTTCTACATTTAGAAGAGTGGTACCCCCTAAGTCAAGATGCGACTCTAAATCCTTATAAAAGCCGTATTGACCAAAAGAATGCATGGGGATGATGTATTTGAAATTTACTGTTTTAATAAAATAATTCATTGCCAAATAGGCATATTCTTCTAATCTTGGATCTACAGGAATAAAGGCAAAGTCTATGGATTTTCCCTTTAGTAGATCCACTTCTTTTTTAAAGTTCAATTCTTCGTTCTTTAATTGAGTAGGGGTCATTCTTTTTTCCCAGTGCCACCAGTTTAAGTCTCCACTATGGAAATAACTTTTTCCATTCACGCTTACCAAATAAGAATTGCCTAAATCGGTGGAGCCATAGGTAGAGATATCTACTCCATCAATAGTGATAGTTTCATAGGGCTTTAAGAAAAATAGGGAAGCTAATTTACTTTTAAATATTTTTTGAGAAATATCTGCACTTAAAATAAAATGGACTTTTTCTTTCTGAGAAAGATTTTCCATTGCTTCTAAACTAAAATGATCTCTATGGGAATGACTGGCAAATAGGTAGATATTTTTTCCTTGATTGGGTAAATCTATTGGTCTAGTTGCATCAAAAATAAATACGTTTTTCTCATCTTCCACAACAAATCCACTATGGGATAAATGTTTTATTATCATATGGATCACCTCCTATGAAATCATACCATAATTTTGCCCATAGATGAAAAGAGGTATAAATTTTAGTGATGACATTTATGTCTTTCAGGAATTACATCAAAGGGTCTTCGATCTAGAATTTGAAACTGAATCTGATGAATGTGAATAGACAGCAGGATCTTCAGTAAAGAATGGGCTTTCATCCCACGATTGAAACCGTGGGTTTTTCGCCCTGATACTATAAGATTAATCTAATAGATTTATGAATTCTTTATGAATATTTTTCTCTAGGGGAACTCCGTATTTTCTTAATACTTGGTCTAAGGCCTTTAAGGTGAGAGATACCTTTTCTTCTTTGCAATTTTCCCCCATATGTCCAATTCTAAAGACTTTTCCTTCTAAAGCTCCAAGGCCTCCACCGATCATGATGTTATAGCCCTTTAGCATATTTTCAAAGAGTTCTGCATAAGAAATTTCTTCAGGGATACAAATAGTGGTAACGGTATTGGAGTAACCATCTAGAGGGTATAATTGAAGTCCTGATTGGATTAAGCTTTCCCTTGTTGCCTTTGCTATTTTTTTATATTGAACCAATATATCAGGATTGGACAAATATCTCTCTATTGCTTTTCTTAATCCAAAAATGTCACTAATGGGCTGGGTGTAGGGAAAGAATTTGTTCTGATACCAATTTTCCCAGATCTCTAAATTACAGTAAAATCCTTGAATAGGAGTAGAGCGGTTGTGAATTTTGTTCCAGGCATCCTCACTTATACTTATTATGGTTAATCCTGGTGCAGCAGAAAGGCATTTTTGGGAACCGCTTAGTACAATGTCTATCTTCCATTTATCTGCTTGCATCTCTTCCCCTCCAACACCGGAAGCAGAATCTACAATGGTAAGAATTCCATATTTCTTAAGTAAAGGACATAGGGTATCTATTGGGTTGGTAATCCCTGAAGGAGTTTCACAATGGACAAGGGTTGCCACCTTAAAATTCTTTTCTGATTGAAGAAATTTTTCTAATTCTTTTACCGATACAGGACTTCTATAATCGCTTTTGTAATAAGTAACTTCTGCTCCATATATTTTAGCAAAATTAGCAAATTCATTTCCGTAGAGACCATTATCTATGCAAAGGACTCTATCTCCTGGTTCAATGAGAGAGCAACAGGCTGCTTCCAGTCCGAGGATCCCTTCACCACTTAAAATAAAAACATCATTTTTAGTATGAAATATTTTTTTAATCTCTTCGCAAGTTTCTTGATAATAATCAAAAAAATTCAAGTCTAGATCTGGATTTGTAATTTCTTTTGCCATTGCTTTTCTCACATCTTCATGGATAAAAGTAGGACCTGGTGTCATTAACATTGGTGTGTTCATTTTTTAACCTCCTGTCATAGTTTATTTAACATTATTTTACTATTAACTGTCATAATGTAAATATACAAGTTGCAATTTTTTAATCAGGACAGGTAATATTTTATTATGCTTTAGTTAACTTTTATCCAAAGACTACCACTTTTGATATTCCCAGCGTATAAAAAATATAGGAGCAATCCAAACGATCAAAATTAATTTCTTATAGAATCCTCGAAGAAATTGACGGATGATATAAAAAGGAAAGATAAATAGAATTTTTCCTTATACATGCATCTTTTTGTGTAGCTCCGCTTTTATATTCTCCCCTTGAAATATAAAGATGGCTGCTATAAAGATAATGCTTATGGATACACAGATGACAGAGGGATACATTACATCAATCCAGTCAAGGAGGATAAATACAACAGGAATAATGCCGAATAATCCATCTAGTAAAAAATATAGAATATAATCCCTGACACTTAGCCGCATAATCTTAGCGATTACATACATGACAAACATTGCAGCAACACAGGTAGTAGGAATTACATAGTTTAGGGACCATCCTCGCCAACCGGTTTTCCAGTCCCATAAGATAGAAAGTATGGATACAATAGCTACCTGCCATAGGATGTTTTTAGAGATATGATATCTGTTTTGTATTACCACAATGAAACTAACCCACATACTTAAAAGTCCAAATACCACAAGGATAGGCCAATTTACATAGGTAGGGAAGATTTGATGAATGGCAAAACTTCCTACCATGGCTGTAATGGAAATAAAAATCATGATTTTTATAGCCAAATGTCCTTCATAAGAAGGAGGAATGCTAGGAAAGATCTCCTGGTCTGGATCCCCTTTAAGAAGAATACTTTTACATAGGGGGCATTTTCTTTTATTTCCCCTTATTTGAACTTTACAATGATTACAATATTGCATAGGGCCCTCCTCTGTTTATAAATTTGATGCAATCTGGATTTCAATTCCTCTTTTAGAAAGAAACTGAAAAAAGTTTCTTTGTATTTCGGTTTCTAAGAAAGGGGAGGTGAAGCTGATTACCAGTCTATCTTGATAGGTACATACGCTAATTTGAGGCCTTCTGGCGCTGGTGCAAAGATTGACTTGCTGAATATAAGGTTTAAATTCTAAAGGCATAGAAATTGTTCCTATATTGGTAATGGCTGCGGTAATCTCCCTATCTTTTATTTTATTTGCAATGCGAAGAGAGATGTCCTTTATAACCAGAGGAAGGATTCTAACTAAAGGATGCCTTTCTAAGGACATGAATTGATTTAATTTCCACATTAATTGTTCTTCTTGTAACTCTTTTTCAAAACTTTTCCTTACCCTTTCAATGACGTCTTTAAATTTTGTATCCCCCTTTCCAAAGTTATAGCTTATATTCATGGTACTAAAAAAATTTCTTGCAGTTTCTGAAGGGAAAAATTGCCTTAGATTAATGGGGACCGACAAAACAATAGGATGATTTTTTCTATAAGCTGGCATTTCCTTGAAAATAGAGTAAATAAATAGGGCAGTGATTAATATAGTTAAGGTAGTATGATATTTATGGGCCAATTCTAAAACAGCCTTAGCAGACATACAACCTTCTATTAGATTCATCCTATTTTCCTCTAATTTATTTCCGCGGATATGATAGACTCGGGAAATTTTATGTTTCTTTATCCTATCTTTAATAACATTTTCTCCTGGGAAATACTTTCCAAAGCTATCATCCATTTTTTCGATAACAGAGGCATGAATATTTAATTCAGGTTTTTTGCTTTGAAAGGTTTCTTTGTGGGCAAAAACCAAATAGTAATAGATTAGAGTTTGTAAAAACCAAAGAGCTCCAGTTCCATCGGAAAGGGCATGAAATATTTCAAGATTGATTCTATTATGATAGTAAAACACTCGAAACAATAAATTCCTCCTATTTTTATGATAAATAGGAGCACAAATCGGTCTGGATTCCCTTTCCACTATAGGACGGATATCACTGCTTTCAAAATAATACCAAAAAGCCCCTCTTCTTAAGACTGATTGATATAAAGGAAAGCTTTCCATAGTTTCATCCAATGCTCTTTGTAAAATTTCTGGTTTTATAGCTTCATATAACTCACAGCCAAGGCGAAATACCTTAGTATCTAGATTATTATAAGTTGCGGGAAAGATCTTTGAGGCATTTTCTAATCTAGTCCACTCTACTCTTTTTCGCTGTTTCATACCTCTTCCTCATTTCATTTTTAGATGGCTAGTATATAATTTAAGAAAATCGCCGATCTCCGTAAAATATGTATTTGAATCGGCGATAAAGTTTTTTATGGATAGACACTATTTTACATAGTTTACGTTGTCCATCTCAGCTCTTTCGGTACTAAAGGCATTGCCATCAGCATAGCCTAGAAGAACGCAACACATAACCGAGTAACCTTCAGGGATATCAGCTTCTTTTGCTAAGGAAGGATCTTGGTGAAAGGCAAGTTGTGGAGTTACCATGTAGCAAGAACCAAGTCCTAGATCTGTTGCAGCAATGGTCATATTGGCTGCAGTAGTAGATGTATTAGCTGAACTATAAGGATTTTCTTTAGGGGCAGAAAGAACTATTAAAGTTGGGGCACCATAGGTTGGATTATATCCTGGTAGGGCAGCTCTTTCCATCAAAAAATCATTTCCAGAATTTTTCATACCAGTTAATGATAGCTCAGAAATTTTTGTTAATAAGTCTGCATTTTGAATTACAGAGATTTGAAAGGGTCCAGCATTTGGTGCACTTTGTCCTGCTTTAATAATCTTTTGTAAATCGGAATCTTTGATTTGTTCAGCTTTATATTTTCTAATACTTCTCCTTTTTGCAATCGCTTCTAAAGTATTCATAAGGCATCTCCTTTACTTATTATTTTTTCTTTAATATAATTATAATTATTGACAGAAAAATTACAAGTATGCACTTCCCGTACTAATAGATGTATTTGATAAGTTAGAGATTATAAATTTTTTATTGAAAGATACAATAAATAAGAACATTTATTATAAAGGGTAAAAGTTTCCATTTTATTTAAAGAATATTATATATAGGAGGTACAATTTTTGAGAAGTAATATATTTTCCCTGATTAGAACCAAGTACAATATGTTGTCTGAATCCCAAAAAATTGTAGCTGATTATGTACTAAACAATCCCAATTTGGTTATGCATAATACTTTAAATGAGCTTGCTACTGCTTGTGGAGTAAGTGAAACAACGGTTTTAAGATTTCTTCATAAGATAGATTATCAATCTTATCAAATCTTTAAGATAAACTTAACCCAAGGAATTTCACAGAATAAGAAAGAATTTCTTTATGAAGACATACATTTTGGGGATTCCGTAAATGAAATCGTAAATAAGGTAATTTCATCTATTATAAGTTCTATAAAGGATAGTAGAGAAATTATTGATCCTAAGGAAATAGAAAACACTGTTGAGAGAATCATCAATGCGAATGAAATTTTGGTAATAGGGGTAGGGGCTTCAGGTTATATCGCAGCGGACTTATATCATAAATTAATTAAACTAGGATTTCATGTTGTCCATAGTAATGATCCGCATATTATAAATATTTTATCTAGTAATTTAACTCAAGAAGACTTATGCATTGCAGTATCCCATACAGGAGAAAGTCGTGAAATATTGGATGGTGTTACTATAGCAGGGGAGCAGAATTGTGATGTGATAGCAATTACAAGCTTTGAAAGATCTACCTTAGCAAATGAGGCTCAACATACTATTTGTAGTTCATCTATTGAGACAAAATTTCGATCAGATGCTATGGCATCAAGAATCATCCAATTAGCTATCATTGATATGATTTATACATCTATTATAGTGAAAATTGGTGAAAAAATATTACCACAAATACACAAATCACGTATCGTTGTTTCTAAAAACAAAACTTGATTTATAGTGCTCTATAAAAAGGATATGAAAAGGAATTTGGATTATAGAAAAAATAATTCAAATTCCTTTTTTATATTTTCTCAACAGGAATGATTGTTAAAGAAATATTTTTTATTGACTTACAAATAAGAAAATTGTATTATTAAATTAAGATAGTAATATTACCACTTAATTATATAATTAAGTGGTAATATTACTACTAAAATAATGAGGAAAGGGGTAATGTTCAGATGAAAGAAATGAAAGGAATTCTTTTGGGAGATGCTATGATTGGTGGAGAAGGATTTGAAAGAGCTTGGAACAAGTATCTAAGTCAATATGGAAACAATATCGTAGTAAGTGACTGGGAAACAAATTGGGACCAACTACAGTATAGAAGACTTGAGGTAGAAAAAAGAGGACCAGAAATGGAAGAAGTAGATGAAACCATTCTTAAGGAAGGAAAAGATGCACAAGCTTTAATGGGGTTATTTGTTCCTGTATCTAGCAAAGTAATGGATGCTATGCCTAATCTTAAGATTGTGGGAGTATCTAGAGCTGGACTAGAAAATGTAAATGTGCAGGAGGCTACCAAAAGAGGAATTTTAGTATTTAATGTAAGAGGACGTAATGCCCATGCAGTTTCTGATTTTACTGTTGGAATGATGCTAGCAGAGTGTAGAAATATTGCTAGAGCCCATAATGCAATACAAAATGGAGAATGGAGAAAGACCTTTATAAATAGTGACTACATTCCTGAAATGCATGATAAAACTGTAGGGTTAGTAGGTTTTGGAAATATTGGAAGACTCGTTACCAAAAAACTATCTGGATTTGATGTAAATGTAATTGTTTACGATCCCTATGCATCAAAAGAAGATATCGAAAGCTTAGGGGCTACAAGGGTAGAGTTAGATGATTTATTAAAAGAGAGTGATTTTGTATCTATACACGCTCGTTTGACTGATGAAAATAGAGGCATGATTGGAGAAAGGGAAATTTCCTTAATGAAGCCTACAGCTTACTTTATTAATACAGGAAGAGCAGGTTTAGTGGATCAAAAAGCTTTAGCACAAGCATTAAAGAATAGAAAAATCATGGGTGCAGCATTGGATGTTTTCACTACTGAACCCATTGAAGAGGATAGTGAGTTTTTAAAACTTGACAACGTGACTTTAACAACTCATATTGCAGGAACTACCAAAGAAGCCCTTACAAATTCACCATATTTATTAATAGAAGATATAGCAAAATTCTTAAGGGGAGAACAAGCAAGATTTATTGTGAATCCTGAAGTTCTTGAAAATGAAACTTTTAAAGCATGGTTGAAAGAAATGAACGAATAAGGGGAGAAAAATATGCTTACAGATTTAAGTTTTATATTAAATGTAGCCTATAGAAATAAATATGCAGTGGGCTCTTTTAATGGATATAACTATGAGACATTTAAAGGAATTATTGATGCAGGATCAGAGAGCAATACATCAATTATAGTTGCTTTTGGGGCTAAATATTTAGATAATATGTCTTTAGAAACTGCCAGTGCAATTGTAAAAAGTATAGCACAGAATATTTCTATTCCAGTTTGTCTTCATTTAGATCATTGTAAGGATCTAGATACTATTTATAGAGCTATAAAAGTTGGATTTGGTTCGGTTATGTATGATGGCTCAGCGTTGCCCTTTGAAGAAAATATGAAAAATACAAAACTTGTTTGTGACATAGCTCATGCCTGTGGAGTTTCCGTAGAGGCTGAACTCGGAAGTTTAGCGGCAGGGGAAAAATCCCATGAAGGAAGTGCATCAGATGTTGAAGCCTATACAGATCCAGAGGCTGCAAAAATTTTTGTAGAAAATACAGGGGTAGATACTTTGGCTGTATCTATAGGAACGGTACATGGACTATATAAAGGAAAACCAAATATAAGAATTGATATTCTAAAGAGTATTAATGAAAAACTTTCCATACCTTTAGTATTGCATGGGGGCTCGGGGACACCTCAAGAAGACATTTTGAATTGTATTAAAAATGGGATTTCAAAGATTAATGTAAATACTGAAATATCAAACTTTGCTATTGAAAAATCAGCAGAATTATTATCGAAGAAACAACCTCATTTTGCAGTATTGTCATTAAATCAAGTGCAATATGTAAAAGAAGTAGTAAAAAAACATATAGAACTTTATAGAAAGTAGTGTTTAAAAAAAGGAGAGGTGTAATTTATGAATTTAACGGGATTATTGATTGTTTTTGTAATTTCTTTGGCTTTTGTTTTGATATCTATTATTAAATATAAATTACACCCATTCCTAGCCCTTTTAATCGGTGGGCTTATAATGGGTGTTGGTTCAGGAATGGACTTGATTGAATTAGCAAATGGATTAGCTGCTGGATTTGGAGGTACTTTAGAAGGAATAGGGATCATTATTATCCTTGGGGTGGCTTTAGGCCATCTCTTACATGTATCGGGATGCACTAGCCAAATTGCTGTTTTACTTCTTAAAGCAACTGGTGAAAAAAGGGCACCTTTGGCCATTAACTTAACGGGAGTTATTGTATCAATACCTGTATTTTTTGATGCGGCTTTTGTCATATTAGTAAACTTAATTAAATCGATTTCAAAAAAGGGGAAGATTCGCTTTGTTACTCTTGTAACTGCATTGGCTGTGGGTCTTATTACTACTCATGCAATGGTTATTCCAACACCTGGACCTATAGCTGTAGCGGGTACTATGGGGGTAAATATCGGATGGTTCTTACTTTACAGTATTATAGCTGCTATTCCTGCTTCTTTAGTGGGGGGTGTGGCCTATGGTAAATTTATAGGAAAGAAACCGGAGTTTTCAAATAATTTTGCAGATTCCTTTGATAATGTAGAAGAAGAGATATCAGTGACAGAAGCTAGTAAAAAACTTCCTTCTGGTGGATTGGGGATTTTCTTGATTATCTTACCAATCATTATCATCTTACTTGGTACGGTAGCTTCTTTAGTATTTAAAGAGAACTCTGCTGCCTATACTATTTTTAGTTTCTTAGGAAATAAAAATATCGCATTGTTAATCGGTACCATTGTAGCATTTTTGATGTTGGAACCTTATCTTGACATATCCATTAATGATGCTATTAGTGAGGCAACTACCCAAGCAGGTTCCATTCTTGCAATTACAGGTGCTGGGGGAGCTTTTGGTCAAATTATTAAAATGACAGGAATTGGGGATTCACTAGTAGATAGTATGTCAGGACTAATGGGTGGTAATGGCGCTGGCTTAATCATTGCTGCTTTTATTATTAGCATTGTTCTTAGAGGGTCCCAAGGCTCTACTACAGTTGCACTAGTGACAACATCTGCAATGTTTGCGCCTGTGGTAGCTAATCTGCCAAATGTATCTCCCTTACTTGTGGGGCTTGCAATTTGTGCTGGCGGGATTGGATTATCCCTACCTAACGATTCAGGATTCTGGGTTGTAAGTAGATTTAGTAATTTTAGCACTAAGCAAACCTTACAGGCCTGGACTGTTGCAGGGACTATTTCTAGTATTACAGCTTTAATGATTGTGGTTGCCCTAAGTTTCTTTACCACATCTTTACCAGGATTACTATAAAAAACTTGTTGATATAATTTTAACAAATAATTACAAAAAAGAGAAGAGGGAAAAGCTTATGAGCATAATTTCTTTAGACGTGGGTACCTCTGGAATGAGAGCAATTGTATATAACCTTAAAGGGGAAAAAAAGGCAGAGACCTACTGTGAATATTATTGTGATTATCCTCAGCCAAGGTATGTTGAGCAAGATCCAGATTCTTGGAAAAGATCTGTTATCCATTGTTTAAGCCAAGTCTCTAGATATTTTACAGAAAATAATGAGGTTCCACAGGCCATTGCCATTACATCCCAAAGATCCTCATTAATTCCTATGGATGAAAAAGGGAGTCCTTTAAGAAGTGCAATTATGTGGCAAGATAAACGTACCATTGGTCAATGTGAACAGTTAATTCAAGAGTATACCTTAGAAGGATTGTATAAAAAGACAGGACTTAGAGTAAATCCTTATTTTGTTCTTCCAAAGATTATGTGGTTAAAGGAAAACCAAAGAGAGATTTATAATAAATCCCATAAATTTATAGGAGTACAAGACCTAGTAGTATATTTTTTGACAGGAAATTATAAAACCGATTACACTCAAGGCTGTAGAACAATGCTTATGAACATTGAGAACTTTCAATGGGATACGGATTTGCTGAATATAGCAGGTATTACTGAAGAAAAACTTCCAGAACTTCTACCTCCTGGAAGTATAGCAGGATATTTATTGGAGAATATTGCAGAGAAAACCAATCTTTCTTCAGGAATCCCCGTTATTATGTCTGGTGGGGATCAGCAAAATGCTGCTGTTGCCCTTGAGGTATTAAAACCGGGTTTAGCTGAAGCAAATACGGGAACAGGATCTTTCGTCATTTCCGCTGTGGATAAACCTGTATTTGATACACAAGCTAGGGTATTATGCCAAGCCTCTGCTGTAGCAGGCCAGTGGATTATGGAAGCAGGTATTTTTAATACAGGGGCAATATACAGATGGTTCAAAGAACAATTCTATCCTGAATTAAAAAATGAAAAAAATCCATATGAAATCATGAATCAAGAAGCTAAAGAGATACCGGCAGGGGCTAATGGAGTGTTAATGATTCCTCATTTTGAAGGGAGTGCAGCACCCTATTGGAATCCAATTTCTAAAGGATTATTTTTTAATTTATCACTTGGAACAAAACGCGGGGCACTGACAAGATCTATTTTAGAAGGAATTTCGGTGGAAATTTTTGATAACATTAACTTGATTGAAAAATTAATAGGTAATATTAATACCATAAGCGTGGCAGGAGGAATGGTGAAATCTGATCTATTTTGTTCCATTCAATCAAGCGTATTTAATAAGAAAGTTGCAAGATATAAAAATAATGAGGCATCTTCCCTAGGTGCTGCTATGATTGCATCCATTACATTAGGTATATATAAGGATATTGAAGAGGCTTATGAAAATATGCTGCATGATAACTGTCTCTTATACACATCTGACGCTGCCGACGATCTTACGCG
>USMD01000037.1 GCA_900555725.1 uncultured Garciella sp. | reverse complement strand
GCTCGGAGATGGGGATAAGATACAGATTTATCCACTCAGATCAAAGTGTACTTTTTATCTTCTATTTTTTTGCTAAAATATTTATAATAAGGAAGGTTATAAAATTTTTTTGCTTATTTTTCAAAGCAATAAAATCAAAATAAAAATGGAAGTGAAGAAATTGCAAGAAAATCATCACAAACTCACTTATCGAGTAGATAAAAAATATGAGGGAATGAGAATAAAGGATATATTAAAGGAAGAGTTTTCTATGTCTACTCGTTTCTTTAAAAATATCAAAGGTCATGGATACATAGTATTAAATGGGGAAAAAACTCCTTGGCATAAACTAGCATGGGAAGGGGATCAAATATTAGTTGAAATGGGGGAAGAAAACATAGATGCAGCACCAGCTCCCATTCCCATTGATATTATCTATGAGGATTATGATATATTGCTTATTAATAAACAACCGAGATTAGTGGTTCACCCTACAAAGGGGCATGTTTACGATACTTTAGCCAATGCAGTAGCTTATCATTGGGAAAAAATGGGGATTTCCTGTAAAATACGTTTTGTGAATCGCTTAGATATGGATACCTCAGGACTTATATTGATTGCTAAAAATAAATTTGCCCATCAAAATATTCAAAAACAAATGGATGAAAAAAAGGTCAAGAAGATATATTGGGCCTTTGTTGAGGGAACTTTGGAAAAAAAGCAGGGGATCATTGATGTGCCCATAGGATTGGCTTCTCAAGGGGATTTACAAAGAAGTATATTAGAAAGTGGACAAGTCTCTATTACCCATTATAGAGTAATAGAAGAATATAAAAATGCTTCTTTAGTGGAGCTTCAGCTAGAAACAGGAAGAACCCACCAAATAAGAGTCCATATGAAATATATAGGACATCCTCTTTTAGGGGATTGCCTATATAATACAAATTTTACAGAATCTATTTCTCGACAAGCACTCCATGCAAAAATGCTTGGCTTTAAACTACCTCGGAGTAAGAAATATCAAGAATTTTATGCCCCTTTACCAGAGGATATGAAAAAATTACAAGAAGACTTAATTCGACAATAATTTCGTAAAATAATCCCTTCGTGGTATACTAATAAAAAATTTATCTATTGTGCTAGTTAAATTATTATAATTTAGAGAAGTTTTTATTTCGAAGGATAGATGTTTCACGAAGCGACGACTTAGTGCCCCCCTTTTTTTACCTCGATTTTGTTATTGTAAAAAAGGAGGGCATTTGTGGAGCAGCACAGTGAAGACATTTATCCTTTAAATCAACTAGCACGATAGGTAAAATTTAGTAATGAAAAAATTTTAAGAATACAGCAAATGAGGCGATTACTATAAAAGGGATAAAAGTCTTACTAATAGGGGTTATCCTGATAGTTATCTTAGCAGGATGTTCCCTTGAAGAATTAAATATATCCGACTATGAATACCATCCAAAGGAAAAAAGTTTGATCTATTCCTCAAATGGGCAATTAATAGGAAGAGTCTATAATAAAAATAGAACCTATGTAGAATTAGACCAGATACCTAAGGATCTTCAAAAAGCTATTGTAGCAGTGGAAGATTCAAGATTTTATTCTCATCATGGTTTTGATCCAATACGAATTGTAAAATCTGCCTTAGTAAATTTAAAGGAAGGAGAATTACAGCAGGGAGGGAGTACCATCACCCAACAGGTCGCCAAAAATCTTTTTTTGACCCATGAAAAAACCTTTACCAGAAAAATAAAGGAAGTGATTTATGCTATCCAATTAGAAAATAAATATACTAAGGATAAAATCCTTGAAATTTATCTAAATGAAATCTATCTAGGTCAAAATATCTATGGGGTTCAGGAAGCTAGTAGAAGATATTTCCATAAAAATGTATGGGAGCTATCTTTGGCAGAAAGTGCTTTAATGGCTGGATTGCCCCAAGCCCCTAGTGCCTATGATCCTACTAAGCATTTTGATAGGGCAAAGAAACGTCAGGAAATTGTACTTAATCGTATGGTAGCCACTGAGGATATTACTCAGGTCCAGGCCGATAAAGCAAAGCAAGAAAAGATTGTGATTGCAGAAAATGTGGATAAGCAGTTTACAGAAAAATACCAAAGGGAAAATCAGCATTTTGTTCATCAAGTAATAGAGCAATTGACCAATTATATTGCAGATAATATGGAAAATAAGAAAGGTTTAAGCCAAGAAGAATTAAAAGAGAGAGCAGAGTATCAATTGCAAACGGGGGGATACAAAATATACACTACCTTAAATACATCTATCCAACAGGAGGCTGTGTCTGCCATAAAAAGTGGAATTACATCCAATGGATTAGGGGAAAAAGTCAATGGATCATTGATCTCTATAGAACCTAGTACCGGGAGGGTACGGGCATATTATGGTGGAGAAACAGAAATTGACATGGCTCAAAAACCTAGACAACCTGGTTCTACTATAAAACCATTATATTATGCAGGAGCAATTAATGAAGGACTAATCAATAGTAATACTTTGGTACTAGATGAGCCTACAGAGTTTCCAGGGGGATATAAACCAAAAAACTATGGGGGAAAATATATGGGCTATGTGACCACAAGGGAAGCTTTAGTCCGTTCTTTAAATAATGCTTCGGTAAAGGTAATGAATTCTTTGGGCGTGGAAAATGCTATGAATTATCTAAAGGATTATGATATTGATACTTTAATAGAGAATGACTACCATTTGGCAACAGCTCTTGGAGGCATGGCCAAAGGAATTACACCTTTAGACATGGTAAATGCCTATAGTACCTTTGCCAATGATGGAATGTATCAAGAAGCTTATTTTATTGAAAAGGTAGAGGATCCTGAGGGAGATGTGATCTATTCAAAAGAAGATCAAGAATTAGAGACAAGACAAGTATTATCCCAAAATGCAGCAGATCAAATAGAGGACATGCTCATAGACGTAGTAAACCGGGGTACTGGAAAAAGTGCTAGATTGCCTTATTATACTGCGGGAAAGACAGGTACCTCCAATGATAATAAGGATTTGTGGTTTGTTGGTTTTGTTGAGCCCCTGGCTACTGCTGTATGGCTGGGGAATGAAGAAAATCTCTCTTTACAAGGGGGAAGTGGGATTTCTGCTGGTATTTACAAAAATTATATGTCCAATATTATAGGAAAAGATCTAATCTCAACCAAAGCATTAGAAGCAGTAACTACCTATGATGATACTATAGAAATTTCTGTTCTCTTACCAGATAAGGATATGAATGAAGTGGAGGGACTCACCAAAGAGGATATTGCAGATATCGTAATTCCCGCCAGTGAAATTTCTTATTTTGAAGATAAAATGGTGGAAAAAGTAGCAATTGATAAAAGTACCGGGAAAAAATTCGTAGAAGGGCATTGTCCGGAAAAAAATAAGGAAATAAAAATATATCCACAAGGACAAGCTCCTAAAGAAGAATGTGATTCACCTCACATATTTGATAAATTCTATCAATTTTGGGATCATGGTAGAAAAAGGGAGTCAAGAGAGAACTTTAGACCTTGGAGTAACCATGGAAAGAAACAAGAAAATAACAAAATCTCAGCTTAAAAGCTCAAAAAAGGACTGCTATAAAACATACAAATAATATAAGTCATAGATGTCTTCATTTTGCTGCTCCGACAAATGTCCTCCTTTCCTTTTATAAAAATAAACAGGAAGGAAAGTGGACACTTCAGTCGCTGCTCCATGAAACATCTATGGCTTTTTCATTTAGCCTTGATCTATTTTATAGCAACCTCTTTTCGTAAATAGTAAAGATATGGGGATATTTATGCTCTATGTTTTCCCGGTGGGCTTGTACACTTTTAATTTCCCATTCTTGTCCAATGGTAGGGAAAAGTACATCGGCATTAAAGCAATCAAAAATATGGGTAATATATAAGCGGTCTGCATAGGGCATAAATTGTTCGTAAATGGTAGCTCCACCACAGATAAACACTTCTTCCTCCTGGGAGTTTTCAATCCATTTTAAAGTTTCTTCTATACTATTGGATACCAAAGCTCCATCTATTTTAACATCTTTTCTCGTGATTACGATATTTTGCCTATGGGGTAAAGGTTTTGTAGGTAAAGACATATAAGTATTGTATCCCATAATGACCCCATGTCCTTTGGTAACTCTTTTAAAATATTGTAAATCAGGCTTTATATGGACTAATAAATCATTATTTTTTCCAATTCCCCGATTTTTGTCCATAGCAACAATCATACTAATCATATCTAACTCTCCTATATGGCAACAGGGATCTTCAATTGTTTTCCTGCCTTATAATTCACTAGCTTAAAATCATCCACAGTAAAATCATAGAAGTTTTTAATATCTGGATTGATTTTAAAAGTAGGTGCTGGATATTCTTCTCTTTCTAGAAGTTCCTTTATCATATCTATATGGCGATCATAAATATGGGCATCGGCTATAACGTGGATTAACTTCCCAGCCTTTAAATCACTTACTTGGGCAAACATATGTAAAAGTACTGCATATTGTACTACATTCCAATTATTTGCAACTAATACATCACTAGATCTTTGATTTAAAATAGCATTTAATTTATCCTTTTCTACATTAAAGGTCATAGAGTAAGCACAGGGATAAAGATTCATTTCATGCAAATCCTGATGGACATAAATATTGGTCATGATTCTTCTAGACATGGGATTATTTTTAAGATCATATAAAACTCGATCTACTTGGTCAAAATAACCTTCTTTATATTTATGTTTTATCCCCAATTGATAGCCATAGGCTTTTCCAATAGAACCATTTTCATCTGCCCAATTGTTCCATATTTTTGAATTTAGGTCCTTAATATTATTACTCTTTTTTTGCCAAATCCAAAGGATCTCATCAATTGCACTTTTAAAAGCAGTGGGACGGAGAGTAATGATAGGAAATTCCTCTGATAAATCATATTCATTAATAATTCCAAATTTTTTAATAGTATGGGCAGAAGCCCCATCTTCCCAATGAGGTCTTACCTTTTGCCCGTCTGTATTAACCCCTTCGTTTAAAATTTTAGTGCACATATCTTTAAAAATTTTATCTGCTTTACTCATATAGCAAATCATCCTTTCCAATTTCGCTCTTGTATAAATATATCATAGATTTTTTCACATTACCATATTTCTATATTTACATAAAATGCTAAATAAAATAAAATCAGAAAGGATATACTAATCCTACATAAAATATAGGTACAAATATCAAAAAAGTCTTCGTGCAATTGATTTAAGAAAGGTCTTGCTATCTTAAAAATTATTCTATATACTTACAATTGTGATAAGGGAGTAGTTAGCACAACTTGAATTGTGTAATAAAGTCAACATACTGATAAAATATCTATCTGGCTTTATTTTAAATAACGAGACTTATCTATAGATCTCTTGTCTGTAGATAAGTCTCGTTTTATATATTTAGCATTCCAAAGAAAAAGGAGAATGAACAATGAACTTATTTGAATTGTTTCTTACTGCAGTAGGAGTGGCAATGGATGCTTTTGCTGTGGCTATTTCTAAAGGATTGTCTTTAAAGAGGACAAATTTTAGAAGTGCTATTATTGTAGGTTTATATTTCGGTATATTTCAAGCAGCAATGCCTTTTATTGGTTATTTATTAGGAGTACAATTTCAAGAAAAAATTACTGTCATTGATCATTGGGTTGCATTGGTGCTATTAGGAATCATTGGATTTAACATGATCAAAGAATCTAAAGAGGAAACTAGTGAAGATACAGATGAGATCGCAATGGATGTAACCTATGAAAATACAAATCATGGACTTGGATTTAAAACTATGTTTTTTCTGGCTATTGCCACGAGTATTGATGCCTTAGCTGTAGGAGTTACCCTTGCTTTTTTGAAAGTAAATATTATTCTTGCTATTTCTTTTATTGGAATTGTCACTTTTCTATTTTCTTTTATGGGGGTAAAAATCGGGAATGTATTTGGTAGAAAGTTTAAATCCAAAGCAGAATTTGTGGGAGGACTTATTTTAATCGGTATGGGAGTTAAGATCCTATTGGAACATTTAGAAATTATTTCTTTTTAGTATTATTGGGATCTCAAGGACAAATTTTACATACACAATTCCTAAATAGAGAGCTATTGCAAAACTGATATTTATTAAGATTAAAGAAGTCATAGATGTTTCATGAAGCAGTGAATGAATACATCTATGACAATAGAGTAGTTGTATTATCTATACATCCCTACAAAGGATCTACATGCCCTTGTACAGTGGAAGCATACTTGGGCACAATTTTGGGACATTTCATCTGGGAATCTTGCACATTCAGCTCCACAGGCATCACAAATATCGGCACATAGTAAGGCAATACATCTTGAAAACATAGAACCCCGAGCAAGATATTTTGCAGTTATGGTGCAAATATCGGCACAGTCCCTTAGTAAGATAGCCTGCCTTTCCCTTGCAGGCTCGTAATGCTGAGCCATGTCTAGATGACGAGTCATGTGTTCACAGGTTGCCTCACAGTCTTGAACGATTTTTACCAATTCTTTATTCATACAATGTCCATCTATAGGATAACTAGAATCCATGAAAGAATAGTTACTATTTGCCATTGCATTCACCTCTTTTTTAAATTTAATATTATTACACTATAAATATATTCTCTAGATTTCAATGAGTGTATTTTAGATTTGTTATAAACTTTAATTTAAAATCTTCATAAGTTCTCCATAATTGTTGGTTAGAATACAGATAAGAAATAAATAAAAATAATATCCAGGAGGCAGAGAGCATGAAAAAGATAATTATGATTTTACTAGTAAGTTTTGTTTTAATAGGTACTGTAACAAGCTTGACCTTTGCTAAAGAAAATGGTGTAGAAGTAGAAAGTAAACAAGAAGTAGCACTTCAAGTTCAACAAGAAGAGAATAATAATAGGTGCCAAGAGAGGATTGATATTATGAAAGACAATGGTCTTGAAGATGCTGCCCAGGCTATGGAGGATCGAGATTATGAAGCCATAGATGACTTTATGAATAATATGACCCAAGAAGATTATGATAGAATGATTGAATCTATGGAAGAGAGTGGATATGATTCCATGGCAAATATGATGAGGTCTATAGATAGAGAAGAAATGATTCAAATCCATAACGATATGGGTGGAGCAGAAGCTTGCCATTCTTCACATGGTCACAAGAGGTGGATTTGAACAAAATGATAAGTTTTATACAAATGTATCCATTGTATCCATTTCTGATGTGAATAATATTTTTATGCATTTATTAACAAATAAGAAGAAAAACGATTGACAGATAAATTGTAAAGTAGTATGATTCAACCATACACCCCCCACCATGGGTGAGGGGTAGAATGATTTTTATATTGATGTCTTATGAATAGATAAAAACTATTTAAAGGTTATATCTTATATAATAGGCACAATTCTACTTGTATTTGGAGTAGTGTTATTGCTTAACAAGTTTACACCCATTGTTGAAATATTATACCGATTTATTCCCTATAGAATGCCTATAGGCATGTAATATTGAATGCTTTCCTTTAAAATTTAAATACAGGATAAATTAAGTAGTTCAAATAATTAAAAAAATCATTGAGGAGGAATCAAAATGAAAAAGTGGTTTGAAAAATTTATCAAAAATATTGAAAGGGCAAATAAACAAAACTTTGGAAATGGAAAAATGGATTGTTGTGAGTTAAACCAGAAGAGCAATAAGCCAAAAAAAGATATCAATAAAGCATAGTTTCTTGATCTGATACTTTTTTAATAAGAAAAAATTTATACACGAAGTAGTAAGTGAAAGGAAGTGGATACTATGTTTGGATATGGATTCTTTGGTTGTGGTGGTGGACTTTTTATCATACCATTATTAATAATTGGATTGATTTTATTTGGAATCTATAAGATAGAGGAAAATAGAAATAGAAAGAAAAATCAAACAAAATATGCAATGGATCTATTAGCCCAGCGGTATGTTCAAGGGGAAATTAGTGATGAAGAGTATCAGAAAATGAAAAATAATCTTAAATAGAAATCAAGGAAAACCTTCTTCTTAGGAGGTTTTTCTTGATGTCTTAAAAGGGTTTTTATTCTTATATATTGAAAATATGGACAAATTACTAATTTTAAAATAAGGAGTGAATGTAAATGTCATTAAGATTTTAGGTACAGGGTGCAAAAAGTGTGTTAGCTTAGAAGAAAATGCAAAAGAGGCAGTAAAAGAGCTAGGAATGGATGCTGAAATTGTTCATGTAACAGATTTAAAAGAAATTACGGAATATGGAGTTATGTCAACACCTGCTTTAGTAGTAGATGAAAAGGTAGTGTGCAAAGGAAAAGTTTTAAAACCAAGGGATATTATAACGCTTTTACAAAAATAAAATAGGGAAAAGGTTATAAAAGGCGATCTAAAAAGAATTTAGATTGCCTTTACTTTTTTCTAGATTTTTAATGAAAGGAAATAAATAAGGAAGAAATAGAAAACAATAAACAAGATAGGATGTAAAAATCCGAATATAGATAATTTTTTATACAATAAATTATGATTAGGAAAATACAAAAGACATATTGACATAGCATAGATATATATCTATACTATTAAATAGATGATCATCTATATAGGAGGTAAAGAAATGGAAAATAGATATGAAAAAAACGTAAAATGGATCAAGGCATTATCTGATCCTAAAAGACTACAGATTATTGACATATTATCCTGCGGGGAACAATGTGCTTGTGATCTATTAGAGCATTTTGATTTTACCCAGCCAACTCTTTCCCATCATATGAAAGTACTTATGGAGTGCGATCTTGTAAGGGTTAGAAAAGATGGACTATGGAATCATTATTCTTTAAATTTAGCACAATGTAATAAAGTGATCTTATTTTTAATGAATCTTATAACAGATACTGAGAATTGCATTTGTAAAGATAAGTCTAAATGTGAGTGTAAATAAAGATAAGGAGTGATAAAAATGAGTAAAGAAAATACAGCAGGAATAGGATTTTTTCAAAAATATTTAACCCTATGGGTTGCTATTTGTATGGTAGCAGGAGTATTGATTGGTAAGTTTTTACCTGCAATCCCCGGGTTTTTAGGTCAGTTTGAATATGCAAATGTATCTATCCCTACCGCAATTCTTATATGGGTTATGATTTACCCTATGATGATGAAGGTAGATTTTCAAAGTATTAAAAATGTTAGAAAAAATCCAAAGGGACTTTATGTTACGTGGATTGTAAACTGGCTTATTAAGCCCTTTACCATGTATGGGATTGCTAGTTTCTTTCTTTATGTGGTATTTGATCACTTAATCCCTACTGATTTAGCAAGAGAATATCTTGCAGGAGCAGTACTATTAGGAGCAGCTCCCTGTACCGCTATGGTCTTTGTATGGAGCCAATTAACCAAAGGAGACCCAGCTTATACAGTAGTGCAGGTAGCGACAAATGATTTAATTATATTAGTTGCCTTTGTACCCATTGTGAAGTTTTTATTGGGAGTCAGTGAAGTATCAGTGCCATGGGATACCTTAATCTTATCGGTAGTACTTTTTGTAGTTATTCCCTTAGCAGCTGGTATCTTTACAAGAATTCATATAGTGCAAAACGAAGGAAAAGAATACTTTGAAAATGAGTTTTTGCCTAAGTTTGATGGAGCAACTACTGTGGGATTGTTACTCATGCTAATATTACTATTTTCCTTTCAAGGAGATGTAATCTTAAATAATCCCCTACACATTTTATTAATTGCAGTACCCTTAACCATTCAGACTTTTTTTATTTTCTTTATTGCCTACCTTGCAACTAAGATACTGAAATTGCCCCATAATATTGCGGCTCCAGCTGGAATGATAGGGGCATCTAACTTCTTTGAATTATCTGTAGCTGTTGCCATTGCATTATTTGGGATGGAATCTCCTGCAGCTTTAGCTACAACTGTAGGAGTGTTAACAGAAGTACCAACCATGTTACTATTAGTGTGTATAGCAAATAAAACAAGAGATTGGTTTCCGCAATCAACGACTAGGATTAGTAAAAATAAATAGGAAGGGAGAGATTTTAAATGAAAAAAATGCAAATATTTGAACCTGCTATGTGTTGCCCCACTGGGCTTTGTGGAGTGAGTATAGATCCAGAATTACTTCGTATTTCAACTGTTTTAAACTCTTTAAGAAAGAATGGGATAAAGGTAGAGCGTTTTAACTTAACCGATGCCCCAATGGAGTTTGTAAATAATAAAAAAGTCAATGATTTTATCTTTGCCAATGGAGTAGAAAAACTTCCTGTTGTTACCCTAAATGAAGAAATCATCATAGTAGGAAGGTATCCTACAAATGAAGAATTTGTTAAGCTTTTAGAGATTCCAGAGAGTTATTTAAGTCAAGGGGAAGGGACTAAAATTGAAGATACTTCCAAAAATTCAGGAGGCTGTTGTTCGGGAGATAATAGCTGCTGTTAAAAAGAGAAATAGATTATTGATTATTGAAAAAAAGTTTTTAAAATATATTTGTTCGCCAGATGTATCAATAGAATAGGAGGCAATACAATGGAATTTTTTAATCCAAAAAATATAACACTTACAAAATATTTATTTTATACAGGGAAAGGCGGTGTAGGAAAAACTTCAACTGCCTGTGCTACAGCTGTCACCCTTGCGGATAGTGGAAAAAAGGTGCTATTAGTCAGTACTGATCCTGCTTCCAACTTGCAGGATGTATTTGATACACAGCTTACCAACAAGGGAGTTCCTATTGAAGAGGTACCAAATTTAATAGTAGCAAATCTTGACCCAATACAGGCAGCGGCTGAGTATAAGGAAAGTATGATCACACCTTATCGTGGGAAATTACCTGATTCTGTGCTAAACAATGTGGAAGAACAGCTTTCAGGTTCCTGTACAGTAGAAATTGCTGCTTTTAATGAGTTCTCTTACTTTATCACTGATAAGAAAGCCCAAGAGGAATACGATCATATTATATTTGATACTGCACCAACAGGTCATACCTTAAGGATGTTGCAACTGCCTTCTGCATGGAGCAACTTCTTAGATGAAAACACCCATGGTGCTTCCTGCTTAGGGCAGCTTTCAGGATTGGGAGAAAAACAAGAGATGTATAAACATGCCGTAGAAAATCTTGCAGATGAAAAGATGACTACATTGATTTTGGTTGCCCGTCCTGAAGAAGGTCCATTGAAAGAAGCTCATAGGGCATCTAAAGAGCTTGCAGAGATTGGCATCAAAAATCAAATTATGGTAATCAATGGTGTTTTAACAGAGTATGATGACACCATTTCAAAGGGATTCTATGAGAAACAACAAAGGGCACTCAAGGAAATGCCAGAGGACTTAAGAAGTATCACCACATATACCATTCCCTTTAGGGCCTATAATATTACAGGGTTAGAAAATATAAGAGCATTTTTAAAAGAGAATAAATATGTTGTAAGAGAAGAAAAAGTTAATGCAGAGTTCATTCCAACCTTAAAAGATATTATAGAGGATCTATATCAATCCAATAAAAAAGTAATATTTACCATGGGAAAAGGGGGCGTAGGGAAAACGACTCTAGCCGCAGCGATTGCATTAGGCTTATCTCAAAAAGGTAAAAGGGTACATTTGACCACTACCGATCCAGCGGCACACTTACAATATGTGATTCAGGCAAGTGAAAATATTGTCATGAGTCATATAGATGAAAAAGTAGAGCTTGAAAAATATAGAGAGGAAGTACTTTCTAAAGCAAGGAAGACCATGTCAAAAGAAGATCTTGCATATATTGAAGAGGATCTGCGCTCCCCATGTACTCAAGAAATTGCAGTATTTAGAGCCTTTGCAGATATCGTAGAAAAGGCAGAGGATCAAATTGTAGTTATTGATACTGCACCAACAGGGCATACTTTACTTCTTTTAGAATCAACAGAAAGCTATAATAAAGAGATTTCTCGTTCTCAAGGAGATATACCTGTATCTGCTAAGAAATTACTTCCTAGATTGAAAAATAGAAAAGACACAGAGGTTATTATTGTTACTTTAGCAGAAACCACTCCCTATTATGAGGCTTTAAGGCTAGAAGAAGATTTAAAACGTGCAGGAATTTACACAAAATGGTGGGTCATTAATTCTTCTTTGTATAAAGCAGGTACTACAAATGTTATTTTAAAAGCAAAAGCAAGCAACGAGATAGAATGGATTAATAAAGTAGATACTCATACAAAGGGAAATTTTGCAGTAATCCCTTGGAGTGCTGAGGAAATAAAAGGGGAGAAATTAAAAGATTTTATTAGGGAGGAAAAATAATGGAACAAATAAAAGTCCAGATGTTTGGAAGAAAAAATGAAATCATCTCATCAGACTGTAGCTGAGGACCTAGCAGTGACTGCGGTCCCAGTGAGGATCCAAAAACCATAGAGATGTATGAAGAACTAAAAGGTTTTCTTCAACAAACCGATATAAAAGATCAGTTCATAATAAAGTTTATTGACTTAGACCAAGAAAATTTAAGCGACTATGAAAAAGAGTTTAAAATTATTAATGAGGGATATCAATTACCCATTACCTTTGTCCAAGGAGAACCTATCTTTTCAGGTAAGGTAGATCAGTTTAAGGCATATCTAACTTTAAAAAAAGTATTACAAGAGAGTCATAAATAATAAACATATAGCAGGAGGATTTATGATGAAGAAAAAAGTAGCCTTTGTATGTACTCATAATTCTTGCCGTTCTCAGGTGGCAGAGGCATGGGCTAAGAAACTTGGCGGAGATGTGCTAGAAGTTTATTCAGCAGGGACAGAGAAATATCCAGAGGTAAAACCAGGGGTAATAAAGGTAATGAAAGAAGAAGGAATCGATATGAGCGGACACTATCCAAAACTATTAGAGGACATTCCAGAAGAGTTGGATATACTAATTACTATGGGATGTGGAGTAGCATGTCCCTATGTTCCCAGTAAACATCGAGAGGATTGGGGACTAAAGGATCCCTCAGGTGGACCTATCGAAGGGTTCAGAAATACAAGAGATATCATTAAAGAAAAAGTAGAAAACTTGATTCGAAGGATAAAGAATAACGAAATCTAATGTAGAGGGTAGTTTCTTTTAAGAGAAACTACCCTAATATTTATTGCCTTAATATGCTTTACAAAGGAGCTTTTATACAGACACAACTTAAATAAAATACATGAATAATTATTCATGCAATTATTGACATATAATATGAATGGTTATATAATGAAGGCATAATATATGATTGATTACTCAATTGTTCAATTGATCCAATAAGATGAAGAGAGGTGAAAAGATGGTTCGTAAAATACAAGCAGCTGAAAAATGTGATTGTACTGTAATACATGAAGATGTTGTCAGTCATGTAAAGGGTAAAATGCCTCAAGAAGAAGATCTATATGATCTTGCAGAATTATTTAAAGTTTTTGGTGATTCAACAAGAATTAGAATACTTTGGGCATTAGATGAATCTGAAATGTGTGTTTGTGATATTGCTTTTTTATTAAATATGACCCAATCAGCAATTTCCCATCAATTAAGAATCTTAAAACAAGCTGGCTTAGTGAAAAATAGAAAAGAAGGCAAAGTGGTTTATTATTCATTGGGGGATGATCATGTAAAAGACATATTCGAAAAGGGTTTAGAACATATAAATGAAGATTAAAAAATATTATATGAGGAGGCTTATTTTGTGAAAAAGAAATTTAGACTTGAGGGATTAGAGTGTGCAAATTGTGCAGCAAGGATGGAGAAAGCAATCAATGAATTAGATGGTGTAAAAAACGCTACTGTTAATTTTATGACTGCAAAGATGGTAATTGAGGCAGAAGATGAAAAAATAGATGCCATTACAAAAGAAGCTGAAAAAATTATTAAAGATATCGAATTTCAAGTGGTTATTAAGAAAGCTTAAGAGAGGGGCTTGAAACTATGAAAAAACGTCTTTGGAGAATCATCATTGCAGCAATTCTTTTTGCAGTAGCAATGATAATCAATATCTGGTGGGGAAAGTTTATTTTAACTATTATTAGTTATATTATTGTAGGATATGATGTTCTTACAAAGGCAATTAAAAATATTTATAGGGGTAAGTTTTTTGATGAAAAATTTTTAATGGGTCTTGCTACAATTGGTGCAATGCTGATCGGTGAATATCCAGAAGGTGTTGCAGTGATGCTTTTTTATCAAGTAGGAGAGCTATTTCAAAGCTATGCTGTTAATAAATCAAGGAAATCCATTGCCAGCCTTATGGATATTCGACCGGATTATGCCAATGTAAAAAAAGAGGATGAACTGCTCAAAGTAGATCCCGATGAAGTACAAATTGGGGATATCATTGTAGTAAAAGCTGGAGAAAGGGTTCCCTTAGATGGTAAAGTGATTGAAGGAAATTCTATGTTGGATACTTCTGCCCTTACTGGGGAGTCTGTGCCCAGGGAAATAGGAGTAGGGGATGAACTTCTCAGTGGATGCATTAATGTCAATGGAGTAATTACAGCAGAGGTTACTAAGGAATTCGAAGAATCTACTGTTAATAAAATCCTAGATCTAGTAGAAAATGCTAGCAGTAGAAAATCCCATTCAGAACAATTTATTACTAAGTTTGCTGGATATTACACTCCTATTGTTGTAATCATTGCGGTAGTTCTTGCTATTATACCGCCCTTTGTAATAAAGGGAGCTACTTTCGGTGACTGGACCTATAGAGCCCTATCCTTCCTTGTAGTTTCCTGTCCCTGTGCTTTGGTTATTTCCATTCCACTAAGCTTCTTCGGTGGAATAGGAGGAGCTTCCAAAAAGGGGATTTTGGTGAAAGGTAGTAACTATTTAGAAGCATTGGCCCAGACCGAAATTGTTGTTTTTGATAAAACAGGGACCCTAACAAAAGGGGTATTTAATGTACAGGAAATTCGGCCAGAAGGAATTTCAAGAGAAGAGTTGTTAGAAGCAGCAGCATATGCAGAAAATTATTCGAATCATCCCATTTCACTTTCCTTAAAACACGCCTATAACAGAGAGATTGATAGTGATCGTATTTCTAATGTAGAAGAGATATCGGGATATGGGGTAAAAGCAATTATTGATGGGAAAAAGGTATTAGCAGGAAATGGAAAACTTATGGAAAAAATGAGTATTCCCTATCAAAAAAAAGATTTCGTTGGAACAGTGGTACATGTGGCAGTGGATGATCAATATGTTGGCTATATTATCATTGCCGATGAAGTAAAGGAAGATTCAGCTAAGGCAATTCAAAACTTAAAAGCGGCTGGTATAAAGCAAACGATTATGTTAACAGGAGATACCCAAAATGTAGGGTATAGGGTTGCCAAAGATCTTGGATTAGATAAAATATACGCAGGATTATTACCTGGAGATAAAGTTGATAAGTTAGAGGAGTTATTTTTACAGAAATCTCCAAAAGGAAAACTTGCTTTTGTAGGGGATGGGATCAATGATGCTCCCGTACTAGCTCGTGCGGATATTGGTATTGCAATGGGTGGTTTAGGTTCTGATGCCGCCATTGAGGCTGCGGATATTGTCATCATGACCGATGAACCTTCTAAAATTGCTACTGCAATGAAGGTTTCTAAAAAGACCTTAAAAATTGCTTATCAAAATATAGTGTTTGCTATTGGAATAAAAGTCATTGTTCTTATTTTGAGTGCTTTAGGAATCACCACTATGTGGGCAGCAATATTTGCCGATGTTGGCGTGACAATTCTTGCGGTACTAAATTCCTTTAGAGCATTAAATATAAAAAGTATTAAATAAATAAACTTAGAAAGGATTGGTTTATAAAATCTCCATAAGTTCTCCATAATTATTGGTTAAAATACAGAGAGAAAACAAATAAAAATGTATTTAGGAGGTAGAAAATATGAAAAAAATGATTGTTATTGGGTTAGTAAGTTTTGTTTTAATAGGTGCTGTAACAGGCTTGGCCTTTGCCAAGGGAAATAGTGCAGAAATAGAAAATAAGCAAGGACCAGCATTACAAGTAGAACAAGAAGAGAAAAGCAATAATGAGTTTGAAAATATGATTGATATTATGAAAGGGAATGGTTTTGAAGATGCTGCTCAAGCTATGGAAGATCGAGATTATGAAGCCATGGACGATTTTATGAATAATATGACCCAAGAAGATTATGATAAAATGATTGAAGCTATGAAAGAGAATGGATACGATTCTATGGTAAGTATGATGGAATCTATGGATAGAGAAGAAATGATTCAAATGCATAATGACATGGGTGGAGCCAAAGCTTGCCATTAAGGATAGATAAATTGCATTTCCTAAAAAAGAGATCCATATGACCAAAGCAGATAAAATTTGTAGAAGTTCTTAAAAATATTATTACAGTAAAGTAATAATATGTAGACATTTCACTCTGTTATATAGCGTAAAAACTATATAAC
>USMD01000036.1 GCA_900555725.1 uncultured Garciella sp. | reverse complement strand
CTGCCTGTCTCGTGGGCTCGGAGATGTGTATAAGAGACAGGTATAAGAAAAATAAAAGGAAATCATTCTTAAGGAAAACAACCATGATTTTCCTTTACGAACTGAATTAATTTTTCTTATTGTGTTATAATCTACAATGAGGTACAGATTGTCTTGATAGGAATTTTTAAGACATATAATGGAGGAATACAAATGAAAAAAAGAGCATCAATAGTCTTAAGGGTTATTTTAGTCATAGTATTGGTCGCATTTCTAATGGTAGGGGGATGGGCAGTGTACACTATAGCGCAAGCTCCAGAGCTGGATTTAAATAAATTTACCTATGCAGAGCCTTCGGTGGTACTGGATAGTAAGGGACAGTCCTATGAAACATTACAGGGCAATGAAAAAAGAGAAGTAGTGGATATTCGTCGAATTCCTAAACATGTTAGAAATGCTTTTATTGCCATCGAGGATGAGCGCTTTTATAAGCACGGAGGAGTAGACATTCAGGGAATTGTAAGGGCGGCATTTCAAGGGATGCAAGCGGGAGATTTTACCACCGCAGGGGGAAGTACCATTACTCAACAATTGGTTAAGCAGACTCACCTTTCTTCTAAAAAAGAATTAAGTAGAAAGGTTCAAGAGGCTTATCTTGCATCAAAATTGGAGAATAAGATGGATAAGGATACCATATTAGGAAATTATCTAAATAAGATTAACTTTGCCTATGCCTATGGGGTACAATCAGCAGCTCAGACTTATTTTCATAAGGATGTAGAGGATTTGACCATAGCTCAGGCGGCAGTTTTAGCTGCTATTCCCAAAGCGCCCACTACCTATAAGCCCTATATAATGGAAAAGAATAATGGGGAAAGTGAAATAGCTGTAGAAAAAAATGGACAGGTAAAATATTCTTCTAAAAATCAACAACGGGCTTTAGCAGTAGTTGAAAAAATGAAGGAATTAGATTTTATCAGTGAACAAGAATATACAACAGCAAAGGGTGAACTAGAGAACAACAAGATTGGGCTAAAGCTTCCCCCAAGACCTAGTATTTATTCTTATTTTACCGATTCTGTATATGGGCAAGTAGCCCAAGATTTGCAAGAAAAATATTTTTCAGATTTACCAGATAAAGAAGGACGGGAACAGGCCATCCAATATCTTCTAGATGGAGGACTTACCATTTATTCCACTGTAGATCCAAAAGTTCAATCTGCTATGGAAGAAAATTTTAAAGATGATAGTCTCTTCCCTAGTCAGTCAGCTCAAGCAAAAAGAGCTTCTCAAGCTAAGTCTGAGCAATTAGGGAAAGAAGTCTCCTATAAACCTCAAGGAGCTATGGTAGTGATTGACAATGCCACCGGTCAAGTAAAGGGAATTGTAGGAGGAAGGGAAAAAGCAGGAAATCTTTCTATGAATAGGGCTTTTAATAGCTTCCAACCTGGTTCTTCCACCAAACCCCTTACGGTATATGCTCCGGGACTAGATAGTAAAAAAATCACATTGGCATCTACCTATGATGATGTACCTATTAAGGTATTAGGTTCTAGAAAGCCTTGGGAACCCAAAAATTCTGGAAACAGCTATTCAGGAATGACCACGGTACGTAAGGGACTTGCTAAGTCTAAAAATAGTGTAGCTGTACAGACTTGGTATGATGTAGGTTTAGAAACCTCAGTAGAGTATGGAGAAAAGTTTGGACTTTCCATTCAAGAAGAAGGGAGCTCCAATGATATGGGACCTTCCTCCCTTGCTTTAGGGGGGTACACCCATGGACAGACCCCCTTAGCCATGGCCAGTGCTTTTAGTACCTTTCCCAATGAAGGAACAAGGGTAGAGCCTAGCTTTTATACTAAGGTAGAAGATGCCAAGGGGAATGTAATATTGGAAAAAGAATCGGAAAAAATAAAAGTGGTTTCCCCTGAAACTGCTTATTTGATCAACGATGTGTTAAAGGATGTCCCCAGAGGAGGAACTACCAACGTTTCAATACCCGGAATGAGTGTGGCTGGAAAGACCGGGACTACCAATGACCGGGCACATGCTTGGTATGTGGGGTATACTCCTTATTATACGGCAGCAGTGTGGTATGGATATGATGAAAATATCGTAGAAGCAGGGGGTCAAACTTATAACTTAAATATTAACCTCTATGGAGGATCAAAACCAGGCCCTGCCCTTATGTGGGAAGAAGTGATGAGGGATGTTCACCAAGATTTATCCTCTAAGGAATTCCAAAGACAGCCCCAGGGAATTGTAGAAGCTAAAGTAGATGCCGTATCTGGAAAAAGACCTACTGCCTTAAGTTATCGGGATCCTAGAGGCTCACAAGTTTATACTGAAAAGTTTATAGAGGGTACGGTACCTACCGAAAAAGATGATTATCACGTACTTTTCCATGGAAGGGTATATATCCAAAAACCCGCTGATCGATTCCCAGGACCAGTGGAACCAGTAGATCCTAATTATCATCCAGAGGGAGATATTGTTCTCACAGAGGATACCCGAAGATCTTTTACTTCACCTAATGATGAAAAGAAGGAAAAGAAGATAGAAGAGAAACCAAAAGAAGAAGAAGAAACAGAAAAAGAAGAGAAAGAAGAGATAGAGGAGAAAGAAGAGAAAGAAGAGATAAAAGAGGATACAACAGAAGAGGATAGTACACCACCAGATGAAGGAAATAGTGGTCCAAATGAAGGAGAAGGCGCTGGTGATAATGGAGATCCTAATGATAATGGAGATCCTGATGATAATGGAGGTCCTGATGATAATGGAGGTCCTGATGATAATGGAAAGCCTGGTGATGGTGGTGGCTCTAATAATCGTCAAGGCCCTGGATCAGGTCCTAAAAACTCGCCGACTTCTCCTACTTCAGATACTCCAACCAAAGGTTCTGGGGAGAAGCCAGGAGCTGCAACTCCTTAAGAAACACCTTCTGCTTTGTTAGAATCATAAGTAATCTTTATTAGGAGTAGTTTTAGCAATTATCTTTTAAAGGAATGAAATGAATTGTTGTATAATTTATTACAAATATAAAGGGAGGTTGGTTTAATTCTGATGGCCGAGGAACAAACGATTAAGAAAATAGTAACTAGAAAACTAATCATCAAGAAAGGAATACCTAAGAGGCTAGTCCCCAAAAAGTTGATACCTAAAAAATTAATTTAATCTTGTTATATTAGTTAATTTATTATGGTTTCAAGGGATAGATGTTTCACGTTAGACGACCTAATGTTCCTTAGGTAAATTTACGACTTCCATATAATAGGTGTTTATACATGACTAAAGATGTGATATGATTTAGATAAGAATAGACAGGATGATGGGGGTCGTCTTATGAGCAGAGAACATATAAAAGAATTGGATTTGTTCCGGGGAATAGGAGCTATCCTTGTGATGTTATACCATTATACTACCCGCTATGAAATCTCCTTTGGGCATATAGGAAATTATGAGATATATGTACCCTGGGGAGATACAGCGGTTAGTCTTTTTTTTATGTTAAGTGGATTTTTAATTTTTATAACTTTGAGGGAAGAAGATACTGCACTTGAGTTTTTGCATAAAAGGGTAATCCGTCTTTATCCTACCTATTGGGCAGCCATAGTTCTGACCACAATTTTCAATATTTTCCTTCTACCTGAGAAGGTACGTCCTTTTTCCACTATTTTAATCAATTTTACTATGGTGCAAAGATTTTTTGGTATAGAAAATGTAGATACAGTTTATTGGACTTTGTATTACGAATTGTTGTTTTATATTATAATAGCTATCGCAATTTCCTTCGGGAAAAGGAAAAATATAAAAGGGATATCCCCTATTGTATGGTATATTCTTATGGGATTTGTCATTCTATTTAGTAAGATTAGACTGAATCACTTAGATGACAAAGGAATTGACTGGATGTCTAAGTTAATCATGCCTAGATATATTCATATGTTTATTGTAGGGATTATGTTATATTATTTATATAAGAATAAAAAAAATTTCTTTGCCCATGGGGTGATTTTGCTTTGTATTTATAATCATTATATCAATCATGATTTGGAATATACTAGGTTTTTTATCCTTTATATTTTATTATTTTATCTAGTGGTTTATGGAGTGAGAATTTCAACACCTTTAGGTAGACCTATTGCTTTTATAGCAAAAATATCCTATCCTTTATATCTTACCCATCAATTTATTGGTTGTGGAATCATTCGTTGTATGGAAGCAATTGGAATGACCCATGAAATATTTTTGATAGTTCCGGTTGCAATATCCATTCTTTTAGCCTATCTCCTCCACCATTTTGTGGAAGAGCCTAGCGCAAGATATTTCAAAAGAAAGAGGAAGATGACTGTTGAAGATGGTTGTTAATGTCTAAAATATTTGCTTAAGATGTTATTATTGAAAGCAGTATAGGGAACAAAATAAAGACAATAGGATAGAAAGAGATAGAAATGGGATGGATATTTTCACAGAGTGAAAATATCCATCCATTTTTTATTTTTTAAGTTTATCTTATAACGATACTTTTACTCCAGCTTTCTTTAACATCTTAATCACAACCACCCCAACAATAGCGCCAATGATACCTTGGACTAGATTATAGGGGACATTGGCTAAGGGAGAGAGAAGATTGTGAAATAAAATCACTTCAAATCCATAATATCCTACCACCATAATCATAAGACCGCTGATGGATCCTAAAACATATTTATCCCTTTGGAACAAATAACCAGATACCAGTCCCATAGTTCCTTTAATGAACAACGTACCAATCATATAATGGACATATCCTAAATAAAAATCTCCTAACATAGGACCAATTCCCCCAGCAAGGAAACCTAACATAGGCCCTAAGAAATAAGAAGCTAGATATATGGCGGCGTCTCCTAGATTAATATAACCTCCTAAGGGGGAGGGAATGATAATTACTACTGTACAAAGAAATACCAGTGCAATAAGCAGAGAAGTATAAGTTATTTTTTTAAGATTGGTATTCATTTGACCTCCGTCCTTTCCTTTTATTTTATACTATGGTATTATAATACAAAATATTTAACCCTATGAAAATATACAGAATTAGATAATTTAATCAGGACAGAAGGGGATAAAATGGAACAGATTTTATTAAATGATGGTTTAGAAGAACCCTTTTATATCCAGATTTATACCTATTTTAAAACCAAGATTATAAAGGGGTATTTAAAAAAGGATGAGAAACTACCCTCTATCCGGGAATTGTCCATGGAATTGAAGGTAAGTAAAACAACGGTAGAGTCTGCTTATAACCAATTGGTGGTAGAAGGCTATGTAAACAATATTCCTAAAAAGGGTTATTTTATAGTGGAATTAAGGAAATATGATTTTCCCATTCATCAAAACAAAAAATCCATTCCTAGAGAAGTCCATAGGATTTTTTATAAAAATGCTGGTGTGGACAGGGAAAGCTTTGACGTAAAGATGTGGAAAAGATTATATGGAAGTGTTTTAATAGAACAAAAAGAAAGCCTATTTACTAGTGGAGATCCCCAAGGGGAAGAGGATCTTAGAGAAAAAATATGTGAGTTTGTCCAGAGGACTCGAGGGGTAAGATGTAGTAGAGATCAAATTGTCGTAGGGGCTGGAATCCAATATTTATTAGGAATTCTTTGTTCTTTGTTAAAAAAAGAACATCATAGTATTGCCATGGAGTATCCTGGTTTTATACAAGCAAAGAATGTATTTGAGGATTATCATATGGATATTGTGTCTATTCCTGTTTCCAAAGAGGGAATAGATATCAAAAAATTAAAGGATTCCCATGCAAAAATGGTCTATATCAGCCCCTCTCATCAATATCCTACAGGTTCTGTTATGCCCATAGATAAAAGATTAGAAATTTTAAATTGGTCCAGAGAAAATGATGGAATTATTATTGAAGATGATTATGATTGCCTTCTTCGATATGAGTCCCTTCCCATACCTGCTCTGCAGGGATTGGATAAGGGAGGACAGGTTATCTACCTTGGATCCTTTTCAAAAATCCTATTGCCCTCCATAAGGATTAGTTATATGATTTTACCGGAAAATATTTTAAAAAAATATATTTCCCAAAAAAACCGTTATGCTCAATCTTCTTCTAAAATAGAGCAATTAACTTTAGCTCGATTTATGGAGAAAGGATGTTTTGGGAAACACTTAAGGAGAATACGAAAGATCTATTCTAAAAAAAATGAAAAAATTGTAGATTTTATCAAAAAACAAGGAAAGGATAAAATTCATATATTGGGCCATGATTCAGGACTTCATATGATGTTTGAAATCAAAACGGATAAGACCAGACAAGAAATCATTAAGGAAGCCCAAAAAACAAATATTTATCTAGAAATTATCGAAGGATATCACAAAGGAAAGCAATTAGTAGTATTTCCCTTTAGCGGATTAAGGGAAGGAGAGATTGAGAAGATTTTAAATGAATGTATTGAAAAAATTTTTTAATAAAAATTTGTGAAAAGATTATTTTTGATTGACAATGATTCGATATTTCGTTATATTGAAGTTAAGATAAACAAAGTCAATCAAAGATGTTCATACTATCGACATAAAGGTGTGTGTAAGATGTTATCTTCAGAGAGATTGGAAAAAATATTGGAGTATGTAAATAAAAAGGGTTCTGCAGAAGTAAGGGCCTTATCGGAGTATTTTGATGTGAGCGAGATTACCATAAGAAGGGATTTAAATAAATTAGAGGAAAGCGGACTTATTCTTCGGACCTATGGAGGAGCTAGGAGAAAAAAGCCCCTGGCCCAAGAAGTAGTTTATCATGAAAAGAAATTAAAAAATCATGATATAAAAGTAAAAATTGCTAGAGAAGCCCTTCGATTGATCCATAATAAGATGACCATTTTATTGGATGCTGGAACCACAACTTTTGAATTGGCAGAGGAAATTTTACATTCCAATCTACAGGATTTAACCGTTGTGACCAATGATATAAACATAGCCCACCATCTTTACAATTTAAATCATGTGCAGGTGGTCATGCTGGGAGGACCTATTATTAAAAATATAGGAAACGCCCAGGGATTTTTAGCGAGACAAGCTCTAAAATCTATCTATTGTGATATAGCATTTATTGGTACGTCGGCTATTAGTGAGGACTTGAGACTATTTACTCCTTCTGAAGAAAAGGTAGAGCTAAAAAGGTTGATGATCCAAAATTGTGACCAATCTGTATTATTAGTAGATCATTCTAAACTAGGCGAAGCAGGGCTCTATTCTATTAATCATGTAAAAAATTTCCACTATATGGTTACAGATATTCAATTCAATGAGAGACAATCTAGTCTTATAGAAAAATATCATACTAAGATTATTCCTATAGAAGAAGGTGAAAGCTATGAATAGATTTGTAATTATTGCAGATGATTTAACAGGAGCTAATGCGACCTGCTCTATGATTAAAAAAACGGGACTGCAAACTGCCAGTCTAATGGTATTGGAAGAAAAAACAATTCCAAGGGATATCGATGTATTAGCAGTAAGTACAGGAAGCCGTGCCATTACGTTTGAAGAAGCCTATGATAGAGTGCGGAAGGCCACAAGGGTGTTAAAGTCTAAGGATATTCTTGTATATAATAAAAGAACCGACTCTACTTTAAGGGGAAATTTAGGGCCTGAGATTCATGCAGTATTAGATGAATTGGGAGATGATAGAATCGCTATTGCAGTACCCGCTTACCCTGATACCGGAAGAATTGTCTTCAATGGAGAAATGCTGGTAAACGGTGTTTTATTGGAAAACTCTGATGCTGGAAGGGATGCAAAGGCCCCTGTAGACTCATCCAATGTAGAATATCTATTTAGCAAAAACTTTAAGGGAAAGATCAAATCTGTATTTTTAAAGGATATCTCTAAGGGATCAAAGCATATTGAAAGGATCATAAAGGAAGAAAAGGCAAAGGGTACAAAGCTTTTGATCTTTGATAGTATTACCAATAAGGATATTTCTGTGGTTACCGAAGCAGTTCTTTCTAGTGGAGTAGATTGTATTGCTGTAGATCCTGGCCCTTTTACCTTAGATATGATTCGGGAAACTCTAGATAGAGGAAATCAAATGAATAAGGTACTTATGACAGTGGGGTCAGTGACTGATATTACCATTGAACAATTGCAAGAATTGATTCGAAGCTATCAACCCTATATTGTAAATGTCAATGCTATGGATCTTATTGTACCAGACACTAGATACGGGGAGATAGAGAGGGCAACCAAAATGGCAAAGGAAGGTATGGCACAGCCTCATAATGAGATTGTCCTTGTTACCACTACCCCCCTTAGAAATGAAGGAAAATTGGACCTAAAGGTAATTGCCCAAAGAAATCATATGACAGTAGATGAAGCATCCTTGATGATATCTACTGGTTTAGCCAAGATCTCTAAAGAGGTATTGGTATCCGGAGATTCTTTAGCAGGAGTTTTTGTAAGCGGTGGAGATATTACTGTGGCTCTTTGTGAGGAACTTCATTCTGTGGGAGTAAAAATTAAAGAAGAAATTGTACCGCTGGCCGCTTATGGAAGACTCATTGGAGGAGAAATGGACAATTTGAGGATTGTCAGCAAGGGTGGCATGGTGGGGGATAAGGATACTATGAAACTTTGTATAGAAAGATTAAGAGGAGATATTATTGACTAAGAAATTTAAGGAGGAAGAAATTATGACAAAACCGATTATTGGGATCTCTTTAGGAGACCCTGCTGGGATTGGACCAGAGATTGTTGCAAAGACCTTTCAGGAGAAGGAAGTCTATGATATTTGTAATCCATTTTTAGTGGGAGACCAAAAAGTAGTAGAACAAGCCATTGAGATTACAGGATTAGATTTAAAGATTCATGTGGTAGAAAAGGTAGAAGATTCTGAGTTTACCTATGGCACCATTGATATGCTAGATTTAAATAATATAGAAATAGATAAATTTAAATTTGGGCAAGTAAATGCCATGTGTGGGCAAGCAGCCTTTGAATATATTAAAAAAGCAGTAGAGCTGGCCATGAACAAAAAGGTAGATGCTATTGCTACTACACCGATTAACAAGGAGTCCCTAAGGGCGGCTGGAGTACCCTATATTGGCCATACAGAGATTTTAGCAGACCTATCAGGAGTGGAAGATCCTCTGACTATGTTTGAAGTAAGAAATTTAAGAGTATTTTTCTTATCTAGACATATGTCCTTACGAGATGCCTGTGATGCAGTTACCTATGATAGGGTTCTAGATTATATCAAAAGATGTACTGAGGCTATGAAGCGATTAGGAGTAGAGGGAACCTTAGCAGTAGCAGGATTAAATCCCCACTCTGGAGAACATGGATTGTTTGGAAATGAAGAGGTAGAACACGTGATCCCAGCCATAGAGGAAGCAAAAAAACAAGGATATGATGTGGTAGGTCCCATTGGGGCAGATTCTGTATTCTCCCAAGCACTACATGGAAAGTATGCAGCGGTTCTTTCTCTATATCATGATCAAGGACACATTGCTACTAAGACCCTAGACTTTGAAAGAACCATTTCTATTACCAATTCCATGCCATTTTTAAGAACCTCTGTGGATCATGGAACTGCTTTTGATATTGCAGGAAAAAATATTGCCAGTGCTGTTAGTATGATAGAAGCTGTAAAACTTGCAGCCAAATATGCACCCTATTTTACAGGGAAAGTGGAATAACATCTAAAGATATCATACTATTTTATTTGTTATGTTAACTTATTGTGCTAGTTGATCAAAGATAGATGTTTTCACTGCACTACTCCACAAATACCCTCTTTTTTTACAATAATAAAGTCGAGATAAAAAAAGGGGCACTAAGTCGCTGTTTCGTGAAACATCTATCTTTGAAACTAGAAGCAGTTTCATTAGTACAATAGATTATATTAGTTATAAGGAGGACTTACTATGACAGCCGAAACACAAATGCTTCTTGGGTTAGCTGTAGGACTCATTGTATTGGTTTTCATGATTATGAAGACAAAGATTCATACCTTTCTAGCATTGATTATTGCAACGATTCTCATTGGAATTGTTGGTGGAGTGCCTTATGAAGACATCATTACAAGTATTACTGGTGGATTTGGAGGAACTCTAGGGAGTATAGGAATTATTATAGGCCTTGGGGTAATGATGGGCGCTCTTTTTGAAGCTTCTGGAGCTGCCAAGACTATGGCCAACACTTTCCTAAGGATTTTAGGAAAAGGCAAGGAAGAAATCGCCCTTGCTACCACAGGATTTTTGGTATCTATTCCTATTTTTTGTGATTCAGGATTTGTAATTTTATCACCCCTAGCAAAGGCATTGTCTAGACAGACAAAAAAATCTGTAATTTCCCTAGGAGTTGCTCTGGCAACAGGTTTGGTAATTACCCATACTATGGTACCACCTACACCAGGACCGGTAGGGGTAGCAGGAATCTTTGGAGTAAGCGTGGGTACACTTATGTTATGGGGGATTGTGATTGCCATTCCTATGACAATCGCAGGGATTCTTTATGCAAAATATATTGGAAAAAGGATTTATCAACTACCTGATGAATCTGGAGAGAGTTGGATAAGACCAAAAAGGCCAATGGAGATCAATGAATCTATAGAAAACTTTGGAGATGAGGATTTACCCGGGGTAGCAATTTCCTTTACACCAATTATTGTACCTATTGTTTTAATTTTAATCAATAATGTTTTTGAAGTAATGGAGATACAGGGAGGATTTGTAGATTTTATTATTTTTTTAGGAGAACCTATTATTGCTGTAGCCATTGGAACCCTTGTGGCTATTGTTGGTTTAACAAAAGGATTTACCCGAAGGGAAACCCTAAGTGAAATGGAAAAGGGAATTACTTCCGCAGGGATTATTATCTTGGTAACCGGTGGTGGTGGAGCCCTAGGGCAGATCATTAAAGATAGTGGAGTAGGAGAGCATATTGCTCAAATCATTGCTCAAACAGGATTACCAGCTATTTTACTTCCATTTTTAATTGCTACATTATTAAGGTTTATTCAGGGGAGTGGTACTGTTGCTATGCTTACTTCTGCATCCATTACAGCGCCCATCCTTGCAAGCTTAGGGGCAAGCCCTTTATTTGGGGCTCTATCAGCCTGTGTTGGTTCCTTATTCTTCTCTTATTTCAATGATAGTTTCTTCCATGTGGTTACCAGAACCATGGGATTAACCGAAGCAAAGGAACAAATGCAAATATGGTCTATTACTACGACCATTGTATGGGCAGTGGGATTTGTAATGGTTTTGATTTTAAATGCTATCTTTGGATAAAAAAGCAGCTTAGCTGCTTTTTTATTTTGCTTCTAACCACAGAAACCTTTGCTTTCAGAAGAGCATAGGGAACTTAAAAAAGTAAATCATAAACAGGATTAGATATTTTTAGTCTATATTGCCAAGAAGTTTCCCAACTCTAAGCTACCTTATTCACGATAGTGGGAGTATAGACGGGAGATAAATTGTTAATATATTGACATTATGCTACAATGTATTCATGAACGTTCTTTGATAGTAGAATGAATTATATAAGAAAGGAAGGATAAGATATGAAAAAAAGAATCAAAGCCTTGGTGGCACTTTTATTGGTATTTTCTATCCTGGGACTATCTATAGGATGTGCTGGTCAGGATGAAAATCAAGATCGAGAAACAGTCCAGGGCAAGCTTAAGCCAGGAACCTATGAGGCTAGTGCAAAGGGTCATGGCGGGGATGTAACTGCCAAGGTAACTGTAACAGAGGAGAAAATTAGTGACATTAAAATTGATGCTTCTGAGGAGACCCCAAGCCTTGCAGAGGGGGCTGCTAAGGAGATTACCTCTAGGATTTTAGATACCCAAAGTCTTGATGTAGAAGCCGTCAGTGGAGCAACGATATCCAGTACGGCCATGATTAAAGCCATAACTAAAGCTCTCGAAAAGGCGGGGGCAGATATAGAGGATTTGAGGGATGCTGGAAATGATCAAGATGGGGATCAGGTTAATCAAAAGGATTTAGATGTAGATGTGGTAGTAGTAGGCGCCGGTGGAGCTGGTATGTCTGCGGCTATAGAAGTAGCAGAGGCAGGAGACTCCGTCGTAGTAGTGGAGAAAATGCCATTGGTAGGTGGAAATACTAACTTGGCTACTGGTGGAATCAATGCTGCTGAGACCAAATATCAAGAACAAGCAGGCATTGAAGATAGCAAAGAAACCTTTTATCAAGATACTATGGAGGGAGGACATAATAAAAATGATCCTGAGCTTTTACATACCTTAGTAGACAATGCTCCCGATGCTGTAGAGTGGTTAAATGAAATGGGTGCTAACCTAACAAGGGTCACTTTATCTGGAGGTGCTACCAATCCTAGAATCCATACCCCAGCGGATGGTTCACCAGTAGGACCTGTGATTGTCAAGGTTCTTTCTAATAAATTAGAGAAACTTGGGGTAGATATTCTATTAAATACAAAGGCAACCAAGCTTATTGAAAAGGATGGGACTGTTACAGGAATTGTAGCAGAGGATGAAAATCAAAATGAGTTTAATATCAATGCAAAGGCAGTGATTTTGGCAACAGGAGGTTTTGGTGCCAATAGCAAAATGGTAGAAAAATATCGACCAGATTTAAAAGGATTTTCCACTACCAACCATAAGGGAGCAACAGGAGATGGAATCATTATGGCTAAAGAGGTAGGTGCAGATCTTACAGATATTGAAGAAATTCAAATTCATCCTACTACCGATCCAGAAACAGGATATCTTTTTACAGAAGGACTACGGGGAGATGGAGCTATCCTTATCAATAATGAAGGAAGACGTTTCATAGATGAATTAGAAACCCGGGATGTAGTCTCTCAAAATATACTAAAACAACCTGGAGGAACTGCTTATTTAATTACCAATGAAGAAATGCGTAAAGAAAATGCTTCTTTGGCTGGCTATATTGAAAATGACTATGCCATAAAGGCAGAGGACATTGAAGATTTAGCGGAAAAGCTAGATATGAATAAAGATACCTTACAAGATACCATGGAAACTTATGCAGAGAATGTTAAGGCAGGGGTAGATAAGGAGTTTGGAAGAGAACATTTAACCCAATCCTTAGAGGAAGGTCCCTATTATGCCCTTAAGGTTACACCAGGAATTCACCATACAATGGGTGGCTTAAAAATCGATCCTAAGACCCATGTGATCAATACTGAGGGTGAGTCTATCAAAGGTCTTTATGCCGCAGGTGAAGTGGGAGGCGGTGTTCATGGAGGAAATCGTATCGGTGGAAATGCTGTAGCAGACATTATCGTCTTTGGACGAATTGCTGGACAAACTGCATCAGAGGAATTAAAGTAAATAAAAGAGATCGCCTAGGCGATCTCTTTTAGATTATATTAAACTTTGGTTTGCTGTAATAATAGCTAATTTATAAACATCTTCTTCGTTACATCCACGGGAAAGGTCAGAAATTGGTTTATTAAGTCCTTGAAGAATGGGTCCGATTGCTTCAAAATTTCCGAAACGTTGGGCAATTTTATAGCTAATGTTTCCAGATTGTATTTCAGGAAATACAAATACAGTTGCTTTCCCAGCTACCTTTGAACCAGGAGCCTTTCGTTGTCCAACACTTTCTATAAAAGCAGCATCAAATTGTAGCTCTCCATCGATTTCATAGTTTGGAGCCATTTTTTGAGCTAGCTTTGTAGCCTCCTGTACCTTTGTAACCTCATCAGATTTTGCAGAACCCTTTGTGGAGAAGCTTAACATAGCAACTCTAGGTTCAATATCAAAGACCTCAGCCATTTTAGCACTTTCTACAGCAATTTCTGCCAATTGCTGAGCATTAGGTGCAATATTGATGGCACAATCGGCAAATAAATATCTTTCTTCTCCCCGGAGCATAACAAAGGAACCACTGGTAAGATGAACCCCTGGCTTTGTTTTTATGATTTGTAATGCTGGACGAACAGTATCTCCTGTAGCATGGACTGCACCGCTTACCAATCCGTCAACTTTATCCGTATAAGTTAACATGGTACCAAAGTAGTTTACATCTTTTAATAACTCTCTTGCCTGTTCCTCGGTGGCCTTACCCTTACGACGTTCAACAAAGGCTTGTACCATTTTGTCAAATTCAGCATAATTGTTTGGATCAATGATTTCAAGGTCTCCTATATCAGTTCCTTGTTCTTTAGAAACCTTTTTGATTTCCTCAGGATTTCCAAGGAGTACAGGATCTAATAAGCCATCCTTTTTAAGACGGGCTGCTGCTCCTAAAATACGAGGATCTGTTCCCTCGGGGAAAACAATACGTATGTTTTCGCTCTGAATCTTTGATTTTAAGCTTTCAAATAAATCCACTACAATTCCCTCCAATTCTATTCCTATTGAAAAGCATACATTTTTATTATAGTCTTTTATCAAAAAAATTAACAGGGATTTGTGTCTACTTTATGAAAAATTAGGGGATTTTTGATGTATAATAACAGTAATTATTTTACAGAATCTGTTGACAACGTTTTCATATATAGATATAATAAGTATATCGGGGGATATAATGATAAGAAAACAGGGGTTAACTTATCATTATAAGAGGAAAGAGGGATGGAGTGTAGTTTTTTTAGAGAAGGGGAAGAGATTATAGAGAAAACCGTCAAATAAGATGTGCTAGGCTTATTTGGCGGTTTTTACTTTTTGTATAGCACAAGGGTAGCACAAGGGGACGGTTCTTCTGTGTTGGTATTACCTTTAACTCATGACAAATTGAACAAGAGGTGATTTTATGGCAAGAAAACCAAGGGAAAAAAGCAGTACAGGAATATATCATGTGATGTTTAGGGGAATTAACGGGCAAGTGGTATTTAAGGATCATGAAGATTGTAAGAAACTTCTTCAAACGATTAAAAAATATAAAAAAGTAAGTCAATATACAATCTATGCGTATTGTCTTATGAACAATCATGTACATTTACTCATAAAAGAGGAAAAAGAAGACTTAGGAATTATTTTTCGAAGAATAGGAGCAAGCTATGTATATTGGTATAATCGGAAATACAAAAGAAGAGGGCCTTTGTTTCAAGATAGGTATAAAAGTGAGCCAGTAGAAGATGATAAATATTTTTTAACAGTACTGCGATATATACATCAGAATCCAATAAAGGCAGGTATTGAGAAAGACATTAAAAAATATTCTTGGAGCAGCTATAATGAATACATAAGAAAAGTCAATATTTGTGATATAAATTTTCCATTAAGTCTTTTCGCAGAGAATAAAAAAAGAGCTGTAAAATTATTTAAAAACTTTAACGAGAAGAAAAATGATGACAGGTGCCTTGAATATGAAGAGCAAGGTAGAATCGATGATACAGAAGGAACACAAATTATAATAGAAATAGCTGAAGTAGAAGATCCAGGGCGAGTTCAGGATTTTCAAAGAGATAAAAGAGATAAGATTATTAAAGAATTAAAAAGCCGAGGACTGTCCATAAGGCAGATAGAACGATTAACAGGAGTTAGTTTTGGAATTATAAGGAGGATATAGCACAAAAGAACCGTCCCCTTGTGTTTTCGTCTAAGTATAATATAGGCGAAAAAAGGTGGCAAAGTTCCTAGAAAGGACTTTATCCACTTTTTTATATTAATCCATTGGGCTAATTTATACCTTTTTCCCACGTCTATAATCTCGCCAATCTAAAAAGCCTTTCTCCAAGCCTCTAAGTAAAATTTCTGCCGTTCCCATATTGGTTGCCAGTGGAATGGAATAGACATCACTTAGCCGGATTAATGCAGATACATCTGGCTCGTGGGGTTGAGGTGTTAAAGGGTCCCGAAGAAAGATGACTAAGTCCATTTTATTATCGGAGATATAAGCACCAATTTGTTGATCCCCTCCCAATGGGCCAGAGTTAAAACGATGGACTATTAGGTCTGTTGCCTCTATAATTCTTTTGCCGGTAGTGCCAGTGGCATATAAATTGTGTTTTTGTAAGATTTTTTTGTAGGCAATTGCTAGTCTTACCATATCATCTTTCTTCTTATCATGGGCAATTAGTGCAATATTCATTTCCTATCACTCCATTTCTTAAATACTCTTGCTTCTATCATACCATGATGAATGAGAAAAAATACCTTTTTCACCTTTCAATATAACTCAAATTGTTTTTTTATATTTTTTTTGAATACCAGAATCAGGAATTAAAGTATTGATATCTTCTACATCTGCAAAACTAATAAATGAATCTTCCTAAAGAAGTAATATTTTGATTTAGAAAAGAAAAACAGTGGTACATATAAAATAAGTCCTTAAGGAGAAAAAATGAAAATAAGAAATTTTAAGAGAATTTTTTGAAATACCATTGACAAATTTTTGGGAATATATTATTATTAATTTATAATCATTATAAGTTAATAATAATTATACTTAACAATATTAAAGGCTGTCTCTTATACACATCTGACGCTGCCGACGA
>USMD01000035.1 GCA_900555725.1 uncultured Garciella sp. | reverse complement strand
CAGATGTGTATAAGAGACAGTAATAAAAGTGTATATATGATTCCTATAAAAGGCTTGGCCAATCCCATAGGAACAATGGAAATTATCAATGAAAATTCTGCTATATCAACAGACAATGAAATGGTCATTAAGACCATCGTTTATCAGATGGCCCTTGTACTTGATCGAGAATTTATATACAATGAACGGGAAAACTTAAGAATTGTCATGGAAAGTGAGCGATTAAAAAGCACTTTGTTAAGGAGTATCTCCCATGATTTGAGAACACCTCTCACAGGGATTAAAGGAGCCAGCGAACTTATTCTAGAAAACTATGATACTCTAGATACCGAATCCATTAAAAAATTAGTAAAGGATATGAATGAAGAATCTATATGGCTCATTAATGCGGTGCAAAATATTTTAAACATGACCCGTATTTCTGAAGGAAAGCTGACCATAAATAAAGACTACGAAGCTGTGGATGATATTATTAATCAAGCCCTTACCCATGTCCCCCATGTGACTTCTTCTGGTAGACTAAAGGTATCGGTACCAAAAGACATCCTATTAATTTATGTAGATGGAAAACTTATAGTACAAGTACTGGTAAATCTTTTAGAGAATGCGTATACCCATTCTGGAGAAAACTCCCATATATTCTTAAGGGCATACCAGGAAGAGAATCATGTGATTTTTGAGGTGGCTGATGATGGAATAGGAATTGATCCTAAAATAAAAGATTTTATTTTTGATGAATTTGTTACTAAATCTAAAAATGTTGTGGATAGTAGCCTAGGGGTTGGTCTTGGATTATCCATTTGCAAGCAAATCCTTTTAGCCCATAATGGAACCATTACTGCTGAAAATAGAAAGACTGGGGGATCCATTTTTAAAGTTATTTTACCTATGGAGGAGGCATAATCTATTGGATACAAAAATATTGATTATCGAAGATGATCATAAAATCATAAACTTCATGTCAATGGCATTAAAGGCAAAGGGTTATCAAGTAATACTATGCCGAAATGGTAAGGAAGGTATTTTAAGCTTTTGTACAGAAAATCCAGATATGATCCTATTAGATTTAGGACTTCCTGATATGGATGGAGTTAACATTATTAAGCAAATCCGAGAAGTATCTGAGATTCCAATTATCGTAGTCTCTGCAAGGGAACAAGAACATGACAAAATTGAAGCACTAGATACGGGCGCTAATGATTATGTGACAAAACCCTTTTCCATGGGAGAACTTCTTGCCCGCATCCGAGTTATGGAAAGATTAATTGAAAAAGAAACTTCCCATGTACCTGAAAGTGTTTATCATTTTGATTATCTTATAGTTGATACTAAAAAACATAGAATTTGGGTAGACGATCAGGAAGTGCATCTCACCCCTATAGAATATAAGCTTTTGGTATTTTTAATTTCCAACAGGGGAAAAGTGGTAACCCATAGCCAAATTTCTAAGGAAGTATGGGGGTATGGGCAGACAGAAGACTCCAAAAGCATCCGTGTTTTTATGGCTAGTCTAAGAAGAAAAATTGAAAAAGACCCCTCAAAACCCCATTTTATCCTAACGGAAATAGGGGTGGGGTATCGATTCACTGATGAATAAATTCATGGGGCAGTGGGGGATTTCATCCCTTCCTGCCCCTATGAATTTATTGGTAGCATCCATTAGGATCCCTGGAGAAGGGAGTATTTTTATAACTTATCTAATATCTAACTATTACTATTGTTTAATTTCACTACATCCTCAGCCCTACCAAAGGCAATCATCATATCTTCCTTTTTAAAAATATAATCTGCCTTAGGCATGGTCATAATGCTGTCACCATTTTTAATGATTAAGATATTGATATGATATTTTCGACGGATATTTATTTTTTCAACGCTTTGCCCAATCCAATTGTCCATGATGGGTAATTCAAATATTAAATAATCAGGGGTAACTTCAAAATAATCAAATATATTATTTAAACTGCATCGCAGGGCTAATTTTTCAGCCATATCCTTATCAGGGTATACTACTTGATCGGCTCCATTTCTCAATAGAAATTTTGCTTGAATATCCCTACTTGCCTTAGAGATAACATACTTAGCTCCTAAATTTTCCAGTAAATTAGTAATTTCCAGAGAAGATTGGAAGTCATCTCCTATCGTTACAAAGCACATATCAAAATTGCCTACACCTACTGCTCTTAAAACCTCTTCCTTTGTGCAATCTCCAATTTGCGCATCGGTCACTAAGGATGACATCTCTTCTACAATAGATTCATCTTTATCAATAATCATGACATCATTTTTTAAGTCCATCATTTTTAGTGCTAAATGACGTCCAAAGGCACCCATTCCTATAATCAAAATTGATTTCATAACCATATCCTCCATTCTTTTATGATTAGCCTATAACAATCTTTTCCGTAGGTCTACTTAATTGAACTGCTTCTTTCTTTTCCGACAAAGCAGCAGCCAATGATAAAACCCCTACTTTTCCTCCATACATTAATAAAGAAATAATAAGCTTAGACAAACCGCTTGTTAAATTAGGGGTTACACTCATTGTTAATCCAACGGTGCTTAAAGCGGAAAAAACTTCAAACATAATTTGTTTCAGAGAAAAATCCTCTATTGCACATAATACCATAATAGATACAAGTGCAGTCATCATATACATAATGGTAATAGAACTTGCCTTTTTTAAAGAATCATTCTCTAATCTACGTTTGTATATTGTGAGTTCTGAAGTTCGCTTAGCTGAAGAGATAGACCCTATGATTAATACGACAAGGGTTGTTGTTTTAATCCCTCCTGCTGTAGAACCAGGACTTCCACCTATAATCATCAATAACATGGTCAAAAGACTCCCGCTTTCAGAAAGCATGGTTTGATCAATGGTATTAAAGCCAGCAGTCCTGGGGGTAACCGATTGAAAAAGAGAAGCTAAGATTCTCTCATAGGTACTCATATTCGCCATACTACTGCTTCCTTCTAATATATAAAAGAAAGCTGCACCCCCAAATATTAAAATGGTAGTGATGGAGATTACTATTTTAGAATGCAAATGATATTTACGAAAGGAAAAACCATTTTCTATAATATCATCCCATACAAGAAATCCCAGTCCTCCTACTACAATAAGAGTCATAATAGTAAAATTTATTACAATATCATCTGTATATCTTGTTAAGGATGTAAATGGGTCATATTTTCCCATAATATCAAAACCTGCATTGCAAAAGGCAGAAATAGAATGAAATACCCCATTGTAGAACCCTTCTAATAACCCCATTTCAGAATAAAAGCGTAGGGCCAATATCACCGCACCAATTCCTTCTATGATAAAGGTTCTTTTAATAATTTTTTTGACCAGGCGAACAATCCCTCCAATATTTAAAGTATTGGCTGATTCCATTAATAATCTACGCTCTTTTAAACCTATTTTTCTTTTTAAAATCAATGAAAACAAGGTGATGATCGTCATAAATCCAAGTCCACCAACTTGTATCAATGTTAATATGACTATTTGTCCAAATAATGACCAATGGGTATAGGTATCATATACAATTAATCCTGTTACACAAAATGCAGAGGATGCTGTTAATAGGGCATCTATAAAAGGGGTTTTCATTCCATTCCTTGCGGAAATTGGCAAACTTAATAAAAATGCCCCCAAAAGGATCAGTGCAAATGTACCAAACACAATAATTTGAGTATACGTAAGCTTTATCTTTTTAATGGTAAACATTCAAGTCATCTCCTATATTTAATGAGAAGCAGATAATAATGTGGTTACGAACCGATTTGCTTCAATATTCTCTCCATATAAATATGGGATGTGATTATCCTCATAGATCTTCCTATTGTAAGAAAAATTACATAAGGCAATGATTTTTTTGATTCCCATCCTTTTAGATCCAATAGAACAAGTAATAAGATTATCAAGGTCAGAATGACTTACAGCAATCAAATAATCATAGAAGTTTGATGGATCCAATAAGTTAGAATCAGTGATTACAGTACAGGAAATAGCCTGTTTATTTAGTAACCGTACAAATTCATCGGTATCATTACCTAATATCAAAGCTTTTTTAGAGTTATTTTCCATAGATCCTGCCTTTCTTTCTTCAGAATAAGATTCTATAGGATCTATTATATCAAAAAATTTATTTATAAATTGATAGCCTAAGGGAAAAACAATAATTAAGAAAATAATTATGATAACATTCATAAGCACCACATCCCTTCTATATCAACTTACAGAATTGTAGCACAAAAAATATAAAGTTTTTGTTAAGATTTTTTAAATCCTGTTAAAAAAGTATAAGTAAATTCTAATCTTCTTTTACTGTTTTTAATCCTTTCTATATTTTTCTATTTTTAAACTATGTTTCTCCTAGAGTAAAGGCAAAATTTAAGGATAAGATATATTTATATAACTTTTTGAAATCTATTAAAAAAAGGAGATGTTATGTTAAAATTTAAAAATATCTTATTAACAACATTTGTGATTGGAATGGCATTATTAGTTATTTTATTATTTCTATTTACCTGGTGGCAAATTATAAATCTGATTCTATCCTAATACAATAAGAAGCAGCTGATCATCGGATAAATTTATCCGATGATCAGCTACTTCTTATTATGAAACCTTAAATCTCCCAATCTTAGATTGTAATTTTCGGGAAAAACTGGATAAGCCTTCACTATACTTAGAAATTTCTTCCACATTTTAAAAAATACAAACTAAGTTTTGACCTTATTCTCGATCAGATTCTCGATTTTTTGATTTTCTACTTCTGTACCACTTTAAAATAATAAATAATACAGCAATCCCAATCCCTACCAAAGTCCAAATCCCAAAAACATTATATTGATCTAAAAAGTTGGCAACTTTTTCAAGACTTCCTCTAAAAATATATCCTAACACTAGATAGGAAAAAGCCCAGGGTAATATTCCTATAAAAGTAAAAGGAAAATATTTTATAAGGGGAACTTGAGCAATTCCGGCAAAATAGGAAATATAATTTCCTATAAAAAAAGATCTTGTAATACATACACTGATTTCCCCGTATTGATTAAAAATTTTCTTTATATTTTCAACCTTTTTCCTAGAAATTTTAAAATGATCTTCTAGGAAATCAAATAATGTTTCCTTTAATTTCTTGCCAATAGAGTAGGGAATGATAGAGGCAATACTATAGGAAGCTGCCGCTAAAAATATGGCTACCCAAAGATTGATCTCTCCTTGGCGAATGAGAAATCCTGCAAGAGCCAAAACTGCTGACCCTGGGAAAGGGACAGATGCCCCTTCTAAAAAAGCACTTATGATAATGGCAATATATCCATATTGATCGATTAAATTGGTTACTAAAGATAAAATATTCATTTTTCTCTATTCTTTCCTTTAACTGAAATTCTTATCTTTCATTTTACATGATTTTAAGGAAAATTCCTAATTTAACCCGTTTGTGCTATAGCGAGCTTACAAACTCTAAACCTTAGAACATTAGCAAATCTAAATGAACTAGCACAATAGATAATATTATATAAAATATAGCCATAGATTCTTCACTGCACTGCTCCAAAAATGCCTCTTTTTCTATTAAATAAAACCAATGATAGAAAAGGGGCACTTAAGTCACTGCTTCATGAAACATCTATGGCTTTTTTTATTTAGTCTCGATCTTGTTTTAACACTTCATTTTAAAATTCTACATGGCTTTGTCCTCTCCGGGAATAATGGCATCTACAATTCCCAATACTAAGGCACCTAGAATGGCTCCCCAAAAGGATACATTAAACCCTTCTACAATTCTCCCTGTAATAAATAGTATGGCAGCTGCTAAAATAAAACCTACTAATCCCCTTCCAAAGGGAGAAGCATCTAGTTTCACTACTTTTTGAATGGCCCAATCTAGTATGCCAATGACAATGGCTGCAATAATCAAAGAACTTATTCCTCCCTCAATGGAAAAACCAGGGGTAAGAAAGGCTGCTATAGCTATAGCAATAGCAGAAACAATAATGTTTATAATTAATCTTCCAATGTTCATTTTAAAAACCTCCTTTTGATTGCCTCGTTTCACTATAGAATGGAAGAAATGAAACTGAGTTTATCTATAATGTTCCCAATTCTAAACATAATTAGTATAGTTTGTGGAAATTCTTTTAAATTTTTTGACATAGAAGGAAGGTTTTTTATTTTTTCTTTACTAAATGATTTAAAATACACCAATCTATGGATTCTCTTTTCCCCATAGGAGCTTTTTCCTTAGTGATCTCGTAGGGATTTTTAAATTCTTTTATCATTTCTTCTAAGGGGTCTATATATTTTATTTCATCAGAATCTAAACCTTTTTTAGCTAAGTCTACTAATTCCTTTCCTATTTCACGAATAGGCTTTCCTTTAAAAGTCCCCTCTAATCCCTTTTCAATGATTTCTTTCTTTGCCCTATCAATATTCTCTAGTCTTACTTCCTGAATAATATGATATAGGGTATCTAAATTTTGTTGATGATATAAGAGTCCCTTCCAAAAAGCTACCACTGATAGATTTAATGGATAGGGGAGGGAATCCATCATTCGAATCTCTATGTATTTTTTGGTTCTTACATCGGGAAAGACCATGGTGAGTATATGCTCTAGTTCTTCCTGAGTATAGTCATCTGGATCAAAAACATCCTTTGCCAATTGATCCCCTGTATAGTAAACTTTTGTTCCATTATCTATTAAAATAGGAGGAGTATTTAAAATATACTGGGCATATTTTGAATATCCAAAATCTCTGTCAAAGGCAACCTTTATCACTCCTGATCTATCCTTATCCATATTCTCCCATATAAGAGTTCTTAAATTGTGTTTATCCCATACTTCTCCCTCAAAATAATAGGAGTTATCAAACAGAGCGTAGGCTACAGGACTCAAACTACTGACCACTTGATATTTTTTAATGTAATCCTCCTGGGAAGAAAAGTCTAATGCTACTTGTAATGCAGCTGTACCCTTCATCATATTATGGGCATGACTTCCTTTGGATTGAAAGTATTGATACATATAATGATATCTTTCCTTCGGAATGATATCAAAATCATTGATTTTACTTACGGGATGATAGCCAGTAGCCACAAGATATTGATCTTTTTCTTCTAAAATAGGGATGATTTCATTTAAGAATTTAAAATATTCTTTCTCTATCTCTTTAATCTGTTTTTTAGGTTCCTTTATACTAAATTCAAACTGACTCCCGGGTTCTAATGTAATCACTTGGGTTTCATTACTTAAGCCAAGTATGTTTTTCCCTTCATATTTTCCTTTCCATCCTTGTGCTTCCAATTTTTCTAAGGTATCTTTTACTCCCCTTTGATCGTAGTAGTTAATGGACTTTAGAGTCTTTTTATCTATAATAAAATGCTCAAATTCTACACCGATTTTGAAATCTTCTGGTTTTTTTTCTTGGCTTTTGAAATAATTTACAAATACATTGACTTGTTTTGTATCATTCACTATTTTCTCTCCTTTAATCCAAATTTATCCGGACGCTACCACTTTTGATACTCCCAGCGGATAAGTACTGCTATGCACCTGGGTAAGAAGCAAATTCTATCTGAACCTAAAAATCACTTCCTATTTCAAATACTCTTTTTAATAATTTTTACTATATTTACCCCAGGAGAAGATTTTTAAAAAAAAATTTAAAATAATCTATTATACTAAATGATTACAAACTCTAATCCTTAGAACTCTAGCAAATCTCTTTACTCTATTCCCCGTTCTTGGATTGTAAATTAGCCCTATAGAGTCGCCTATTATCCAATGTCCAAACCCTATCAGAAAACTCACCCTTCTCTGTGGTAGAAAGGGCAGTATTGATATCATACATCCGTGCATCGATAACATCTAGATAGTGTAGTAATTCCCCCTCTGGTATTAAGGGTTTTTTAGGGCTTCCAAACTCTGGCTCATAGTGATGGGATAGAATCATATGCTCTAAAAGCATGATAATTTCAGGATCTGCCCCCAACTCATTCCCTACTCGATCGATTTGCTTGATTCCTTGGATAATGTGACCTAGTAATTTCCCTTCTACTTGATAGTCATTTACAATTCCTAATTCACTGGCGTCCATTTCCTCTACCTTTGCCATATCGTGTAGAATGACCCCTCCGAAAAGCAAATCCTTATTTAGGTAAGTATATATCTCCAATAATTTTTCCCCTGCCCTTAGCATGGTCAAAGTATGATACAAAAGTCCTCCTCGAATGGCATGATGGTTAGACTTAGCTGCTGGAAAATACATCAGTTTTTCTTTCTTGCTTTCTAATATATATTCTGCAATCATATAGATATCTGGATTTTCTATTTTTTCTAGATATTTTATGATTTCTTGATACATCCATTGGGAATCATAGGGAGCACTTTGGATAAAGTCCCGAATGGACACCCCATCTTCTTCTTTTACTCTTCGAATTCTTTCTATATTAAATTGTAGCTGAGACTGCCATTTTGTGACTCTGCCCCTTACTTTGATCAAGGTATTTTCTTGATAGAGGGATGGATCCATATTATTTAAATCCCATATTTTTGCATTGATTTCTCCGCTTTGATCTCCTAAAATTAGGCTTGCATAATCTTTGTTGTTTTTATTCTTTCTTATTTCCATTTCTTTTATAATAAAAAAATTTTGCACTCTGTCTTCCACTTGAAATTCTTGAATGCTTTTTTGTTCTATTTTATTTTGCTCTTCCAATGAGACTCCTCCTCACCTTTTTATGTACCTTATGTCATTACTTTATTTACTAATAGTATATACTATGACTGCTTAAAAGAAAAACTCTCTTCCTAAAACCAAAGTAAAGGAAAAGAGTTTTTCTCGTCTGTTTATCCGATGACTATCTGCCGTAAGACTCCCACTTCTATCAAAGTGGGAGATACGAAAGCTTTCTTGCTTTAGCAAGTTAGAGTTCTTATACTGTGTATAACAGCAGCTATGTCCCTGGATAACGATTCCTAAACTTCAGTTGGAGTAAAAACTCCATCTGAAGCCAAGAACTCTGTTTATAAAATCTTGCTTAGGAAAGTTTGTATCCTAGGGTTTTGAGCGTTTTGGAATATTTCTTCAGGGGTCCCTTCTTCTAAGATCTCCCCGTTATCCATAAATAGGATTCGATCAGATATTTCTCTGGCAAAGGCCATCTCATGGGTGACGATAATCATTGTTCTATTTTCCTCAGCTAGTTCTTTAATCACCTTTAATACTTCTCCTACCAACTCTGGATCTAAGGCAGAGGTAGGCTCGTCAAATAACATAATATTCGGTTCCATAGCTAATGCCCTCGCAATGGCAATCCGCTGTTTTTGACCCCCAGATAATTGAGAAGGATAGACATCTTTTTTATATAATAATCCTACTTTTCCCAGAAGCTGTTCTGCCTTTTGAACGGCCTCTTCTTTGTTCTGCTTTAGTACAACCAAAGGGGCTTCTATAATATTTTCTAATACGGTTTTATGGGGAAATAAATTAAAGTTTTGAAATACCATCCCCATTTTTAATACCGCTTGTCTCTTCTCCTCTGGAGTAATAGAATATTCTTTCGTTTGCCCACCTGCAGCAATGATTTTTCCTTCTATCTCAATGGTTCCCTCTTGAATCTCCTCTAATTGGTGAAAACATCGAAGTAGAGTGCTTTTCCCAGAACCAGAGGGGCCTATGATAGAGACAACTTCCCCTTTTTCAATTATAAAATTGATATTTTTTAAAACCTTTAAAGAGCCAAAGTTTTTTGATACATTTGTTGCTTTTATCATTTTCATTTTGAAAACTCCTAATTATAAAATCCATATTTTCCTTCGATTTTTCTAAATATCCACACAACAATAGTGGTAAATAATAGATAGAAAAGAGCTGCTAGCACAAGGGGAATCGTAGTGAAATCCCTACTTACAATTTGTTGTGCATTTCTGGTAACATCAGATAATGCAATCGCCGCTACCAATGCTGTATCTTTTACCAAGGTAATGGCTTCATTGGATAGAGGTGGTAGCACCCTTTTTATTGCTTGGGGAATAATAATTCTTCCCATGGCCTGTTTTTTAGTCATTCCCAAACAATGAGCTGCTTCGTATTGTCCCTTGTCAATGGATTGAATTCCCCCACGAAAGATCTCTGTAAAATAGGCACCATAATTCAATGCAAAGGTAATAATAGCAGCTTGAAAGGCTGTAAACTGCAATCCCCACACTCCCAAGCCATAGTAGGAAAAGAAAAGCTGTAACATCAAAGGGGTACCCCTAAATAGCCAAGTATAAAACCCAATGATCGATCTTAATATAGAAAATCTAGATAGCTTTCCAATGGCACAAAGAATTCCCAAAGGAACAGATAGTACTATGGTAATGGCATATAAACCCAAGGTATTTTTGCTACCTTCCAATATAAAAGCTGTTGCATTTAAAATATACTCCATAAATAAAATTGCCTCCTACCTTGCAAATATGTCTTCCCCAAACCATTTTTTTGAAATTTCTACTGCTGTACCATCTTCTATCATTTCAGCTAGGACTCTATCTATTTCATCTCTAAATGTCTTGTCTTCCATTCTAAATCCAATACTATATTCCTCTGTCCCAAAGTTATCTTCTAATATTCTATATTCACCGGATTTTTGGGTCATATAGTATCTTCCTACTGTCTCGTCTATCACAACTGCATCTACTCTACCGGCAGATAAATCCATAAGTGCCTGGGTATATTGTCCATATTGTTTTACTTCTCCACCTTTTATCATATCCATAACCTCTGCATCAGCTGTTACAATATCATAACTACTGCTGCCTGCTTGAGATGCTACCACTTTTTCTTTAAGATCCGCCTTATTCTCAATAGCAGAATCCTCTGCTACAATAATGACTTGATCACTATATACATAAGGCTTAGAAAATAGGATCTCTTTTTCTCTTTCAGGGGTAATAGTAAGGCCATTCCAAATTACGTCAATCTCCCCACTATTTAGGCTTAACACTTTTCCAGCCCAGTCAATAGGCTTAAACTCTACCTCTACTCCCATTCTCTTGGCAGCTTCTTTTGCTAAGTCAATTTCAAATCCTACAATGTTACCATCTTCATCTCGAAAACCCATTGGTGGAAATCCATCATCTAATCCTACTACAAATTTTCCTTTTTCTTTGATCTTTGCTAAAGAATCATCTCCTTGGGCTTTAGTAACTTGTCCTTCTGAAGTTTTTCCCCCAGCAGAGGATTCTTTGCTACTACAACCAAATGCCAATAATAAAGCCATTAATAATAAAATTGTAAATATCGTTAGTTTTTTCCTCATGATAAGTACCTCCTCTTGGTTTATGGTTCTTGCTTTTCTTCTTCATTTTTGTTTGTATAGCCTAATCTTTCTAATACCATGTTATATCCTTCCGCTCCATATTTTAAGCACCGATTTACTCTACTAATAGTAGCAGTACTTGCTTTGGTTTGTTCTTCTATTTCAGCATATTTTACATTTTGTTTTAACAATTTTGCCACCTGTAACCTCTGGGCAATACTCTGAATTTCCTTTATGGTACAAACATCTTCAAAGAATCTATAACATTCTTCCATGGTCTTTAATTGTAAAACTCCTTGGAAAAATTCATCTATAGACCTATCCTGTATTTTAGAATGATAATGGTGCTCTTCCATTTTATCCGTCCCCTTTCCTTTAAAAACTACTTTCTTTCTATATTACTTCATTATGATAAAGTTGTAAAGTGTAAAACTTAAAATTTTTTAGATTTTATAAAATTTCTTATGAAACTAAAAAAAGGTGAATGAATTCATTCACCTTTTCCTTAGTTTCTTCCTGGGTATGCCTTTAGAGCTTTTTCCAGAATATACATAGCTTTTTTTAAAGGTTCTTCCTCTAAAATATAGGCAATTCTCATTTCGTTATAGCCTATTCCCTCTGTAGAATAAAAGGATTTTGCTGGAGCAAGGAGTAGGGTTTCATTGTTTATGCAGAAGTCTTTTAACATCCATTTGGCAAAGGTATCGCTATCATCTATAGGTAATTTTGCAATAATATAAAAAGCTCCTTGAGGTTTTCCGCAGATAACTCCTTCCATTTGACTTAAAGCCTTATAGACAACATCCCTTCTCCTTTTATAGACCTCTATAACTTCATGAAAGTATTCCTTTGGAATTTTAAAAAGTTCAGTAGCTCCAATCTGATCTAAGATGGATACAGATAAACGACTTTGACATATCTTTAATAACTGTCTTATAAGTTCTTTATTTTTAGAAGAAATACAACCAATTCTTGCCCCGCAAGCACTATATCTTTTGGAAACACTATCTATAATAATAACTCTGCTCTCTATGTCTTCCCTACTTGCAAAACTGGTATAGTCAATTCCATCATATACAAACTCCCTATATACTTCATCGGCAATGATAAATAAATCATGTTCTACGGCAAGCCTTGCAACTCGATCCATTTCTTCTTGGGTATACACCTTTCCTGTGGGATTTCCTGGATGAGTAAGTAAGATGGCTTTTACTTTCTCATTTATCAAGGATTCTAATTTTTCAAAGGAAGGGAGGGAAAAATCATCCTCTACCTTTGTAGGAATCGCTACAATTTCTGCTCCTGCTAGTTTAGCAAAGGTATTATAATTGCTGTAAAAAGGCTCAGGAGTTAATATTTGATCTCCTATATCACAAACACCCATAAAAGAATAAAAGAGGGCTTCACTTCCTCCATTGGTTACTAATATTTCATCCTCATCAAAATAAATATCATACATTCTATAATAGCCCTGGATACTCTTAATTAATTCAGGAATCCCTTCTGAAGGTGTATAGGAAATAATATCACCAGAAAAATTTTGTACTGCTTTTATAAATGCCTTTGGTGTCTTAATATCTGGTTGTCCTATGTTTAATTGATAAACTTTGACCCCTTTTTCATTAAGCTTTCTTACCATACCATTTAGTTTTCGCATAGGCGATGGCTCAGTGTTTAATACTCGGTTTGATAATTTCATATTTACTTTCCTCCAAGATTTTTAACCTAGACTTTTCTTTTTATCTTATAATAAAAAAATAAAAATTACAATGACCATCCCGGATTTTTCAGATTATTAAAATTCTATTTCTTTTTTCTTGCAAAAAATAAGACCCCTCTCGGGTCTTATTTCAAGTAAGTTCATCTATTATGCTAGTTGTAACTAACACTATATATTATCCTAAAAATACCTTTAAATCTTCTTCCACTGTTCCCATAGGAGCAATACCAAAGTTTTCTACTAATACATTGGCTACATTTGGAGATAGAAAACCTGGAAGAGTTGGGCCTAGGTGGATATTTTTCACTCCTAGATACAATAGAGCTAGTAATACGATAACAGCTTTTTGCTCATACCATGCGATATTATAGGAGATTGGCAATTCATTAATATCATTTAATTCAAATACTTCTTTTAATTTTAGAGCAATTACTGCTAGAGAATAGGAGTCATTACATTGTCCTGCATCTAGCACCCTTGGGATTCCGCCAATATCTCCTAGGTCTAATTTATTGTATTTATATTTTGCACACCCTGCTGTTAGGATTACCGTATCTTTTGGTAATTGTTTGGCAAATTCTGTGTAGTAGTCTCTACTCTTCATTCTTCCGTCACATCCAGCCATTACAAAGAACCTCTTAATGGCACCGGATTTTACTGCATCTACTACCTTGTCAGCTAGACCTAATACTGTATTGTGAGCAAAACCGCCTACGATTTCTCCTGTTTCGATTTCTGTTGGAGCCGGGCATCTCTTAGCATGCTCAATAATTTGAGAAAAATCTTTTTTCCCATTTTCATCTTCTTCAATGTGGATTAGTCCTTCATATCCTACATTGCTTGTGGTATATACTCTATCCTTGTAAGAAGTCTTTGGTGGCACTAAACAATTTGTTGTCATTAGAATCGGTCCATGAAAGCTTTCAAATTCTTTATCTTGTTTCCACCAAGCATTTCCATAGTTTCCTACGAAGTTATCGTATTTTTTAAATGCTGGATAATAGTGAGCTGGCAACATCTCTCCATGGGTATAAACATCTACCCCTGTCCCTTGGGTTTGCTCTAATAATTGTTCCATATCCTTTAGATCATGACCACTAATTAGGATAGCTGGGTTATTTCTTACCCCAATATTTACCTTTGTGATTTCTGGATTTCCGTAGTTAGCAGTATTGGCTTCATCTAATAAAGCCATAACATCTACACCATATTTACCAGCTTCTAGAGTTAAAGCTACTAAATCATCCGCAGATAAACTATCATCTAAAGTTGCTGCCAATGCCTTTTGCATAAATGCAAAAATTTCTTCTTTTTCATATCCCAGATTGGAAGCATGGGATGCATAAGCTGCCATACCCTTTATCCCATAAGTAATTAATTCTCTCAAAGAACGAACATCTTCGTTTTCTGTAGCAAGTACCCCAACAGTTTGAGTCTTCTTTTCAAATTCTTCTAGGCTTTCTCCTGTCCATAAAGCAGCATCATGATTGATTGCTTCTACATTTCCACCTGCTTTTCTTAATTGCTCTTTTACTTGTTCTCTTAATTCTAATCCTTTTCTTATTCTTGCAACAAATACATTTTTATCGAAGTTTGCATTGGTAATTGTAGCAAACAGTCCATTCATAATAAATTCATCTACTTCTTTATTTACTACACCAAGTCTTCTTGCTTCTACAGAATATAGGGAAATTCCCTTCATAACATAAATGAATAAGTCCTGTAGGTTTGCTACATCTTCTGTTTTTCCACAGACTCCTCTTAGTGTACATCCTGTCCCCTTTGCTGTCTCCTGACATTGATAACAAAACATACTCACTGATAATCCCTCCATTTATTATTATTCTATTTGGCTTGATTCTAAGAAAATATCTATTTTTTAGTGATAGATGTTTTCCTTAGAATAGGACCTTTCTATTAGGTAATATCTTTACCATCTTGTTGCCTTGTTTCTGTAGTAATCTTACCAATTTACTCAGAATAAAAACGTGACCTCAGTTACGAAATGGAAAGTTTTCTATTTATGATAGGGCAAATGATGGAGAATGGTAAAAGCTCTATAGATTTGTTCATAAAGGATAAGAGTTGCCAGCTCTATCTCTATGTTCATGGAGGTAAGAGATAGGTAACTATGGGCTTTTTGGTAGGAAAGATCTTGAGAGCATAGAAAAAATACGATATCACTTTTTCCTGTCAGGCCCAATTGTTGAAAATGCTCAGCAAAATTCTCAGAAGAAATCATTTTTTCACCTGGATGTACTATAATAAGATAGGTTTTTTCTTTTAGATATTTCTTCAAATCTTCTACTTTTTTTACTGAAATATATTTTATTTTACAGTATCTACTAAGTCGTTTTTCATATTCTTTGATCCCTTTTTTTATAAAGGGCTTTCCTATTTTTTCTTGGGTTATGATTTTAATATTCATTCTTTTCTAAACTCCACTCTGGTTTAGGTTTATTTGCATTTTATGCCTTCTCTTTTCCTTATTTATCGTTTACTTCCTTTAAATTATCTAAATCAAAGTATAGCAAAATACGATTCTTATCGCAATTGATGTTCTCTCTTGAATGAAATCCCATAAAAAAACCTAGAAATCAGAAAATACAAACTACTGATTTCTAGGTGCTATATTATAAGCTAGATTACATTGTTTTTAGTACGCTAAAGATTCCTTATTGGTTCTACGCCATATCTTCATCTTTTCTGCCTCTCTTATCAATTCTTCCCTAAAATCAGGATGAGCTATGGAAATCAAAGCCTCAGCTTTTTGCCAAGTAGACAATCCCTTAAGATTTACCTTTCCATATTCGGTAACAAAATAGTGAACATTTGCCCTAGTATCTGTTACAATAGAACCTGGGGTTAAGGTAGGCAAAATTCTAGATTTTACCTGCCCATCCTTTGTGGTAAAGGTAGAAGAGCAACAAATAAAACTCTTACCTTTTTTAGAAAGATAGGCTCCTAGTACAAAGTCCAATTGACCTCCGGCACCGCTAATCTGCTTTAATCCTGCTGACTCTGAATTTACTTGACCAAATAAATCTACTTCTACACAATTATTAATAGAAATAAAATTATCGATAGATGCGATTACTCCTACATCGTTGGTATAACTTACAGGAACACTCATAAGCTCAGGATTATTATCTATATAATCATATAACTTCTTAGTACCAGCAGCAAAGGCATAGGTTTGACGAAAAGGATCTATATTTTTCTTAGAACCATTAATTTTCCCCTCCTTTGCCATATCTACAAAAGAATCTACATACATTTCTGTATGAACTCCTAAGTCTTTTAAATCTGATTGAGCAATTAATGCTCCCACTGCATTGGGCATACCTCCAATTCCTAACTGCAAACATGCTCCATTGGGGATTTCCTCTACAATCATCTTAGCAACTGCCTGATCTACTTCACTAGGTTCTTTAGCTCCCCCCATCTGAGCAATAGGTGGATTTTCTCCTTCTACAATCATATCTACTTTTGAAATATGAATGCCTTCCTCAAATCCTCCAAGACATCGGGGCATGTTTTTGTTGACTTCCACAATTACCTTTTTAGAGGTTTGACAGATTGCCATTAGGTGGGAAGCATTAGGACCAAAATTAAAATATCCATGTTCATCCATAGGAGCTACTTGAAACATAGCCACATCATTGGGGCAAGAGGATTCTCTATAATACCTTGGAAGTTCTGAATACTTAATGGGACTATAATAAACAAAACCTCTGTTAATAGCCTTTCTCTCAATACCAGACATATGCCAGGAATTCCATGAAAAATGTTTTTTTGGATCTTTTATTTTAAAAATTTCTGGTTCCCATAAAAGAAGTCCTCCCCTTACCTTTATGTCAATAAGCTCCTCCATACGGGCTGACAAAGCCTTATCTAGGGCTACGGGGATCCCTGTAGTCCAGCCATAATCTAACCAATCCCCGGACTTTATTACTTTTACTGCCTCTTCGGCACTTACCAATTTTTCTTGATACTCCTGTTCAAAACTCATATAATTCCCCCTAATTATATTGTACTTTTGCATATAATGAATAGCGCCCCTATCTAGAAGGGGACGCTATCAAAAAATTACCTTATTTAGCTGCTCTTTCTGCTTTCACTTTTTCAGTAAGGTAAGGAACAATCTTTAGGGCATCTCCTACAATACCAAAGTCAGCAACTTCAAAAATTGGGGCAC
>USMD01000034.1 GCA_900555725.1 uncultured Garciella sp. | reverse complement strand
TCGGCAGCGTCAGATGTGTATAAGAGACAGCTCTTGTATCTTATATAAAAAATACTGATTATAAGAGCCAGTATTCCTAAAGCAATCATAATGATATTATTATACTTGCCACTGGAAATCTCTAAGCGTAATTTTTCTAGTCCCTCAGGCTTTCTATTCTCTTCCTGCACTTGTTCTATGATTTTCTGAGGAATTTCACTGGTTTGTTGATTGGCCCAATCTTTAAAAATAAAATTATAGTCTTTATCTTCTTGAATCTTTAAAATCAGTTGATACATGTCCTTATAATCTTTATTTTGAAGATAGCAATTGATTTTATTATAGCCAATAAAATCCTGAGCTTTTTGTTGTAAACCCTTATAAAAAATTGGTTCTCCTTCTATAAGTTCATATAAGATCAAACTTTCTTCCGGCTGTCCTAGTTGAAGATAGGCATCTGCCATTAAAAAATAAATCTCTTTTTGAAAGTTTTCCCCTTGGGAACTTTGAATATATTCTTTTCCCTGCTGAATAACCTGTGCATACTCCTTATTTCCATAGGCAACAGCAATTGCCTTTACTCTACTAGAACCCTCTGATTTTAAAAATTCAATAATCTCTCTGTCTACATAATAATAATCAAAATCAATGCTTTCATTATTTTCAATAGAGTCAAAGGACCATTTTAAAGTAAAATTCTCTTCTATTTTATCTGGTTTTATACGAAATACCTTTCCAAAATTATAGGCTTTTACCTCTTTATTATCAAAATATGCATTTACATGAATATCCTTAGGGCTGCCTTTCCAGGAATTAATATGATCTAGCTGAAAGGATATAAAATATCTTCCATTACTTATTTCCTTATTCTTCACTTTATAGGATATTTTTATTGTTCTTTTCTCTCCTGCTTCAAAAGGAGCATACCAAGTTCTCCATTCTTTATAGTCAGTGTTTAATCCCTTTACTTTTTCATTTATTTTATCCCCACTGACTCTATCGTTTCCATAACGATAGGATAATACACCGTCTTGTGTTTTCCTTGTTACTTGACTCTCAAATTCCTGCAATTCCACTTCATGTTCTGGAACCCCAAAATATGCATTTACCATCTTGTTTTCTTTATTCTGAAGTTCATATTCTGCTACTACTGTAGAAGTCCGATCTGCGTTTACAGTAATATGAATATCTACCCTGTTCAAATGTATATTATTATTTCCTAATAAATAAAGGCCATGACCTGTCCATCCAGTGGATGGGATATCTTCCTTGGCAAGGACGGTGCTGGGAAAAATAAAAATACAACCAAAAATCAATGCTATCACTAGTACCCTTTTCACTACAATCTCCTCTTCCTATTGTTCTCATTAAAATTGTACCATACCCTTACCTTTAGGACAATTACTCTATTGCCCCTAATTTTTCCAAAATTCCCCTGTATACTTGGACAGCTATAGGTAGTATTTTTTCATCGAAATTGAATTGAGCAGAATGTAGTCCATGGATATATCCTTTTCCTCTATTTCTAGATCCTAATAGGAAAAATAATCCTGGTACCTCTTTTTGATAAAAGGAAAAATCTTCTGAAATCATAAGAGGCTTAACAACGTCCAAATTTTCCTTTGGCAGTATAGATTGTAATAGGGAAAACAGCCTTTCATCATTGGTTACAGGAGGATACATATCCATAATATTTAACTGAATCTTACATTCATAGGCCTGCTCTATCCCTTGAACTATTTTTTTTAGCCTATTTTTCATGTTCTCATAGATTTCTTCTTGAAAGGCCCTCATAGTACCTTCTAATATGGTTTCCTTTGAAATAATATTTCTCTTTTCTCCTCCCTTTATAGTACCAATGGTAATGACCTTCCCCTCCATAGGATCGATATTTCTACTAACAATGCTCTGTATTGCATTTAATATCTGGGCTGCTATTACAATGCTATCCTTACCATCTTGGGGAGCTGCTCCATGGCTACTTTCTCCCTTTATGATAATATCTAGTTCTCCGTTTTGGGCCATTAGTGGTCCAGAGCAGCATCCGATTTTTCCCTCTTCTATATCTGGATGAATATGCATTCCAAAAATAGCATCTACATGAAACTCCTTTAGAATTCCCTCTTGAATCATAGGCAACGCCCCACCAGAACCTTCCTCAGCAGGTTGAAAGATAAAAAGAATATTATCTTTTAATTGGCCTTTCTTTTCAACCAGATATTTGGCTAATAAAAGGACAGCTGTCATATGTCCATCATGACCGCAGGCATGCATATTTCCTTGGTGAATGGAACAAAAATTCACTCCTGTTTGCTCGGTTACAGGTAAAGCATCCATATCTGCTCGAAAAGCATAGGTTTTTTCTCCTTTTGTACCGGGAAGATAGGCTAATATGCCGGTTTTGGCAACTCCCTCTCTTACTTGTAATCCTAATTTTTTCAGATAGAAAGCAATAAAATTACTGGTCTTTTTTTCTTGAAACTCTGTTTCTGGTATTTTGTGTAATTTCCTTCTTAAAACAATTGCTTCCTCTAATAAATTTTCAAATTCTTGTAAAATGGGAAAGTCCACTCTATCTCACTCCTTCTCGCATTGAGTAAATTTTAAAGTATCTATCATGTGTTCTTTTTGATGGAAATAAATCAACATAATAGATTAATTTTTATTATAACATTTTTAATAAAATAAAAATCCTGCAATTGAATGCTCCATTCAGTACGTAATATATGAGATTTTCCAAAGTTTTACCATATGTAATCGATGCTACTCTACCTACGCACTTAGATAAGTTCTTCTAAAAGAATCAAATTTTTATCTTGTTTGTTGTTTTTTTACGTTACTAATGTCATAGGGAGTTTCCTGATATACATAATAATTTAGCCAATTGGCATATAGTATATTGGCATGAGCCCTCCAACGGACTATTGGTTTGTTATTTGGATCATCATTTTTATAATAATAAAAGGGAATCTGGATCGGCAAGTTTTTATTGACATCCCTTTCATATTCCTTTTTTAGAGTATCTGAATCATATTCTAGATGTCCCATAACAAATATTTGACTGCCATCTTTGTTGGCTACAATTCCTACCCCAGATTGATCGGATTGGGCTAAAATCTCTAAATGATCTATTTTTTCTATATCCTCTCTCCTAACCTCAGTGTATCTAGAATTTGGCATATAAAATTCATCATCCATTCCCCTTAATAAGTTCACCTTTTTTCTGGTAATTTCATGATTGAATACCCCAAAGATTTTCTTTTCTAAGGGATATTTGGGAATTTTATAATAATGATATAAACCTGCCTGTGCTCCCCAGCATACAAACATCGTAGAGGTCACGCCATCTTTGGCATAGTCCATAATATCTTTTAATTCATCCCAATAATCCACTTCTTCAAATTCTAACTTTTCAATGGGGGCTCCTGTAATAATCATCCCATCAAATTTTTGATCTTGAATCTCATGAAAGGTGGTATAAAAAGTTTGTAAATATTCTTCTGAAGTATTCTTTGATTTATGGGTTTCTGTTTTTATAAGTACGATTTCTACCTGTAGAGGGGTGTTTGCAATCAGCCTTAAAAATTGAGATTCGGTAACAACTTTTGTAGGCATAAGATTTACAATAGCAATTCTTAAGGGCCTAATATCTTGATGAATTGCCCTAGATTTCTCCATAATAAAAACATGTTCTTGAGAAAGGATCTTCGCTGCCGGAAGATTTTCCGGTACAATAATTGGCATTGCTCTTTCCTCCTATATATCTTAATCTATTGTACTAGTTAACATAAGTGAACTTATATGAACGAAGCCTTCTCCACCAAATGGAGAAGGCCTTATACATGATCAATGTAAAAAATCCTCCTTTCATCTGTCAGAAATCATTCTGCTGGAATTAGCACCTTATTAAATATAAAACATTTAATGGTTGCTGAGGTATCATTGGGCCAGTCCCTCAACCTCTCTAGATGAAAAGCATCCTATGATTCAATTAGGTCTATTTTACATAAAAAAGGCTTTGAAGTCAATGAATTCTTTGAATTTTTATTCTATTTTAAAATTTTACAAATTTTTCACCCATTTACAACAAGTATTTATTTTATTCGACAAGCTTGGTATAATAAAGTCAAGGTCAAAAAATGGAGGTTACACTATGGAAAAATTTAATAAGATCAGCATTCAAGAAATTTCTAAAAAAGATATGTTTACTATTATTAATGCTCTGGATATTGCCGGTCATCACACCCAAAGTAATAATTATAAAGAGTTAAAAGATCAAATTATAGAACAATTATGTGAATTGGCTGATTGTGATGAAGAAGAATTTCTTTTATTTCTTCAATCTTAGATAGAACTCATGAAATTATAAAAATAAGAATTTACATAGCTAAGATTTTTAGGTATAATAAAAATATAGATAGAGGCGCATTTTTTATCAGTAGGTTTTTGAAGGGGAATGGGACTCGATGAAAAAAACTAAAAGGAAAAAATGCCGAAGGAGATCTTTTCCCTTTTAAAAGCTCTTCTGGACTTATTGTAAATAACAATAAGACTGTCATCAAGATATTGATGGTGCGCTATCTGTGATTTTACTTATCCTTTGTGTTCATTTATGAAAGATTTTCGTTTAGGATAATTCACAGCTAGTCGACTGACTAGCTTTTTTTCATATAAAATCTATCACAAATAAAGGAAAAAAAGTATAAATATTTAATTTAATAGATATATAATAAAAGGAGGAATTTTTTATGAAAGAAAAATTTAATGTTGCTATTGTTGGAGCCACAGGCATGGTTGGTCAAAAGATGTTAGAGGTATTAACAGGAAGAGACTTTCCAATAGATCATTTGTATTTATTTGCTTCTGCAAAGTCCGCTGGCAAGGAGATAGAATACAAAGGTAAAAAATATGTTGTAGAAGAGTTAAAGGAATCTTCCTTTGACCGAAATATTGATATTGCCCTATTTTCTGCTGGTGCTTCTATTAGTAAAAAGTTTTCTCCAATAGCAGCTTCTAAGGGCGTGATTGTTGTAGATAATAGCTCTGCCTTTCGAATGGATGAAAAGGTGCCTCTAGTAGTGCCAGAAGTAAATCCACAGGATGTACAATGGCACAATGGAATTATTGCCAATCCTAATTGTTCTACCATCCAAGCTATGCTACCCCTTAAGGCATTACATGATAAATATACCTTAAAAAGAGTCATCTATTCTACCTATCAAGCTGTTTCTGGTTCAGGAGTAAAGGGTTATCGAGATCTAAAAGAAGGCGTAAATGGAAAAGATCCTATTTGTTATCCACATCCTATTGCCTTTAATTGTCTTCCCCATATCGATGACTTTTTAGAAAATGGCTATACAAAAGAAGAAATGAAAATGGTAAATGAAAGCAGAAAAATTTTACATGAACCTTCCCTAAAGGTAACAGCTACTACAGTAAGGGTTCCTGTGTTTTACGGTCATAGTGAAAGTATTAATCTTGAGTTTGAAAAACCCTTTGAATTAGAGGAAGTAAAAAAGGCTTTAGAAGAAATGCCAGGAGTTATTGTAATGGATGATCCCAAAAATAATGTTTACCCACTAGCTAGAATTGCTGAAAATAGAGATGAAGTCTTTGTAGGCAGAATCCGCCGAGATGAAAGTATCAAAAATGGTCTCAACCTATGGGTAGTAGCTGATAATATTCGAAAGGGTGCTGCTACCAACACCGTACAAATTGCTGAGTTATTAATTCAAAAACAATTGGTGTAATCTGAAAGTGTAATAAATATTTCTTTGCTATAACCCTACGAAATTAGGGGGAATAAAATAAATAAAAAAGTGAAAGGATGAATATTATGACCATTTTTAAAGGTTCTGGCGTTGCTATAGTTACCCCATTTCATGAAGATGGCACCATTCATTTTGAAGAATTTGGTCGACTTTTAGATTGGCAAGTAGAGCAGGGCACTGATGCAATTATTGTATGTGGTACCACCGGTGAAGCCGCGACCATGACCCAGAAGGAACAACAACAAACCATTCAATTTGCTGTAGAAAGAATTAATAAACGCATTCCTGTAATTGCTGGTACCGGGAGCAATAATACGGCCCATGCCATCGAAATGTCTCGATATGCAGAAAGTGTAGGAGTAGATGGTTTATTGGTAATTAACCCTTATTATAATAAATCCACCCAAAGGGGAATTATTACCCACTTTTCTGCAATCGCGGATGCTGTGTCCACTCCTATTATCATTTATAATGTTCCTGGAAGAACAGGAATGAATATTGCTCCCACTACTTTAAAGGAGCTTTCTAAGCATAAAAACATAGTAGGGGTAAAAGAAGCCAGCGGAAATATTAGTCAAATAGCAGATGTGGCTATGTTATGTGGGCCTGATTTTGCTATTTATTCTGGAAATGATGACCAAGTAGTTCCTATTCTTTCCCTAGGGGGAGTGGGAGTCATTTCTGTCTCTGCTAATATTATTCCTAGGGATGTGCATAACTTAGTAATAAGTTATCTAAAAGGGGATGTACAAAAAAGTCTAGAACTTCAATTAAAAACTAATCCTTTAAATCATGCTCTTTTTATAGAGACCAATCCCATTGTAATAAAAACAGCAATGAATTTATTGGGATTTGAAGCTGGACCTCTCCGTCTTCCCTTAGTAAATATGGAAGAAAAAAATCTAGAAAAATTGAAACAAGCTTTATTGGATTATGGATTCACATTATCCTAAGTCTAAGTTTTACTAAACTTTTGGATAATGATCTAAAGTTTAGATGGGGTCTTAGACTCCATCTAAACTAAGAGTCCTATTATTAGGAGGGATACTTTGCTAAAGATAATATTAAGTGGTTGTAACGGTACAATGGGACAAGTGATCAAAAACTTTGTAGAAAGTGATGATTCTGTAAAAATTGTCGCTGGTTTTGATAAGTTCCCACAAAAACACAATAATAATTTTCCAGTATACGAAAACCCTAGACAATGTGAGGAAGAAGCCGATGTAATCATTGACTTTTCCCATTATTCTGCTTTTAGGGATGTTGTAACCTTTGCAAGGCAGCGTAAACTTCCTCTAGTTATGGCTACCACAGGACTTACCGAAAAAAACGAAGAACAATTAGAAGAATTATCAAAAGAAATTCCTGTTTTTCGCTCTGCTAATATGTCCTTAGGGGTCAATGTGCTGATGGATTTAATCCGCAGAACTACCAAAGTCTTAGGAGATAGTTTTGATATTGAAATTATTGAAGTCCACCATAATAAAAAGGTTGACGCTCCCAGTGGAACAGCCCTCATGCTAGCTCAGGAAATTAATGACGCGAAAAAAGAGCAAAGTAATTTTGTCTATGGACGACATGGCAAAGAAGAAAAAAGGGAAAAAAAGGATGTTGGAATCCATGCCATTCGTGGAGGTACCATTGTAGGAGAACACACCGTAATGTATGCTGGCATAGATGAAATCATTGAGATTAAACATACTGCCCTATCGAAAAGTATATTTGCATCTGGAGCAATAAAAGCAGCAAAATATATAGCTTATAAAGAAAATGGTTTCTATGATATGAAAAAATTATTAAGAGATCATCAATAAGGAGGATATACCTATGACAAACAAAAATGATTTAAGCAAACAATTTGATTTAACAAATCCCTATGAAATTGCAAAATATATAAAAGCAGCAAAAAAATCTACTCCTTTAAAGGTTTATGTTGATGGAAATTTAGAGGGAGCAAATTTTAGAAATATTGAAAGCTTTGGAAAGGATAATCTATGGATTTTATTTGGCGAAAAGGAAGAAATTCTTTCTTTTTTAGAAATTAATAAGGAAAAAATCCAAAAAGTTCGTATTGAAAATGATCGTAGAAATTCTGCCATTCCCCTTTTAGATTTAAAAAATATACCGGCACGTATTGAACCCGGTGCCATTATTCGTGAGGGAGTTCAAATAGGAAAAGATGCTGTAATTATGATGGGTGCAGTTCTAAATATTGGGGCAAACATTGGAGAAGGCACCATGGTGGATATGAATGCTGTGGTAGGTGCTAGGGGAACCATTGGTAAGAATGTCCACGTAGGTGCTGGTACTGTAATAGCAGGAGTATTAGAACCCCCTAGTAGCTCTCCTGTAATGATAGAAGACAATGTAATGATTGGAGCAAACGCAGTTATCTTAGAGGGAGTACATATTGGAAAAAATGCCGTTATAGCAGCTGGTTCTGTTGTAACTGAAGATGTAGAAGAAGCTGTAGTAGTAGCCGGTTCTCCAGCAAGGGTAATTAAGCACAAGGATGAAAAAACAGAGGATAAAACAAAATTAATGGATGATTTAAGAGGATAAAAAAGGGGTGTTTCTATGCCAATACTTGTGCAAAAATATGGTGGTACATCAGTAGGCACCATTGAAAAAATAAAAAATATAGCCCAAAGAATTATTGAAAAAAAATTAGAAGGAAATAAAATGGTTGTTGTGGTGTCAGCCATGGCAAAAACCACAGATCAACTATTAGATATGGCCCATCAAATAAGTGAGCGTCCTTCTAAACGGGAACTAGATATGCTTTTATCTACAGGAGAACAAACTTCCATTGCCTTACTTTCTATGGCCTTAAATGAATTAGGCCATAAAGCCATTTCCTTTACAGGTCCTCAGGTAGGTATAAGAACCACTGGGATCCATACAAAATCTAGAATTTCTGAAATTGACGGAACAAGAATTAAAGATGCCCTAAATCAAGATAAAATTGTCATTGTAGCCGGCTTTCAAGGGGTAAATGAAAATGATGATATTACAACTTTAGGCAGGGGTGGCTCTGATACCACAGCGGTAGCCTTATCTGCATTCTTGAATGCCCAATGTGAAATTTTCACTGATGTAGATGGTATCTATTCTGTAGATCCTCGGTTGTATCCAAAGGCCAAGAAACTAACTAACATTTCCTATGAAGAAATGCTAGAAATGGCAAGTCTAGGTGCTGGTGTAATGCATGCAAGAGCTATCGAATTAGGAAGAAAATACAATGTTCCTATCTATGTCGCCTCTAGTATGAGCAACGTAAAAGGAACCATGATTAAGGAGAGTGATAACATGATGGAGGGCCCTGCCATTACAGGAATGGCAATTAATAATGATGAAGCAATGATCAGTCTAAACCATGTTCCCCATGATATTGGGCTCATTGCCTCGATTTTTAATGCATTAGCTAAAAAAGCAGTTAATATTGATATGATTAGTCAAACATCTCCTAAGAACAGTCAAGTCTCTATTTCCTTTACTCTCCCAAAAGAAGATTTATTAGAGGGAAAAGATATTTTTAGCTCTTATATGAATCAATATCCAGAAATACATATAGATGTCCATAAGGAAATTACCAAACTATCGGTAGTGGGAATTGGCATGAGAAACCAATCTGGAGTAGCTGCTCAAATGTTTATGCTATTAGCAGAGGAAAATATACCTATCCATATGGTAACCACCTCTGAAATCAAAATATCTTATGTAATCAAACCTAAAGATCAACAAAGAGCAGTGCAAAAGATTGCAGAAGCTTTCCATCTTTAACAAAAAGATTCAAGACAGCCATCGATGGTGATTGCCTTGAATCTTTTTGAGTCAAAGGGGAAAGCCTTTGCTAAAAATCTCTATAGCTTTATCTTGTACGCCTACTCAGCAGCTATATTACCCGCTGCCTTAAAAGCTGCTCTTAAAAGAGTTATGGCAGTGTAGGTCACTACAGCAATAACTAACCAAGTTAATATATTCAATGGTAAGGAAGTAACCAAGTAAACTGCAATTAACACCCCTATAATGCCACCAATAGTAATGCCCAAGGAGGCTTTTTTATTATAAGTTTGCTCCTTTACAAACTTGATGGAAGCTGCTGGCATTAAAAAAGCACAGGAACCCATCATAATGGGGAAGGCTACTGAAGGGGACATTCCCAACATATATACCAAAGCCATGCATGGAGCATACAGCCCAATCCCTGCTGTCATTAAAGCTCCTAGGATGAAATTACCTACAATAGCAATAATTAGCTTCCCACCGGTTAATCCAATGGCTGTGCCAGTACCTAACCCAGCAATCCAGCCCAATTGACTAGCTAACATTAAAAATGCTGTAGCAAGTAGGGCAATACCCATGATAATTTGAATAGTTTTCTCTGGTAATTTGGAAACAATGCCTGCCCCGATTACCGCTCCCACTACTGCAGACGCCAGCATGGAAACTAATGTAACAATTTCCACTTCTACAGAGGAGATAAATAAGAAGGCTTCCAATACAACGGGAATAGTACAGGATACGTTTAATGTCCCTGGGATAACTCTATCCTTCACCTGTTTAAATGCTCTTAGTAGAGCAGTGGTTGTAGCAAAACTTCCAATACCCAAGGTATCGAAAAAGTTTACGATAAGTCCGATAATACTTGTCTTTGCCAAGCTTGTTTGGGCTTCTAGCTTATCCTTGTTTACCGCAACATCCTTACCAAATACAACAGCAAAGACTGCGATAAAAAGGCCTAGAACACCTAGCACCACATTTACCATAATATTATTCCTCCTCATGACATTTTTCTGTCATTCTTCTTTATTCAATGAAAAAATGATAATCGTATATTGTTCCTTGTTAAAAATTTGATCCTTTGTAAACAAATCCAACTTTCTTACTTCAAAATAAAACCATGTTTTACTGGATCATCTTCATCGATAACAAAATGATTGAATCCAGTAATATAAGCAGAGCCGGTAATTTGGGGAATGACAGCGTCAAAATCACCAACTTTGGTCTTCCCAAGGACTTTTCCCTTGAATAAAGTACCTAGAATACTTTCATAGACAAATAATTCTCCTTCTTTTAATTTACCCTTAGCCACTAGAGTAGCCATTTTTGCAGAGGTACCTGTTCCACAGGGAGAACGGTCCACTTGACCTTCTCCAAAAACAACTACATTTTTATAAGTTGCCTCTGGATGAGTAGGTTCATCATAAATCTCTACAAGATCAACAGTCTTAATATGACTTAGGGTTGGGTGCTGAATTTGTACTCGCTCATTTACAATATCACGAATAATAAGTCCTATATCCTTCAACTTAGAAGCATTTTCTGGCACAACTTTTAGTCCTAATTGCTTTGCACTGACAATAGCAAAGAAGCTTCCCCCAAAAGAGATATCTAGGATTACTTTACCAATTTCAGGTACTTCAATTTCTACATCCCTTTTATATAGAAAGGCAGGTACGTTTACAATGGATACTTCCTTTACCTTTCCATTCCCTACAGTTGCCTTAGCCTTAATAAGACCTGCTGGAGCTTCTAGGGTCAATTCGGTAACAGGCTCTATCATGGGCACCATTCCTGTTTCAACAGCCACTGTAGTTGCTCCTATGGAGCCATGGCCACACATATTTAGATATCCGCCGCCATCCATAAAAATAATTCCTATATCGGCTTCATCGGTGGTAGGCTGGGTAAGAATAGAGCCAAACATATCGTTGTGTCCTCTAGGTTCATGCATGATGGCTGTTCTTACATAGTCTAAATATTCTTCCAGGTAAGCTTTCTTTTCTGGCATGGTTTTCCCTGGAATAGAAGGGATTCCTCCGATAACCACACGAGTAGGTTCTCCCATAGTATGGGAATCAACAGCATGAATGCTTTTTGAAAATTTCATTTTAACCTCTCCTTCGCATTTTTAATTTGAGAAATGCAATGGCCTTTTTCGCATCAATCTGGGTCACTGTATTTTCTCCTACCACTTCTGTTTCAATTCCCTCTTGCGACTTGTTAAAATCCACAATAGTATCCATATATTGATTAGTTACCACAAATTGGGCCTGGGTACCTACAAAGGTCATTCCTACTACAGGGATATTCCGTTTTCCGATTTCCTCTATAGTATTGGCGTAGTCCACATGGCTATTTCCCCAGCCATCACAGGATATTATTGTCCCGTCAACACGCATGGCCTCTAGCCAAGCTCCTACTCTTTGCCCCACAAACATTTTCTCAGCATTATCCTGGGGAGTACCTACTAATATGACACCTACAACGTCTAAATCATCATCAGAGGTAGCTACATCCAATAGGGGATCTCTAAAGTGGTGAAGGGTTGTTTCCTTAGTAGAAGGTCCTATTCCCATCTTTACACCTCCTTTAGACCATAGAGCGTAATGCTCCATCTCGATATTCATTGGGACTCATAATAATGGGTACATTTCCTATATCAATAATGGACTTTCCTCCCTCAAAACCAGAGGGTTCTTTACTAAATAATTGATTATCATACATAGTTCCTTGGCCTGCTATTTGTTTAACAATAGCAATCCTTTTTTTACCAATCCGAATTTTATCATAAAACTCATATCTTTCTGTACAATTACGACCTGGTAGCTTTTTCATAATATTTCGTATTTCTTGTATATACATGTCACATAAGCGATGACCTTCTAGGGGATACTTTCTACTGGACATTAATCCTTCTCTAAAGGTAATATCCATATGAATAATGACATCCTTACTTCCCGGGGTTCCTGGACGATCTAGGAAGATCTGATTTCTTAAAATTCCTTCCGATGACCCAAATTCAGCCATCTGATTACCCATTTCATCAGCACCGGTAAGCATAACATAAACCCCTGTAAGAGTGTGAGTAATTCCTTCTCCTAACCTTCCTAATACCTTGGTGGAAATAGGAATAATATCCATGATACTATTTATTTCTCTATCATGCTCATGGGGCTGAATCACTTGAACATGGATTTTTTTCACATAGAGATTATCTTCTAATTTATCTTTAAAGTAATCCTCAGGGATAACAAGGCTTTGCCCATCAATAGAAAACTCTTCTCCTAGACTCACCTGATCCATATGATAGGATTTAATAACTAATCTTCTCATTTCGATTTCGTTATTGGTTTCCAATGACTATCACCCTTTTTATGATTTTCCTATCTATCTCCTTAAGAAGATAGATAGGAAAAATGATTCTACACCTTAGCAATATATTCATAAGGCAGGGGAACAATCTTGCCTGGAGTCTGAATTTCTACTAATTGTTTTAAAGCATCTCTACAGATATTTCTCTGCATTTCTGGATTATTGGGCTCCCCTGCATTAGCTCCCATAGGTACCAATGGAGCAACTGCCCTTGGAGTACCGTTTTGACGTACTACTGGAGGAAGTGCAGCGATAATTATGGTTGGAATCCCTGCTTGTTCAATCGCTCTCTGCACAATCACGGCAGAGCGGTGGCAAGTACCTCATCCTGCTGTCATCAATACTGCATCTACCCCTTCTTCTTTCAAGATTTTAGCAATTGCTGGACCTGTTTCTTCAGTGAATTTTTTTTGGTTTCCACCACCACCCATAAATCCCACATGGGTTTCTGCTACTTCAGCGATTAATCCCTCTTTCTTTAACTCTCTTAAACGATCAAGGGGAAACATACAGTTGATGTCTTTATTTACATCCCCATTATCATATCCACCATGGGATACCATTAATTCACTGGTAGGTGTATCCCCTGGAATTAATCTATAGGTAACATCTCCTGCTAAATTAAATCTTTTATCAGATTTTAAATGTACACCAGCTGCTGTTGCTATTGCTACCTTCATGTCCTTTAATTCCTTTGTTACTGGAGTGAACACAGAAGGTGGTGTAATAGGAGCAAAAATTTCCGATTGTAATCCCTTTACAATTGTAAAACTCATATTTCTACCTCCTTAATCTATTATTCTGTCGATCTAGGTTACTGCGATATTTTTCATTGACCTTTTGGCTTAATACCTCTAAAAAACTCATATTAAAGCCTACTTCTTGACCTACCTCTAAGGGATAGTCAGTAATAAGCATTCTCATGGGTACCTTTATATGCCCTAATCTTCCCTTGAAGTCTAGTTCTACAGCACCATCTTCAACCTTGGTGATGATTCCTTCCATATAAATAATTTTATCTCCATATTTCATTGTCTAGATCTTCCTTATGAGTATTTTTCTTTTCTTTTTTGACTCATGGGGAGAACCTGTTCATTGTCTGACCTTTCAATGTTCATTCCATAGGTCTTTTCAATTAACTCCAGGTTATTTTCCTTTACATTTGCGTTCCACTTTCTCTCTGGAGCCTTTACTTCCTCTCCAGCCATAGCAGCCTTTAACATAGTCATTGCACGAACAGCATCCTCTGGACATAAGGTATTACAGCACAATACTTCATTTTCAATTCCCGCTTCAGACTTATTATTATCTACCATGTATTTCATATATTTATTACCAACGACTAGGGCTCCCTGTACTGCACAGAAGGACATACCTACTACAGGAATTCCCCTCATCCCGATTTGCTCAATGTGGCTTGCAAAGTCAATATGATTGTTTCCAAAACCTTCTGTAGTTACGAAGGCTCCATCTACATCAAGAGCTTCGACAATCATACCTAGTCTTTCAGATACATAAAATTTCTCAGAGTTGATTTGTGGACTTCCCACAAAGATTACTCCGCAAAGATCTACTTCTGGATCATTCATTGCCTCGATTACCAATGGTTCTCTCCAATAATGTCTGGAGGTTTCCTTAGAAGCAGGTCCAATACAGGTTAAAGCATGAATACCTCCATCTAATACTTCCAATGGACTTAACATCACAGGTACGTTTCCTAGGTCTACGTTTGGCTTTCCACCTAATACACCCACTGGCTCTACAGGTAGAATTAGGTTATCATGCATAGCCCCTTGACCCATGATTTCCTTTACTACCACTACCTTTCTCTTGCCAGGCCTTCTATATTGCTCAATTACTTCAGTTTCAACTACTAGGCTTTCATCCTCTAATTTTTTTAAGGCTTCTCTGATTTCTTGGGTAATGAAGTCAGTTGCTTTATGGGCAGCTAATGGTCCTCGTCTCTCCATGTTGGTGTGCTCTTGGATTACTACTTCAGACTTAATAAAGATTTCTCCCTTGTCTGGAGCACCTGGTCTATTCCACATGATATTTTCTTCCAAAATACCCTCTGAGGAACCAAATTCACCAATTTGTACTCCACCTTCATCAGTACCGGTAACCATAATAACGGCACCATCTAATACTCTGGTTGTTCCAGTACCTAACTTGTTGTCTTCTTCTTTAGTAGCAATAGGTTGAACGTCCATAATGGTTTCACTATATTGATTGTACTTATCTGGAGTAATAATATCCAATTTAATGGATTTAACTAATTTATCGGCATTTACTGCATCATCACAGATATTTTTTCTGATATATAGAGTAGCTCCCTCAATCTTTGTTTCTGGACCAAACTCTACCCTGTCGATTTTATAGTGCTTTTTCAATAATTCTCTTACTTTTTTATCCTGTCCTTGGGTTACTTCTTGCTCTTTATTGTCAGACACCTCAACAATTTGTGCTGCTGGCGCTGCTGAAGCTGGAGCAATTGATCCTGCACTGTAGCCCATTGGGATTTCTAGGTGAATATTCTTTCCTTCCCCAATTTGAATTTTTAACACTCCTGGATTGTCAGCCACAACAGCAGGCTGAACAGCCGCTGACTGCGTTGGAGCTTCTTCCATCTCCTCCACGGCTTCTTCTGCTGGAACTTCTTCTATTTTTGTTACTCCCTCTAGAACATCTGGGGTAAGAGGGGTTAGGGAGTCAATGGTTTTTGTGAGTTTAGCTCCTAATGCCTCACCAATTTTTAAACAATTTTCTGGAATAGTGAGAAGTCCTGAATCTTCTAAATCTGGAAAGATTACTGGATCCTCTAGATCATCGACAGTAATATTCTTTCCTGCCTCTGTTCTACAACATACTACCGCATAATCCATTTTGTGTTGTTCTGCAGTTTCTGGAGTAATAGACATGATAATACCTCCTTTATTTTGATCAACTAAATCACTTATTTTGAATTTTTCTTACCAATCTTTGGCCTGCGGCTCGTAGAACATGATCTGTATGATGATATGTGGGTACTCCTAACCTAGGAGTAACTGTCATAACAGTGTTTGTTCAATCGCCGCAGCTACCGGTAAGAATAACTTGAGCACCTTTTTTCTTAAGCTTCATTATAGTTTGGGCTTGTCCCGGGCATACTCCGGGCAGTTCACAGCGGTATCTGCTCCCTACTTCTACCATTCTTTTACACTTTTCCTCGGCTACAACTTCTCCGCCCATGGCCCTTACAATTTCTCTTAATCTTTCTTCTTGGGCACCACATTCACAGGCTAAAATCCCAAATTTACGCTTATCTTGGGGAAAAGGCATAGCCACTAATATCCCTCCAAGGGTTTTGGTTACAGGAGCATCTTCCTCTCCATGCTTTCCAGTAAATGGTCCTCCTAATACAATTTCACCATATGGTTTTACATACCCTCCAGCAGCTTCAATTAGTTTAACGACCGGATATCCTACTGGAACATCCATAAAAGTCAAGCTATTTTTAGCATTTTTTACCCTACCACCTATAGTAACATCCTTATCAATAACAGGCTTTCTGTCTTCAATAGCTAAAGCAATATTCTTTACCGTCTCTATGTTTTGCACTATTGCATTGGCTTCACTGGGAAGTTGTCCAGGCTTTAATTCCACTCCCAATATCTCTCTAATAATGACTCTCTCATCACCTGCTGGATATAAATCCTTAAGATATTTAATATCAATAGGATCATTTCCGATTGCAGTCCTTAACTCATCAATGGCACTTTTGTGCTTTGGCTTTATGGCAATTACCCCATACTTTGCTTCTGTAACCTCCATGATATATTTTAAGCCATTTACAATCTTGTTAGCATTTTTTTCGAGGTAATGGATATTATGTTCTAAAATAGGTTCACATTCTGCTGCATTGACAATAGCATATCCTTCTGGAATCTTTGTTTTTAATTTAATATGAGTTGGAAATCCTGCACCACCAGCTCCAATGATACCTGCTTCCATAATGGTCTCTAATTTATCATCAGTTTCCTTGATAGGTAGATAATCCTTAGATTGATTCTCTTCTGCCTCAATAACGATTTCCTGTTCATTCACTACTTGCACTACACCATTTACACTACTATGAATATAAGCACCTAAGCCTTTTGGTTCTGCTATTTTTTGTCCTCTTTTTACCTCTTCGGATACTTTCACCACAGGAGTACAAGGTACGCCTACATGCTGTTTTAAAGGAAAACGAAATTCCATTTTGGATTCACCTCCTTTTGGTTTATAGTTGTATTCTTAATTAGCTTTATTTTCATGATTAAATTTATGCAATAAGCATGCCAAAATAATTATGATTGCAAAAAAAATAACAAACCTCACTATTTTCAATAGATCGGTTTGCTCTATAAAAAATTTCTATTCATTTTGATTTTTTAAAGAGTGTCAAATCTTAGACACTTTTTTTCTTAATTTATATCTTGTTATTGTTTAAATTTTATCTTTTTATTGCTATTGTC
>USMD01000033.1 GCA_900555725.1 uncultured Garciella sp. | reverse complement strand
TACACGCGTAAGATCGTCGGCAGCGTCAGATGTGTATAAGAGACAGATGTAGTAGCTAAAATATAAGGAATGTTAAATTTTCACATAAGAATAAGATTTAGGAGGAAAGCATAAATGAGTTCAAAAGTGGAAAAAATAGAAAACAATGTAGCGAGTCTTGAAATTAAGGTATCTCCAGAGGATTTTGGAAAAGCGATGCAGAGAGCTTATAAGAAAAACGTGAAAAGATTTAATATCCCAGGATTTAGGAAGGGAAAGGCACCTATGAAAGTAATAGAACTGCACTATGGAGAAGGAGTTTTCTATGAAGATGCCTTTGATTTCGTATTTCCTGATGCTTATAGAGCTGCTATTGAAAAAAATGAATTAGAACCAGTTGCACAACCAGATATTGATATTGAAACCATCAATAAAAAAGATGGATTGGTGATTAAAGCAGAAGTAGCTGTAAAACCGGAGGTAACATTAGGGGAATACAAAGGAATAGAAGTAGAAAAGAGAGAAGTCAATGTAACCGATGAGGATGTAGAAAAAGAATTAGAAAGAATGCAAAATCAAAATGCCAGATTGATTACGGTAGAGGATCGACCAGTAAAGAAGGGTGATATCACTATCATTGATTTCAAAGGATATGTAGACGGAGAAGCCTTTGAGGGCGGAGAAGCTCAAAACTATTCCTTAGAAATAGGTTCTAATCAATTCATCCCTGGATTTGAAAAGCAACTAGTTGGTGCAGAAAAAGAAAAGGAAGTAAAAGTAGAGGCAACCTTCCCTGAAGATTATCATGCAAAAGAATTAGCAGGAAAGAATACTATTTTTGAAGTAAAGGTAAATGAAATTAAGGAAAAGGAAATACCTGCTTTAGATGATGAATTTGCAAAGGATGTAAGCGAATTTGATACCCTAGAGGAATTAAAAGAAGACATTAAGAAAAACATGGAAGAACAAAAAGAGCATGAAATAAAGCATGAAATAGAAGATGCTATCATTGAAAAAGTTGTAGAGAATGCACAAATGACTATTCCAGATGCAATGGTAGAAGAAGAAGTGAAAAGAACTTTAAATCAATTTGATTATCAACTAAGAAGTCAGGGTATAACATTAGAAGACTATTTTAAATACACAAATATTGAGGAAAAACAATTTAAGGATAGTCTAAAGGGCGATGCTAAGAAGAAAGTAGAAGCAGATTTGACTTTAGAAAAAATAATTGAAGAAGAAAAAATCGAAGCAACTGATGAAGAAGTGCAACAAGAGTTGGAAGATATGGCAAAGCAATATGGTCAAGAAGTAGAAAAATTAAAAGAAACATTGGGTGATTCACAAATGGAATATATTAAAAATATAATAAAGAGAAGAAAATGCATTGCTTTCCTAGTGGAAAATAGTAAAACTGTATAATTTTAAATGAAAACTATAGAGTAAATTTTCCTTTGGAGGCAATACTAATATAATTAGTATTCAAGGAGGAGAGATTTTATATGAGTTTAGTGCCAATGGTTGTAGAACAAACAAATAGGGGAGAAAGATCCTATGATATTTATTCTAGATTGTTAAAAGAAAGAATTATATTCTTAGGAGATCAAGTAAATGATACAACAGCAAGTTTAGTCGTAGCTCAATTATTATTTTTAGAAGCAGAAGACCCAGAAAAGGATATTCAGTTATATATCAATAGTCCTGGTGGTTCTGTAACTTCTGGAATGGCTATTTATGACACCATGCAATATATTAAATGTGATGTATCCACTTTTTGTATCGGTATGGCAGCTTCCATGGGAGCATTTTTACTTACTGCTGGAGCAAAGGGTAAAAGATTTGCATTACCAAATAGTGAAATTATGATTCACCAACCATCCGGTGGAGCACAAGGTCAAGTTACTGATATTAAGATTCACGCAGATCGAATTTTAAGAACTAGAGAAACTTTAAATAAAATCTTAAGTGAAAGGACGGGGCAACCTTTAGAAGTCATTGAAAGAGATACCGAAAGGGATCACTTTATGACTGCTGCTCAAGCCAAAGATTATGGTATCATCGACCAAGTGATTACCTCCAAAAAATAATGTCCTATTAAAGAGGTGAGGAAATGGCAAGATTTGATGAGAAAAAACAACTAAAATGTTCTTTTTGCGGAAAATCTCAAGAGCAAGTGAAACGCTTAGTGGCAGGCCCAGGGGTATATATTTGTGATGAATGCATTGAACTTTGTCAGGAGATTATTGATGAAGAGTTTGATGAGGCTTTTGATGCAGGACTCAGTAATATTCCAAAGCCAAAGGAAATCCGAAAGATTTTAGATGATTATGTCATCTCTCAGGATAGGGCAAAAAGATCATTATCTGTTGCTGTATATAACCATTATAAGAGAATTAACTCAGATATCAGAAGTAATGATGTAGAAATACAAAAAAGTAATATATTAATGTTAGGACCAACAGGTTCTGGTAAGACATTATTGGCTCAAACTCTAGCTAGAATCTTAAATGTTCCCTTTGCCATTGCAGATGCTACTTCCCTTACAGAAGCAGGTTATGTAGGGGAGGATGTGGAAAATATTTTATTAAAGATAATACAAGCAGCCGATTATGATATAGAAAAAGCAGAGCACGGCATTATCTATATTGACGAAATTGATAAAATTGCCCGAAAATCAGAGAATCTATCTATTACTAGAGACGTCAGTGGAGAAGGGGTACAACAGGCACTACTAAAGATTCTTGAAGGAACAGTAGCTAGTGTACCACCCCAAGGAGGAAGAAAACATCCTCATCAAGAGTTTATACAAATTGATACCTCTAATATTTTATTTATCTGTGGAGGAGCCTTTGATGGCGTTGAAAAAATTATAGAAAAACGAATTGATCAAAAATCAATGGGCTTTGGAGCTCAAATACAAAGTAAACAAGAGAGATCTATAGGAGATATTTTAAAACACATTCTCCCCCAAGACCTTTTGAAGTTTGGTCTAATTCCAGAATTTGTAGGACGGATTCCTGTGATAGTGACCTTGGATTCTTTAAGTGAAGACACTTTAGTGGATATCCTAGTAAAGCCCAAAAATGCTTTGGTGAAACAATATCAAAAGTTATTTGAAATCGATGATGTAAAGTTAGAATTTGACGAAAAGGCATTACGGGCCATAGCCAAAAAGACCATTCAGCGGGAAACCGGGGCTAGGGGATTAAGAGCTATTATAGAAGAAATTATGCTAGATATTATGTATGAAATTCCCTCTAGGGATGATGTGGAAAAATGCATTGTCAAAGAAGAAACTGTTATAAATTCCGCAGAACCAACCTTAGTTTTTAACGAAGGAATTTCCAAGAAAAAAATGAAAAAGAATAGTCCAGAAGAGAGTGTTTCCTAAAGAAAAAAGCAATCATGTTTTACATGATTGCTTTTTTCACAAGGTTTTTAGGGATAAATTTAACCTATAGGATCATAATAAAAAGAATAAAAATTTTAAACATAGGAAAGGTGCAAAAATGTTTGAAGAGGATAGGCTTAGACTGCAAAGAACAAAGAGATTAGCTCAACCCTTAAGAAAGAAACTGAAATCTTATGAAATAGGAACCCTTAGTAAAAAAGAATTCCTTCAAAGGCTTATTGATGTAAGTGATTTTCCTATCGATATCAAAGCCCAAAAGTGGTTTATAGAGACGTGTAAAAATAACCAGGAATTATTCTATGCTTTTCAATTGCTTTTCCAAAGAGCCATTAATCAAGGACATTTAGATTTCTTTTGGGAGGATTTTAATTATATTGTAAAAAATATTGATTTTTCATTCATGAATCATCATTCAAATCAATCCATTGGTACCGTTTATACTTTAGGAATCATAGAAAATAAGGTTGAAAAAATAAAAATACGGTGTTGTGCGGTTCCAATAAGTAGAAAAAAAGGTAAAATCCTATGCGCTCAAAAACTTTCTACTAGGAATTTACCTATAAAAAAAAGTATAAAAGATTATAATATATATATTAAGTTCTATCCTGAAAGGCCAAAAAATGATGGAAAGTGGGAGGCAGCATTGATGGTAGCTTTATATAGTGCTGTGTATAATAAAATCCTATCCTTCCCTAGTTTCATATTAGGGGGGATTACAAAAAAAGGAAAAATTACACCAATAGACATCTCTTTTGAAAAATTTATAGGTCAAGAAGAAGTTTTTCAAATATTTATAAGCAATAAAAGTAAAAAGAATTTAAATTTACAAAAACCTTTTCTCTATCCTATGATATATGTAGAAGATATAGAAGAAATCGTTTCTATGATGAAAGAAGTACCTTTGCAATAGGAAAAGATTTGAAAAACATAGAAGTTAAGGATATAATATTTTCGTTGTGTTAATTAATTTTTAAGGCTGAATGGAGTGAGAACTATGGAGGAAAAAATTATAGAAATAAAAGAATATACATTACCTCTTATTCCTGTGCGTGGAATGTGTGTTTTTCCAAATACGGTAATTCATTTTGATGTAGGCAGAGAAAAGTCTATCCATGCTTTAGAAGAAGCAATGGTAGAAGACCAATTTATATTTTTGGCTGCACAAAAAGACATAGATGAAGAAGATCCTGGTTATGGTGACATTTATGAAATCGGAACGATTGTAAAGATTAAACAATTATTAAAAATGCCAGGAAATGTGATTCGAGTCCTTATTGAGGGAGAGGCTAGGGCTACTATTAAGGAATTTAAACAAGAGGATCCTTTTCTTCAAGTTTTGGTAGAAAAATATACATATGCTTTAGAGAAAAATGAGCAGGTGGATGCCCTTAGGGATATGGTAATAGAAGCTTTCCAAGATTATATGATATTGAGTAAAAAAGTATCACCAGAAACTCTTTTAAATATTTCTAATATTGAAGATTATGGACAATTGTCAGATATTATCATGGAAAACTTGGATTTGGAGTTGAAAGAACAGCAGGAAATGTTAGAAATTTTACCACCCTATAAAAGATTAGAATCCCTATATGGAAAACTTCTTCAAATCATAGAAAAATTAAAAATAGAAAAGAGTATTGACGAAAAGGTAAAGAGTCAACTAGATAAAGTACAAAAAGAATATTATCTTAGGGAAAAGCTCCATGTGATTCAAGAAGAATTAGGAGAAAGTGAGTCTTTAGCCTCTGAAATAGAAGACTATCGAAAACAAATGGAAGAATTAGAAATCGAGGGGGAGGTAAAAGAGAAGTTAGAAAGGGAATTTAATCGCCTTTCTAAGCTATCTCCTGGAGCAGCAGAAGTAGGGTTGATTCGCACCTATATTGAGTGGGTATTGGACTTACCATGGAATATAGAAACTGAAGATAATTTAGATATCAAAAATGCTCGAAAGATTTTAGATGAGGATCATTATGCCCTAGAAAACGTAAAGGAGAGGATACTAGAATACCTTGCGGTTCTTAAATTATCCAAATCTATGAAGGGGTCTATTCTTTGTTTCGTAGGCCCGCCAGGAGTAGGAAAGACATCCATTGCACAATCTATTGCTAGGGCTTTAAATAGAAAGTTTGTGAGGATGTCCTTAGGTGGTATTAGGGATGAAGCTGATATTAGAGGACATAGACGTACCTATATAGGAGCCATGCCTGGACGGATTATTTATAGTATAAAGCAGGCAGAATCTAAAAATCCTCTATTTCTATTGGACGAAATTGATAAAATGAGTCAAGATTTTAGAGGAGATCCAGCGGCAGCGCTATTAGAAGTATTAGATGCAGAACAAAACTATAGTTTTCGAGATCACTATCTTGAATTACCCTTTGATTTATCAAAGGTAATGTTTATTACAACGGCCAATTCCTTAGATACTATTCCTGGACCATTATTGGATCGTATGGAAGTCATTTACATCTCTGGTTATACCGAAGAAGAAAAAATAAATATCGCAAAGAAATATTTATTTCCAAAAGAATTAAAGTCCCATGGGTTAAAAAGATCTAATATCCGTATGAAAGATGAGACCGTAAGAGATGTGATCAATTATTATACCAGAGAATCTGGAGTTAGAAATTTGGAAAGACAAATTGCAGCCCTATGTCGTAAGGCAGCAAAAGAGATTGTGGAAAAGGATAAATCTAGCATTACGATTACCAGTAAAAATTTAAGCAAATTTTTAGGGATTCCTCCCTATCGATATGATAAAGCTCGAGATCATGGAGAAATAGGAATGGTGACAGGACTTGCTTGGACAGCAGTAGGAGGAGTTACTTTAGAGATTGAAGCAGTAGGAATGCCTGGAAATGGAAAGTTACAGCTGACAGGGCAATTAGGAGATGTAATGAAGGAATCTGCTAGAACTGGAGTGAGTTATATTCGTTCTACGGCAAAGGAATTGGGAATAGATGAAGATTTTCATAAGAATTTAGACATTCATTTGCACATTCCGGAAGGTGCTATTCCAAAGGATGGTCCCTCGGCTGGGATTACAATGGTTACAGCAATATTATCCCTACTCACCAACAAATCCGTTTCCCAATATATTGCCATGACAGGGGAAATTACCTTAAGGGGAAGAGTGCTGCCTGTTGGAGGGATTAAGGAAAAAGTATTAGCTGCCCATAGGGCTGGAATTACCACTGTCATTTTACCAAAAGAAAATGAAAGGGATTTAGAAGAGATAGAAAAAAATGTACGAAAAGATCTTCAATTTATTTTAGTAGAAAATATGAAAGAAGTCATAGAAGCTGTATTTAAAAAGGGTGGCAACTATGAAGATTAGTAAGGCAGAAATAGTCATAAGCGCGGTAAAAGAAAGACAATATCCCCCAGACAATCTACCGGAGCTTGCACTGATAGGTCGCTCCAATGTAGGAAAGTCTTCTTTGATAAATACTTTAATAAATAGAAAATCCTTAGCTCGTACCAGTTCCCAACCAGGGAAAACCCGAACCATAAATTTTTATCAAATAAATGAAAGTTTTTATTTTGTGGACTTACCAGGTTATGGTTATGCTAAAGTATCCCAAAAAGAAAGGGAAAAATGGGGGGAGATGATTGAGCATTATCTTACCAGTCGGTCCAATCTACAATATGTTTTTTTACTGATAGATTTTCGTCACCCTCCTACCCAGGATGATATTTCTATGTATGAATGGTTGAAATATTATGAAATTCCTTGTGCTGTGGTGGCAACCAAAAGGGATAAAGTAAAATCTTCTCAGGTTCAAAAAAATAAAAAGATTCTAAAGGAAAAGTTGCAATTAACCAATGAAAATAAGGTATTTATTTTTTCCTCTGAAGATAAGAGTGGGAAAGAAGAACTATGGGAATTTATAGAAGGTATTTTATCTGAATAAAGGAAGTATTTTAAAAGGGCATAGTATTGAAGTGCACCTCCAAAAGTTAGACACAAAAACCTAACTTTTGGAGGTGCACTTTTTATATGAAATACAATTCATCCGTCGAACGGTGAAGAGGGCTCTTTTGTTTCGCTAATAAACGCTATAAGCTTTTTCACAATGTAAATCTACATTGAATTAGTTGCATAGTAATGAATAAAATATAAGCCTCTTCAGCCGATAGTGAGAACATCTATGACGATATACAGTAAAAAGGAGAAACTTGTAATTAATTCTTCTTTTTATTTTCTCTGATTTTTTCTGATTCTTCTCCAGAGTTTTCTAACTTTTCCTTTCTTTCCAATTCCTTTATAGCTTCAAGATCTTCCTCAAAAATTTCTTCATATTGTGGAGTTTCATCTTTCTCTATTTCTTTTTGTTCTAGTAATTGTGGATTATCTTGCTCTTGGGGTGATGCTTTGGCATTTACCCCTTCAGTAGGTGGTGAGTCTAATAGATTTAATAGTTCCATTAGTTTTGAAAGTTTATCGTTTTCTTGATTAGATTTATTTATAGTGTCTTTAGTCTTAGACTCTACAGCGGTTTTCATCAGATCTATTACCTCAGAAATACTTTTTAATTGATCGATTATTTTTTTCTGTTCTTTACTCATAAAGGGTTCAAGGCTATTGATTAAGGTATTAATCTTTTCGCTATTATCCTCAATATGATTGATCTTTTCAAAAGTTCTTTGTAAATGGATGATATTTTCATTGATTCTCATCATCTCATTGATTCCGTTAGAAAGTTGTTGTAGCTGAGAATAATAGTCTTCTCGGATAAAGGGTTTTAAATCCTGTAATAAATTTACTATTTCCTTTGGCTCATGGATAGATAAGATTTTGTGTTTCGCATCATTTTCAAAATTTGAAAGATTATTTAAATCCTCTATTAAGGATCTCCATTTTCCAAATATAGAGAGAAGATATTGATTTTTCTCATTCATATAGGGCTTTAATCTGTTCATCATCCCATAGAAGTCTTGGACATCCCTTATATTTAAGATAGTTCCTTTTTTTTTCTCATCATATGTATTACTTGTATCTGATGGAAAAGCAGGAGAGTTTCCCATAGTAACGATGTATTCGTCCTCTATCCAATCCTCTCCTTCAGAAGAAAATCTCTTTTTTTTCTGTAATTGTTTAGAAACGAGAAAAAAAAGGATAAATAATAAAATTGGATTTGTTTGTAAAACATCGTTTTGCTTTATTTTTTCTTGTTCTTCTTGATCTATCAAACTTTCTTTATTTTCTTCCATCATTCATATCCTCCTATTCAATAAATGTATTCGTCCCACAAAGACGATATCTAGTAAGATATTTATTCAAGATTAGAATATCCTATAACCTAATTCGCAAAATTGTCAAAAGAAATACACCCCATATTTTTTATGGGGCGTGTGGGGTGTCATTGCTGCTGAGATTATTTCTTGGAGAAGAATCCACCAAAACCATTACCGCTTAATAATAAGAATAGGAAGATGATGAAAATGAAACTATCATCACCAAATCCTCCACCAAAGCCTTTATCATCTTGGAAAAGGAATAAGATTACTATAAGAAGTAAAATAGTATTATCTCCATCAAAAATTCCATCTAAAAAACCTGACATAAAAATTCCTCCTTTAATATATAAATATGTTATTTTTAAAACCTTTTGATTTACTTCTTGGTAAATAAGATTACTAAGATTAAGAAGAAGAATAATAAGCTTTCATCATTTCCCTTTCCAAACCATCCATCATTATCAAAGATAATTATCAGGAGTAAAAAGAAAAATAAAAGGCTTTCTTCATTCCCTTCAAACCAGTTTGCCAATCCCATCCAAACCCCTCCTTGAAGATTTCTTACTACATTTGTATCTTATGCAGAGAGGACTTATTTGGTGACAAAAGTTTTTTATTAATAGAAAAATAAAACTACTAGGATTAAGAAAAAAAATAATAAGCTTTCATCACTTTCACTAAATAAGGGACAACGATTGAATAATATTACCAACAATAAGAAGAAAAAAAGTAAGCTGTTTTTACTTCCGGTATAATGCTCTGCAAAGCCCATAGAAATCCTCCTTTATATTTTTAAGTAAATATTATTTTTCGTCTTCTAAAGGTGCTACGGATATAGCTTCTTGTGGCTTTTCTTCTACCTCATATCCTTGAAATTCCCTAGGCTGAAAGAGAATGATGAGCAATAGGAAGAAAAATAATAGACTTTCATTGCTATCCCCAAACCAATCTCCCTTATCAAATAGAATGACTAGTAATAAAAAGAAGAATAATAAGTTTTCTTCATCTCCTCCAAAGTTTTTTAAAAACTCCATTCTTAAGCCTCCTTTTCATTTCATAATAAAATATTTTCAATATATACTATGCAACAAAAAGGAAAGGGTGAGTTCTCTCACCCTTTCCTTTTTAACTATTTTATCCGATAGTGAATCGTTCTTAAGATTTCCACTTCTATAAGTGAAGTGATAAAATGAGGGACGATTCGCTTCTGGATAATGGTTTCTAAAGTTTAGCTGAAGTCTTAGACTCCAGCTAAACTAAGAATATTGTTAATTAATCAAACAAAATAACTAACAATAAGAAGAAGAACAATAAGCTTTCGTTACTATCGCCAAACCAGTCTCCTTTTTCAAATAAAATAACTAACAATAAGAAGAAGAACAATAAGCTTTCTTCATTACCATCTTTAAAGCCATCTAAAAATCCCATGTGAAATCCTCCTTTTTTTGTTGATTAAGTGTTTCTAATACATACTATGCGAAAGAGAGAAAAGGGTGAGAAAAATTCCCCCTTTTCTATTGAATCGCTAGATTATTGGAATAAAATAACTAGCAATAGGAAGAAGAACAATAAGCTTTCATTGCTGTCATCAAATAAGGAGCAGCTATCGAAAAATATAACTAATAACAGGAAAAAGAAAAGTAAGCTTTCATCATTACCATTAAATCCCATCTTCAAGCCTCCTTTATTTTTAATAGGGAGATCTCCCTAATACAGTTTATTCAATAAAAAAGAAAGGGTGAGTTCTCTCACCCTTTCAGATTATGATTGGATTATTCGATAGTGAACCGTCTCTAAGGCTTTAGCTTTTATAAGTGGGAGAATAACGGATGCTAAGCTTTAGCATAACGGTTTTTTTATAAAGTTCAGCTAGAGTTCAAAGCTCTAGCTGAACTAAGAACCCTGTTAATTAATCAAATAAAATAACTAGCAATAGGAAGAAGAATAATAAGCTTTCGTCACCATCGCCAAACCAATCTCCCTTATCAAATAAAATTACTAATAGCAAGAAGAAGAATAACAAGCTTTCTTCATTACCATCAAAGCTGTCAATGAATCCCATGATCTTATCCCTCCTTTATAAATTTCATAATTTTATTATGGGGTACTACAGGGGTCAAAAAGAATGATTCTTTTGTTTACATTTTCATATTATGTCTATTAGTCGAAAAAGGTGAAAGAGAAATAGAATAATTTTATTTTATTTGAATAAATATGTACCGAAATCTTATTATTGTAAAATGAAAGGAGGAAAGACAAAGATGGATGATAAGAAAATAGAGGAATTCTTAAATCAGGCAAAAAAATTAAAAGAGGAAAATCCAGAGGAGTTTTCAAAAAAACTAGAAGAAGCCAAAGAGCAAGTAAATCACTTAGATCAAGATAAAAAAGAAAAAATAAATGAAATGATAAAACAAGCGGAAAAGATTAAAAATAGCACCACAAAGGAAGAACAGGAAAAAATCATATTGGAAATGAAAAATGAACTAAGTAAAGAGGATCAAGAAAAAGTACAAAAAGCTGCTCAATTTCTTAAAAAAGTACTGAAAAAAAAATAACAATTCTATTCCCTTCAACATATGATGTTAATGGAGGATAGTCTCTAGGGCAGGTTTATTCTTCTAGATAATGTTTTCTAAAGCTTAAATGGAGTTTTTAGACTCCGTTTAAGCTTTAGAAACTTACTAATGACCTGCTTATTTACTTTCTATTGAAATATATTTCAATAGAAAGTGATTGAAAGGAGTGAAAAATAGATGTCCTTTTTTTTACCTTTCTTATTCTTTCTAGTATTTAGCAGTACAATTTCGGCAAGGTTTATAGATAAAAGGGTTCAAATAAAAATAAAGGAAGCAAAGGAACAAGATAGCACATCTGTTATCGTACTTTCAAAGGATCTAGAGGATAAGGGATTAAGGAAAGAAATTCAAAAGCATCATGCTAAAATTAGATATAAGTTAGATATTATAAAGGCTTATGCTCTAGAAATACCTTGTAAATGTATAGAAAAATTTGCCATACTACCTCAAGTAGATTTTATTGCAGATGATGCTACTTCAACTACCCTTATGGATATCGCTAGACCAGCTGTAGGAGGAAACAAGGCAGAACAATATGGTCTAACCGGTAAAGAAATTGGGATTGCTGTATTGGATACTGGGGTATACCCCCATGCAGATTTAGCATTAAAGAAAAATCGTATTGTAGCTTTTAAGGATTTTGTAAATGGAAAGGAATTTCCTTATGATGATAATGGTCATGGTACCCATGTGGCAGGAGCCGCCGCTGGAAATGGATATATGTCAAAGGGGCAATATCAAGGAATGGCACCTAAGGCAAATATTATAGGGGTAAAGGTTATGGATAAAAATGGTAGTGGAAGTACTTCGGATATTGTGGCAGGTATGCAATGGATATTGGAGAACAAGAATAAATACAATATTCGTATTGCATCCTTATCATTAGGGTCAGATCCTGATTTATTAGAAAGGGAGGACCCATTGGTAAAAGGAGCAGAAGCCTTGTGGAATGCTGGTATTATAGTGGTGGCTGCAGCTGGAAACGAAGGACCAAAACAAAAGACCATTAATTCTCCAGGGATCAGTCGTAGAATTATCACAGTAGGAGCTACCGATGATCATAAAACAATAGATATTACAGATGATACCATTGCTGATTTTTCCAGCAGGGGTCCTACCAAGGAGAAGGTTATAAAGCCTGATATTGTAGCTCCAGGTGTAGATATTCAATCCTTGTCCACGGATAAACAATTTGTTCCTGAAGATAAGGTAACTAGAAATAAGTTTAAAACAATGAAAAAACCCTATACAGAGAAATCAGGCACTTCTATGGCAACACCCATTGTTTCGGGTGCCATTGCCTTATTGCTAGAAAAAAAACCTAGACTCACTCCTGATGAAGTGAAAACAAGATTATTAAGTACCGCTACTCCCATAAAAAATGTTAATCAATATGACCAAGGAAAAGGACAAATGAATCTAGAAAAAATGTTAACTGAAAGTCGAAGATAGATTTATCTAAAAGTTTGGACCTTAAAAGGATAGAAAAGACGGTTTATCTTCTTATTAAAAAGATGAGTAAATCGTCTTTTTGTTTAAGGGGTTAAGAATAGATGTTTTATGAGGGGATGACCAAGTGTCCCTTTTCTTGCCTTGATCTTTAAATATAAAAAAAAGGACGTTTGCAAAGTAGTGTAGTGAAAACACCATTGCTGGAGCTACTTGAAATAAATTGCTTTTAGATAAAATCTAAATTATCATTTCTTTGCTTTTGGAATGAATTGAAATCTTCCATCATAAAATAAATAAAGGAGATGAGAAGGATGAAAGGAAAAACCATTTTAATAATTGTATTGATTTCAACCTTGAGCATTGCATTTGTATCATTTCAATATGGTCAGACATCTACCATTCGCGCCATGTCAACATTTTTTACACCTCCAGAGGTCCCTCTTCCTCCTAATATAGATGAATTACTAAAAAAAGATTATGGAGACTCAAAATATTATGATAAAAATGATACTATTAAAATAAGTTTGGAAAAAATAATAAATGAAAAATACTTTATAGAATATAGTTGGGTAAATGGAAACGAAAGTTATTTTGGAGTAGGATTACTTATCGAACATTTAAACAAAAAAACCTTAAAAAAGGATGATTTTAATTCTATTTGGATAGAGGATAATCTAAAAAATACATATACGCCATTACCTTATCATGAGATAGCAGATTTCCCTAAAGATCATCCCCTAGGATGGAAGCAACTATTTTATGGGAAGTTCCCCTCTCTCAATAAAGAGGCAAAGAGTATTACCATTCATTTTGAATATCAAGATCATGAATTTAAAATAAAAGATATCCCTATTCAATAGAATCTTTCAAGGAAATATAGAAGCTGTTATAGGACATGCAAATAATATAAATAAAATATAGCCATAGATGTCTTCATTCCGCTGCTTTATGAAACATCTATGGCTTTTTTCATTTAGTCTTGATCTATTTTGTAACAGCTTCTAGTAATTTTTTTGGTTCTGAGTTAGAATATAAAAATAGGGGGCAAAACACATTGAAGGAAGAGAGTATATGGAAAACATAAAAGAAAAGATTATTGGAATTGCAAAGAGAATTCACATAGATTGTATAGGATTTACATCGGCAGAGTCCTTTAAAAAGATAAAGCCCATATTAGAAGAGAGGGGAAAAAAAGGCTATTTGTCCGGATTTGAAGAAAAAGATCTACAAAAAAGAATTGAACCTAAGGAAATATTTGCTGACGCTCAGTCCATCATTTCCATAGGACTTTCTTATAATCAAGAATTAGACAAGCCTAATCATGGAGAGCTTTACGGGAAAATTACCAAAAGTTCTTGGGGAAGGGATTATCATCAGGTTTTACAAGAAAAAATGAAAGAATTAATGGATTGTATCGAAAGGGAGATTGCACCAGTGGAATATAAGATCTTTGTAGATACTGGTCCTTTAGTAGATCGAGAAGTAGCCTATCGAGCTGGACTAGGAAGCTTTGGAAAAAATAATTTTATAATTCATCCTCAATTTGGTTCTTGGTTTTTTATAGGAAATGTCCTTGTGGATTTTAAAATAGAAGAAGATTTCCCCATAGAAGAGGATATTTGTGACTCCTGTGATTTATGTATCAAGGCATGTCCCACAAAAGCTTTAAAAGGAGCTTATCAGTTTAATGCCCGAAAATGCATCTCCTATTTAACCCAGAAAAAGGAACTATTATCAGAAGAAGAAAGAAAAAGTATAGGAATGAACATCTATGGGTGCGATATCTGTCAACTAGCTTGTCCTAAAAATAAAAAGGCAAAGAGTAGTAATCATCAAAGTTTTCAGCCGGATCCTGATCTAGCCTTTCCTAGGATACAAAAACTATTGAATATGACAAATAGGGAATTTAAAGAAGATTTTGAACCTATTGCAGCAGCCTGGAGGGGGAAAAAAGTTTTACAACGTAATGCTATGATTGCCTTGGGAAATAGCAAAGATCCTAGAGCAGTTCCTATTTTACAAGAATGCCTTAAGGATCCTAGGTGGGATATAAGACTTTATACTATCTGGGCTTTAAGTCAATTTGGAGAAGAGGAAAGGAAGATTATTAAAAATTGGTGTTACCAGGAGGGGGATCCAAGGGTGCAAAAAGAGATTAAAAGGGCATTAGGACTATTACAAGAAGTACTCTAAACTATATATATATTTTAGAGTGCTTTTTTTATGCTATAAAAATGGATATTTTTGTACCCATTATTGGACGAATGCATAAGATGATAGTGTAAGAAGCTTAAAAAGAAAAGGAGGAAAGGTTTATGTATAGAAAACCATATGAAAACACTGGGCTTGCAGAAGCCTATGTGCCTTTTCAATGTTATACTGAAAGTTATCGACCTATGGAAGCTCTAAAAAGAGGAACTCTTTTTCCAGAGTTAGATAAACCATACCATAAAGGGAAAAGGGGGAAAAGATAATGGATAGAGTGAGATATCAAAAGCTACAGGAAATACAAGCATTGGAATTTGTCCTTGTGGAATTAAACCTCTATTTGGACACTCATCCAAGGGATAAAAGGGCTTTAAGGGAATACAATACCTATGGGAAACAATTGGAAAAATGTAGAACCCAATATGAAGCCGTGTATGGGCCACTCTCAAATTTTGGAATGTCCCCTAGTCAATATCCATTTAGATGGGTAGAAGAACCCTGGCCATGGAATATGTAGAGAAAGGAGAGATTGATGTATGTGGGTATATGAAAAAAAATTACAATATCCAGTAAGAGTAGATTCCACCAATCCTGCCTTAGCGCAGATGATATTAGAACAATTTGGTGGAGCAGATGGAGAACTAGCTGCAGCTCTTCGCTATTTAAGCCAGAGATATTATATGCCAATAGGAGAAGGAAAGGCAATATTAACAGATATTGGTACAGAAGAACTAGCTCACTGGGAGATTATAGGAACCTTAGCATGGAGATTAGTGAAGGATGCTTCTGTTGAACAAATTAAGGGTACTCCTTTTGAAGCACACTATGTAAATCATGGAAAAAATCCCTTTCCCCATGATGCAGCAGGTTTTAATTTTACCGCAACTTTCTTTAATGCAAAGGGCGATATTATGGCAGATATCCATGAAGATATGGCAGCAGAGCAAAAAGCAAGAGCCACCTATGAATGGCTAATTGATGTGTCTGATGATCCTGGTGTTACAGAAACTTTAAGATTTTTAAGAGAAAGAGAAATAGTACACTTCCAACGATTTGGAGAAACCATGGAACTATTAAAAGACTATCAGGAAAAGAAAAAATATTATTAATAGGAAAAAGTCCCCGAGAGGGGGCTTTTTAAATTTTAGCAAAAGACCTCAAAAGAATCTTTTTGGCTAATATTTGCTATTTACATTCTAAGATATTGGATTTAGTATTAATATATTATACCAATGATGAGGAGGATTTCCATGGCAGAGATCATAGAAGAAGGAGTACTAAAAAAGAAAGTAGGAGATACTTATCAATCTATCGATTATAGCATTTCCTATCTAGACATTTCCCATATTGATGAAATGATGAAATTAAAGGAACAAGTAATGGATCGTATAGAAAATCCAGAAGTATTTGTAAGCGCATCCAAAGAAGTGATCCTAGAAGATGTATTAAGGTCAGATAAAGGGGTAGCCATAGGAGTATTTTCGGAAGGACAATTAATCGCCTATCATACTCTTAAATTTTCCAGCAAAATCATAGAAAAGATGGTAAATAAACTAGATATTTCAGAAGAAGATATGGATAAAGTTGTATATTTGCAATCTACCGTGGTACATCCTGATTTTCGAGGCAATGCTCTGCAAATAAAAACCCTAAGGATTATTTTAGACTTGACTGTAGAAAAGAGATATAAACATGTAACTGCTACCATTTCTCCCTATAATTATTATAGTTTAAAGAATATCCTAAGCAATGGCATCACCATTCGGGATATTTTAACCCTTGGAGGGAACTATGAAGAGAAAAAAAGATTTATCATGTATAAAGATCTGACCCTAGAGAATAAAAAAGAATATCAAGATGTGATTGCCATTCCCTATCAAGAGATAAACAATCATATAGAGGTATTAAAAAAAGGATATATTGGATTTGATATTGTAAAGACGAATGAAGGTTATGATATTATTTATGGAGAAGGAAAGTAAAATAATGATTTGAGGCAAAATCTTACTCAATGATAAAAAGTATAGGACTATAATTATAGTCCTATACTTTTTGCATTTTATTTATTTCCTAAAACCCCATTTACTTCTTTCAATTTATGAATAATAGGAATTCTTTGGGGACAAATTTTCTCACATTTTCTGCATTCTACACAGAAGGAGGCGGATGCTTTTTCTTTTTCTAAATTGTCATAGGATTTTTGGTATTCATCTAAGGTTTGGTACATAGAAGCCCGATTGTAAATTTTGAAATTTTGGGGGATATTTACCCCATTGGGGCAAGGCATACAATATTTACATTCAGTACATCTTACCTTCATTTTTTCTTCATATTTATCCCGAACTTTTCCTATAAGCTCCAATTCTTTCTCCGTTAAAGAATTAGGGAGAGCATCTTCAAAGGTTTCAATGTTTTCCTTAATTTGCTCCATAGTACTCATACCACTTAAAACAACCTTTACCTCAGGATGGTTGCATACCCATCGAAACCCCCACTGGGCAGGAGTTCTTTTGATATCTGTCTGATTCCATAGTCTCTGTATATCTTCAGGGGATTCCTTAGCAAGATTTCCACCCTGCAAGGGCTCCATAACAACCACCGGAATATTCCTAGATGCTGCATATTTTAGACCTTCTACCCCTGCTTGATAATGCTCATCCATATAATTGAATTGGATTTGACAAAAATCCCAATCAAAAAAGTCTATGATTTCTTTAAATAACTCCAGGTCATCGTGAAAAGAAAAACCGATATAGTGGATTTTTCCCCTTCTTTGGGCATCCTGTAAAAATTTTAGTACATCTAAATCCAATACTTTTTGCCATCTTTCTTTATTTAAGCCATGGATTAAATAAAAATCTATAGAGTCTACATCTAATTTTTTTAATTGTTCTTCTAAATATTTATCACAATCCTGAAGGGTTTTTGGAAGCCAAATGGGAAATTTGGTAGCTAACTTCGTCTTTTGGCGGTAGCCATCCTTCAAAGCTTTTCCCACTACAAATTCACTATTTCCACCGTGATAAGGATAAGCGGTATCAACGTAGTTTATTCCATGATCAATGGCATAGCGAATCATGGAGATGGCTTTGTCCTCATTAATTTGTTTTAGATCATTATCAATGGTGGGAAAACGCATCGCTCCAAAACCAAGGGTAGAAGCCTTATAATCAATAGATCCAAATTTACGATATTGCACGGGAATACCTCCTTTTATTTTATTAAAAATTTCATAACTCTATCCAATCTGTCTCTTATACACATCTGACGCTGCCGACGATCTTAC
>USMD01000032.1 GCA_900555725.1 uncultured Garciella sp. | reverse complement strand
CCTGTCTCGTGGGCTCGGAGATGTGTATAAGAGACAGCTATATAATAGAATAAGACTACATTCAAGGAGGTAAATTTATGTTTAACTTTACTGAACTAGATCCAAAGGAATTCCATCAAAGTCCTTTTAAGCTTATTGGAGATGATTGGATGTTGGTCACAGCCCAAAAAGACCATAAGGCCAACACCATGACTGCCAGCTGGGGAGGATTAGGCATTATGTGGGGAAAAAATGTAGCTTTTATTGTACTACGTCCCCAACGCTATACAAAGACCTTTGTAGATCATTCTGATGAATTTTCTTTAAGTTTTTTTGATGACAGTTTTAAGAAAACCTTAAGCTATCTTGGTAGTGTATCAGGTAGAGATGAGGATAAAATTTCAAAATCTAATCTTACTTTAGTTCAACAGGATAATGTTCCTTATTTTGAAGAAGCAAAAATAACTATTTTCTGTAAAAAACTTTATGCTCAAAAGTTTGAACCAGACTGCATTTTAGATAAGGAAATTTGCGGAAAATGGTATCCGGATAAGGACTACCATACTATGTATGTGGGAGAAATTACTAAGATTTTGGTAAAGAATGAAAAATAACCCCTATTCTATCTAAATATTCATTTCTCATACTATAAGCAATTCATAAACAGGGTTCTTGGCTTCATATGGATAGAACATCACATTATTTTCCCTACGCAAAAATAGGGAACTTCTACCTTTCCCTGTAAGTCTATTTCATAGGGATCGGTAAATACAATGGTGGTACAGGGTCCAGCAGATTTTTCTATATTGATATCTAAAGGAGAAAGCCTTTGAAATTGTCCCCCTAGGTATGTAGCAAGTTTTCTACACTCCCCTACAATTCCTTGGGAGCCAACGGGAATAATATCCCTTACCCCTTGGATATTTAGTATCTGCCTTAAGACTCTACAATCTGCAATTTTCCCTTGATCCTGTACCACTTCATCTCCCACCTTAGGTACTCCTACTACATAGACGATATCTCCAATTTGGGATTTCCCAATTCTTAGATTTTCTTTTTCACAAATAGCTACAACGGATATTCCTAATCCTGTTTGTTGGGTTACCATATTCTTTTCAGTACTTATGGTAATAGGAATCTGGGAAAATCCTGCCTGGGCTAGTTCCTCTCTAATTCCCTCCAGAATCTGCTCTCCTGTAGGCTGGTTTTCATTGCATATGGCAGCAGTTAATGCCACAGGATTAGCCCCTACCGACATAATCTCCATAATCACTACCCTTGCAGTAGATTGTCCCACATAATAAGGAGATATTTTTACCTGATCTAATTCTTTATCCCCAATGGCTCCACAGGAGTCACAAGCAATAACTAATAATTTTTCTTCTGTTAGAGGTATCAAATCTACATCCCTATAGTGATTTATCATGGGTAAACACATCCATTTGTTGAATTACTTGAGATCTTTCTAATGCCTTATAAAGAATCACCGATAGGACTACATTCATTATGCTTCCTACTAGCAAAGGCAATACCATCGCTGTAAAAAAACCTATTCCATAGCCGGGGATCAATGCCATGACTGCTGGAGAGCCTACTCCATTTAGTAAAGATACCACCACTATTCCGATAAAAAGATTGATTCTCTTTGTTAACCAACCATAAGCTATCACAGTGACTGCCATTTCCACTGCGACAAACAAATGTATTGGAAGGGTAAGAGGAAATCCTCCATAGGCGGAGGTAATCATATGTCCTAAAAAACCAATGATCCCTCCAGGAATTCCTCCTAAGAGTAATGCTGCAAGATAAGCAGGCATAGAATCAAAGGCCACCGTCCCTGTGGGACTTGGAACTTTGATATATGCTCCTACAATGCTTAGGGCAATAAACATTGCCATAAAGGTCAGTTTTTTTAACTGATGATTCATAAAATACCACTCCCTTTAGAATATTTTGGAATATAAAAAAGCCCACAGCTTTTCTACTGCAGACTTTACCATCACCTAGCTTTTCCTTTGTAAAACAATCTCTACGCAAATAGGCAGGTCTCCTGGCTTTTGGCTGTTTACAATTCCTCTTCCTTCCCAGCTGTTTAAAAACAGAGGTGGATTTTTGAGGATGCTCTCCAATTACAGTGGCGGGACCGCTCAGGATTTTCACCTAAATTCCCTATTCTCCCATATCTTGGGCACCTATTGAATTGAATCTATTCTATTATTGTCCTTATTTTAGTAAATCCTTTCCACTTTGTCAATACAAACTTTTCTTAATTTAGATTAAGATGAACTTCCTTTTATAAAAAGATCCATAAAATATTTGTTCCTCCAATGGTCCATATGGATAACATCATTAATTCACTATCAAGAATAAATATTAACAGGATTCTTAGTTCAGGTGGAGTTTAAGACTCCATCTGAACTTTACAAACCGTTATCCAGGATCTTAACGTCCCTTATCTCCCACTTAAAGAAGTGGGAGTCTTAGGGACGATTAGCTATCAGATAAACTAAGAAATTAACCTCCTAGGGTAATGTCCTGCTTTTGATACCATCTTAATGCTTCGTAGAAATGTTCTGGTTTAAAATCCGGCCAATAATCCTCTACCACAAAGAAATCTGCATAGATAGATTGTACTGGCAAAAATCCACTTAATCTCCTTCGCCCTCCCCACCGGATAATTAAATCAATTCTTGAAATATCCGAAGAAGCAATATTCTTTAAAAGTTCTTCCCTAGAATAGGAGTTTATGTTTTTTAACCCCTGGGTTAGATCCCAATTCCATCCGTAATTTACTAGAAAATTAATTCGCATACCTCCCTTTCCAAACTTAACAGGCTTGGTATAGGGAAGTAATTCCTTAGGAAATAAGGGAGACTTTGTATTTCCAATGACCAATAACTCTGCATCCTTATAAGCCAAACTCTCTACTGAATCTACACAGGCCTTTTGAAAAGCCTTGGTCTGTTCTTTTGGCCTTTTGGTATTATCTTGGGTAAATCCATAGAAGGTCATCTCTTTAATTCCTAGATTTAAACATATTTTATATAATTGAAATCCCGGGTCAATTCCGTAGGCATAGCCATCCTGTTTTTCCATACCATGTTGTAGTGCCCATCTTCTATTTCCGTCGGGTATAATGCCAATATGACTTGGTAAGCGCTTAAACATTTCCATATATTCACACCCTTATCATGTTTCTAATAGTATTCCATAAAAGGAAAATAATAAACATGCTAAAGAAGAAAAGAATTTCCTTTTTCCCTTGACTAAATGACAATCTTAATATAAAATTAGGTTGTTATTTTTTTGATGAAAGGAGAACATTGATGATAAAATTTCAAAATGTAATAAAGAAATTTAAGGATACCACCATCCTATCAGATTTGTCCTTTGAAATTGAAAGGGGACAATTGGTTGTATTGATAGGACTAAGTGGATGTGGTAAAACTACAACTTTAAAGATGATTAATAAACTAATGAAACCCACATCTGGTAAAATCTTCATTGATGGAGAAGATATTACTAACAAGGATCCCATAAAACTTCGTAGAAATATTGGTTATGTTATTCAACAAACTGGTCTCTTTCCCCATATGACTATAAAAGAAAATATTGAAATCATTCCAAAAGTAGAAAAGGTTTCCAAACAAAAAATCAATCAACGTACACAGGAACTTATGGAAATGATTGGATTAGATCAGGACCTTCTAAATCGATATCCTAACGAGCTAAGTGGTGGACAGCAACAAAGAGTAGGATTTGCTAGGGCCTTTGCCTTAGATCCTGACATCATCCTTATGGATGAACCCTTTTCTGCCCTAGATCCTATCACAAGGAATCAATTGCAAGATGAACTGGTTAACCTACAAAAAAAGGTAAAAAAGACTATCGTCTTTGTAACCCATGATATGACAGAAGCCATTAAAATTGCAGATAAAATCTGTATTATGAATAGGGGCAAGATTGTACAATATGATATTCCAGAAAACATCTTGAAAAATCCCGCTAATAATTTTGTATCAGAATTCATTGGGGAAAATAGAATTTGGGAATCTCCTGAATATATTCGAGCTAAAGATATTATGATTAAAAAACCTGTTACCTGTACTCCAGATCTTTCCTTATCAAAATGCTTAGAAAAAATGCGCATTTCCAAGGTCAATAGTCTCATCGTCATTGATCCAAAAACCAAAAAGATCCAGGGAATCATCAAGCCCAAACAAATCCAAAAACAAAAAGATCGCTCCATTGAAGTAAAAAATGTGATGTTAAAGGACTTTGCCAGTGCCAATCCTGAAGATTCTATCGTAGATATTTTGAAAGTAATCAATGAAAATAATATATCAGAAATCCCAGTATTAAATGAGGAAGGGATTTTAAAAGGTCTGGTCACCCAAGGCAGTCTAATTACTACCTTAAGCGAGCAATACATTGATAATGACGAGGAGGTGCTATAAATGGAAGTAATCAAATATATATCAACAAATATAGATCAAGTGATTTCCCTTACCATTGAGCACATTACCCTTACGGCCGTTGCCATAGGATTAGCGGTATTGGTTGGAGTGCCTCTAGGAATTTTAATTAGTTACTTTAAAAATGCAAGTAAAACTGTAGTAGGGATTGCAAATGTGGTCCAGTCCATTCCAAGTATAGCTCTATTAGGTCTTGCCATCCCTCTATTGGGAATTGGTTCCTTACCTGCTATAGTCATTGTTATCTTATATTCCCTTTTACCTATTATCAAGAATACCTATACGGGAATTACAAGTATTGATAAAGACACCTTGGAATCTGCAAAGGCAATCGGATTAACTAGATCCCAGGTATTAATCAGAGTCCAGATTCCTTTGGCCCTTCCTGTAATCATGGCAGGGGTTCGTATCTCTTCTGTTACAGCGGTAGGACTTATGACAATGGCAGCATTTATAGGAGCTGGAGGATTAGGATTTTTAATCTTTACTGGTATTAGTACCGTAAATAATGCCCAAATTTTAGCCGGTGCTATCCCTGCATGTATTTTAGCCCTATTAGTAGATTATTTCTTTGGATTAATTGAGAAACTAGTGACTCCCATTAGCTTGCAAAATACTAAGGATACTTCTAAAAAAATAGTAGTCCAAAAAAGAAAAAGGCAAAAAATAATATTGTCTTCTACGGCAATTCTTCTTATCTTAATCTTTGTCTTTACTGGCATTGTCAATGGCGCTACCTCAGGTCAATCCATTACCATTGGAGGAAAGAATTTTACTGAACAACATATCATGACCCACTTAATGGCAGAATTAATTGAGGATCGAACGGATCTCACGGTAAATCGAAAGCCTAATCTAGGAGATAACCAGGTATGCTTTAATGCCTTAAAATCAGGGGATATCGATATGTATCTAGAATACACTGGAAACGCCTACGGAAATACTTTAAACTATCCTTTTATTACAGACATGGATATGAATAAAGTATACAATACAGTGAAAAAGGATTTTAAAGAGAAATATGACATTGATGTATTAAAGCAAATGAATTTTAATAATACCTATATCTTAGCAGTAACCCAAGAAACAGCCCAAAAATATAACCTCAAAACCATTAGTGATTTAACCCAGATAGCAGATCAGTTCACCATCGGATCTAGCTTAGAATTCTTGAACAGAGAAGATGGAATCCTAGGGCTTACCAAACACTATGGATTAAAATTTCAAAATGAAACAGGTATCAATGGTTCCAATAAATATATAGCCCTTACCAATGGAAAAACAGACGTGACTGATGCCTTTTCTACAGATGGTCTATTGAAAAAATTCAATCTTGTGCTACTAGAAGATGATAAAAACTTCTTTCCTCCTTACTATGCTATTCCTATTGTAAGGGACGAAGTGTTAAAAGAGCATCCGGAGATTGAACCGATCCTAGCTGAACTAGGAAAAGTTTTAACCGACGAGGTAATGATAGAACTTAATTATAGGGTAGATGAACTACAAGAACAACCCCAAGATGTTGCTCATGATTTCTTAGAAGAACAAGGCCTATTACAAAATAACTAAATAAATAAAGTCATTCCTATCAAAGAGGTTATCCTTAAGAACAACGGTTTAAGGATAACCTCTTTCTCTTAGTCTTTTCAAGAGTGAAAGGGGAATTTCTTGATATAAAAAGGGAAAAGTTATATGCTATTTATTGAATTTACCTATGAAATGGAGTTTTTCAATGAAAAATATAGATTTGACCAAAGGAAAGGTTCCATCGGTTTTAACAAAATTGGCTTTACCTATTATGGGTAGCTCCCTTTTGCAATTTACTTATAATATCGTAGATATGTTATTGGTAGGAGGCCTTGGGAGTGATGCCGTTGCCAGTATTGGATCCTCTAGCTTTTTCATAAATCTTGGCTATGCTATTAATGCCTTGGTGGTTATCGGGACGGGAATCAAGGTAGCCCATGCATTGGGAGAAAAAAATCAAATCGAAGTAAAAAAATACATCAATGCAGGCACTGCCATTAACCTGCTCCTGGCTATCGCCTATGGCCTTCTTTTAGTCCTAGGAGGAAAAAGTCTCATAGGATTTTTAGATCTTGGCAATCCTATAGTAGAAAGGGATGCTTATGACTATTTAGCTCTCCACGCTTTCATATTATTTTTTAATTTTTTTAATGTTTTATATACAAGATTATTGGGTAGTTATGGAGATAACAAATTAGCTTTTAAAATCAATGCTATGGGAATTTTGATCAATACTATATTCGATCCTATCTTTATTTATGGATTAGATTTTGGAGTGATTGGAGCAGCCTTAGGTACCCTATGTGCCAATATTTCTATCTTTATTTTATTTTTAATTTTCTCTAAAGGGAATTTTAAATTTCATCAGGAGCAAGGTATAGAGTCCGCAAAAATAAAGGAGATTGTCACCTTAGGAATTCCCAATGCCTTTCAAAGGATTCTTTTTACCATTATTAATATCCTACTGGCAAAGGTGATTGCAGTCTATGGCTCTGATGCCATCGCCGCCCAAAAGATAGGACTGCAAATTGAATCTGTTACTTATATGGTAATAGGAGGGCTCAATGGTGCTGTGGCCTCCTTCACTGGACAGAACTTTGGAGCCAAAAAATATAAAAGAATTTTAGAGGGGTATCGATCGGCATTAAAAATCGGAATTCTTTATTCTGGATGTGTAACCTTAGTATTTCTATTTTTAAACGTGCCTATTATTCGATTGTTCATTCGTGAGGAAAATCCCATATCCATTGCCTCCGCCTATTTGAGTATCATTGCCTTTTCCGAAATTTTTAGTGCCATAGAAATGATCTCCAATGGGTTATTTACCGGCATTGGGAAACCAAAGATCCCATCTATCATAAGCATTATATTTACTAGCTTAAGAATCCCTATGGCGCTATTTTTCTCCCAATTCATTGGAGTCAATGGGGTTTGGATGAGTATCTCCCTCTCCAGTGCCTTTAAAGGAGTAGTAGCCTACTTCGTATATAAAATCAGTGTAGGAAAGGAATATGAAAATGCTAGAGAACAATAAAAAAACAAATGGCAAAGAAAATCCATCTAAGCTTTTTACAAATAGATTTCAGCTAGAAGGTTACGAAGATTTAGAATTATCCACTCAAATTTTAATGAAGGAAGCTCTAAAAAGGGGAATTTTGGTAGAGATTTTAGATCGAAAGGAAAACTTTATTTCTCTAAAAAAAGACCATAGAGTAGAATATGTAAAACAAGCTACTAAAACCTCTAAGGACACCTATATATCCGTATTGATCATGGAAAACAAAAGTGTTACCAAAAAGGTCCTTCAAGATGAAGGAATCCTAGTGCCCCAGGGAATGGAACTTCATTCTATGGATGCGGTCCAAAATCTTGTAAAGGATTGGCTGGCAAAACCTATGGTAGTAAAACCAAAATCTACTAATTTTGGCATTGGCATTAATATCTTCAAAGAAGGAGCCAGTGAACAGGACATCCTCCAGGCATGTAAAATAGCCTTTGAACATGATAATACCATTTTAGTGGAAGAATTTATACCGGGAAAAGAATATCGCTTTTTGGTCATTGGAAATAAGGTCTGTGGCATCCTTCATCGGGTTCCTGCTAATGTCATAGGAGATGGAGAAAAAACCATAAGGGAATTGGTAGAAATCAAAAACCAAGATCCCCTAAGGGGATATCATTATATTACTCCTTTAGAAAAAATCAACTTGGATAAAAATGCAGCCTTATTCTTAAAACAGCAAGGTAAGAATTTTGACTTTATCCCCCAAGAAGGAGAAGTGGTTTATCTAAGGGAAAATTCTAACATCAGCACTGGAGGAGACAGCATCGACTATACCGACGTTATCCCCGATCGATTTAAAAAAATCGCTGTACAAGCCTGTAGAGCAGTAGGCGCCAATATTTGTGGAGTAGATATGATGATAGAGGATTATAGGAATGAAAACTCTTCCTATGGTATTATTGAACTAAATTTCAATCCAGCCATCCACATTCACTGTTATCCCTACAGAGGAAAGGAAAGAAATATTGCTGCCGAAATTCTGAAATTGTTAGGTTTCCTATCATAATCAATGAAAACTCTTCTTGCATAGCTTCAAAATCAAAGACTTCTTTTTCTAATGCGCAAGGATCAATATCTTCCGATCCCTTTGTATTTTCCACAATATAGTTTTTAGCTTTTGAAAAGGCTTGAAAAAAATAGTCAATGAAATATACTATAATTGACCAAATAGATTAAACCCTATAGGTTGGAAAGGAGAATACCATGAATGAGCAGTTTTTTAAGCTTCCAGAAGAAAAACAATTACGTATTATCAATGCTGCCTTGGAAGTCTTTTCTCAAAATGAATATAAAAGAGCTGTTACAGATGATATCGCCCTAAAGGCTGGAATTTCCAAAGGACTATTATTCTATTACTTTCATAATAAAAAATCCTTATACCTATTTCTTTTTGATTATAGTACCAATAAAATCAAAGAACAAATACTAGACCAGCATTTTTCTGAAATCAAAGATTTTTTTGAACTACTAGAATATGCTGCTAAAAGTAAAGTCCAAATTCTTGCCAAAACTCCATATCTTCTTGATTTTGTAGTACGTTCCTTCTACTCACAAAAAGAAGAAATTTCTGAGGATTTAAATATTTTGATGCAAAATGCAACGTCAAGTAGTTTTACAGATTATTTTCAGAACGTTGATTTTTCTAAATTCAAAGACAGTGTAAATCCTAAAGAAATATATCATATGCTTATATGGATGACTGACGGGTATATGCATGAAAGACGCAATAAAGGACTTTCTATTGATTTGGAAGAAATTATGAAGAAATGCAAAAGATGGTCCACTTTGCTACGACAAGTTTCTTATAAGGAGGAATTTTTATCATGAATATGATTGAGATTCACCATGTTACGAAAGACTATGGCAACAATAAGGGAATCTTCGATGTAAATCTTTCAGTAAAAGAAGGAGAAGTTTTTGGATTCCTTGGCCCCAATGGTGCAGGAAAAACCACAACCATCCGAAATCTTATGGGCTTTATTCGCCCTGACCATGGCTCTTGTAGCATAATGAGGATGGACTGTTTTAAAGATGCCCCGTCCATACAGGAAAAGCTAGGGTATTTAGCAGGAGAAATTGCCTTTCTAGAGGACATGAGTGGGAAAAAATTGCTGGACTTTATTGCTGATATGAAGGGAATTAAAGATAGAACTAGAATAAAAGAGCTGATGGAGAGATTTGAACTAGACCCTAGGGGAAAGGTTAAAAAGATGTCCAAGGGCATGAAACAAAAAGTAGGTATTATCTGTGCTTTCATGGGAAATCCTGATATCCTTATTCTAGATGAACCCACAAGTGGATTAGACCCACTGATGCAAAACCGTTTTATTGAGTTAATTTTAGAAGAAAAGAAAAAGGGAAAAACCATTTTTATGTCTTCCCATATCTTTGAAGAGATTGAAAAAACCTGTGATCGAGCAGCTATTATTCGAGAGGGTCGAATTATAGCTATTGAAAATATAGAAGAACTAAAAAACAAGAAAAGTAAAAAATATATACTTACCTTTCCTAATTCTGAAATAGCAAATACCTTTACCCTCCAAGGTTTCAAGATCTTAAAAAGAAAAGGTAGTGAGGTAATGGTCTCTGTTGGAAAGAACGTTTCTGACTTTATAAAACAAATTGCAAAATATCCTATAGAAGATATGAATATACAGACCCAAACATTAGAAGAAATATTTTTACATTTTTATGGAGGTGGTAAAGCATGATTTCTTTTCCCCTTTTCAAAAACAATATGACTATTTCTTTCAAAATCATGATTCTTTTTATAGCTATTATGGCTATGTATACAACCATTATTATTTACATGTTTGATCCTTCCATAGCATATATGCTCCAGGATTACCAACAAGCTTTACCAGAAATGATGACAGCCTTTGGTATGTCAGGAGTTGGAGAAAGCTTAATAGAATTTATTCAAATCTATCTTTATGGCTTTATTATGTTGGTATTTCCCATGGTTTATAGCATTATTTTGGTAAGCAAACTCATTGTACGCTATGTGGATAGTGGATCTATGGCCTGTCTGCTTGCTAGTCCTAATTCTAGAACAAAAATTATTATTACCCAGCTTTTATCCATTATCATCAACATCATCCTTCTAATGGCTATTATTACTGTCATAGGAATTATTGCCAGTGAAACCATGTTTCCTGAAGAACTAGATATAAAAAAATATCTGTTATTAAATATAAGTACCACTTTATTGCATTTATCTGTGGGATCTATTATATTTATGTCAGCCTGTCTATTTAATGAAAAAAAATGGTATTATACAATAGGTGCTGGCATCCCTGTACTATTTTTTCTTTTTAACATGTTGGGAAATATGGGGGAAGACATTGAATTTTTTAAATATCTTACTTTATTTACCTTGCTTCCCGACGATAAAATCGTAGCTGGAGAGAGCGGAATCCTTGCTCCTTGCTTGATATTGCTAATCATTAGTATTGTATTATATGCTAGTGGAGTACTTTATTTTAAGAAAAAGGATTTACCTTTATAATAAATAATACAAAACGACGACTTGATATCCAAGCCATATCTCCCCTAGTTTTTTCAGTAGCTGATCCAATATGAGGTAAGGTGACTATATTGGGTAATAGGGTTTTAAAATCAGTATATTGACCTCCTAGATTTTCTTCTACCTCATGTTTTCTTGTACGATTATAGTAAAGAACTTCCATATCAAAGCCTAACCTTGCCCTTTTAGCTACCGCCTCTCCAATTCTTCCCATACCAATAATTCCTAGGGTTGCATGATGTACATCCTTTCCAAAGAGGGATATCTCTTCTAAGCCATCCCATTTTCCATCCTTTACATATGTATCTAACTCGGTCACCCTTCTAGCACTGGCAAAGATTAAAGTAAAAATTAAGTCGGCTACAGTATCATCTAAAACCTCTGGGATATGGGTTCCAATGACCCCTCTTTCTTTCATTACCTTAAGGTCAAAGTTATTGTATCCAACAGAAATATTACTAACTGCCTTAAGATTGGGAGCATGATTCAATAGATTTTCATCAATGGGAATGCCCGTTAAAAGTAAGCCTTCCTTGTCTTCTACCTTATTTAATAATTTTTCATAGCTACCTTCTTGTATCTTTTCATAATTACAGTATTTTTCAATATACTCTTCCCCAAATACAGGAATTTCCTTAGCAATCAATCCCTTTGGTTTTTTCAAAACGCTCCACCTCCGTTATAGATATCTATTTTTATTATAGCAATAATATACAAATTGCTATATAAAAATTTATCCTTGTTTTAAAAGATAAATATACATTTTTATGAATTAATAAAATTTTTAGAATTTTTAAATAATGATAAGGTTTACAATATTGACATCCCATAATTACAATCCTATAATGAGAACAATATAAATTAGGAAGGAGATGAAATGATGGAATCATTAAGCGCTTTTACTGTTATAGTAGCAACTTTTGCAATAGGAGATTTGATCTCCAATAAGACCAAATCTATTGTTTCTATGATGTTTGTAGCATCTATTCTATTTTTAGCGGCATTTTGGTTAGGTCTTCCCTCTACCATTTTTGAGGATGGCCAAATGACTGGTCTTGGTTCTTTAATGATCGCATTATTAATTACCCATATGGGTACCATGTTAAGTCTTAAGGATCTCAAAAAACAATGGAAAACTGTCCTTGTTGCATTGGCAGCAGTAATAGGAATAGCAATATTTATATTCTTCATAGGCACACCGATTATAGGTAGAGAGTATGCCATAGCTGCAGCCCCACCAATTGCAGGAGGAGTTGTTGCCGCTATTATCATGAGTGAAGGGGCAACCCAATCCATTGCAATTTTTGCAACATTGTTAGTAGTAATTCAAGGATTTTTAGGATACCCCATTACCTCTATTTGCTTAAATAAAGAAGCAAAAAGAATATTAAAAAAGTATAGAGAAAATGGAAAAATTCCTTCAAACCAATCCTCTATAGAAACAGCAGTTACAAAAGAAACAACAGAAAAACCTAAAAAGAAATTATTCAAACCTCTTCCTGAAGAATTGCAAACTTCCTATATTTTACTTGCAAAATTGGCCCTTGTTGCATTATTAGGGGTAAAATTAGCAGAGTTCACCAATGGTATCATTCATCAATATGTAATGTGTTTAATAGTAGGTGTTGTAGCAAGGGAAATAGGATTCTTAGAAGAAAGTATTATGAATAAAGCCAATGCCTTTGGTTTAGCAATGATAGGATTAATGTCTATCGTATTTGCTGGTTTAGCAGATGCTACCCCACAAACCATCTTGTCGTTATTTTTCCCAATCTTTGTAAGCTTAATTTTAGGGGTAATTGGCATTGCTATCTTCTCTTCTATCGTCGGAAAGTTTTTAGGCTATTCTAAGGAAATGTCTATAGCTATTGGAGCTTCCGCATTATTTGGCTTTCCAGGCACTTTCATTATATCCAATGAAGTAGCAAATGCCAATAGTACCAATGAGGAAGAGAAAAAATGGATTCTTGACAAAATATTACCTGAAATGCTTGTAGCAGGTTTTATTACAGTAACAATCGCGTCTGTCTTATTGGCAGGATTTATGGTGAAGTTAATGTAGTGAGATATTTTTATTATTTTTTAGAATGTAAAGGGAGGAATTTTTATGACAAAACCAACACTTTATAAAGGATTTACATTAATAGATGGAACTGGAAAAGCACCACTAGAAGATGCTTATCTTCTAGTGGAAGGACAAAGAATTATCAAAATAGGAAAAGCTGCTGATTTTCAAGCTCCAGAAGGAGTAGAAGTGGTAAATCTAACAGGAAAAATCGTTATGCCTGGACTGATTAATTCCCATGTTCATATTCTTATGGAACCAGTGGGAGATCCCTTTTCTATTATGCTAAAGGATTCAGATGCTACTACAGCCCTAAGGGGAGCAGCAAATCTAAAAAAACATCTATCAGCAGGTACCACCTTCTTTAGGGATTTAGGAGGAAACAACCATAATGACCTAGTCCTGAGGGATGCAGTAAATGATGGTATAATTGAAGGTCCCGAGTTTCTCGCATCCGGAAAATGTATCACCATGACCGGTGGACATGGATGGCCTATGGGAAGAGAAGCAGATGGTCCTGACGAAACAAGAAAGGCCGCTAGAGAACAATTAAAAGCTGGAGCGGATGTCATCAAAATAATGGCAACCGGTGGAGTAATGACAAAAGGGGTAGAGCCCGGTAGCCCTCAATTATCTATGAAAGAAATGCAAACAGCTATAGAAGAAGCCCATAAAGCCGGTAAAAAAACTGCTACCCATGCCCAAGGAACCCAAGGAATTAAAAATGCAGTACTAGCAGGAGTAGATTCTGTAGAACATGGGATTTTCTTAGATGATGAAGTCATTCAAATGATGATCGATAGAGATGTATATCTTGTTCCTACATTAGTTGCCCCTTATTTCATTATTAAAAATGGAGTAGAGGCTGGCATCCCTGAATTTGCTGTAAATAAATCAAAATATGTTATGAAATATCATCAAGAAAGCTTCAAAAAAGCCTATAAGGCAGGAGTAAAAATTGCTATGGGTACCGATTCAGGGACTCCCTATAATCCCCATGGCTTAGCTGCTCCTAAAGAAATGCAATTAATGGTGGAATGTGGGATGACACCTATGGATGCTATTGTAGCTTCCACCAAAGGGAGTGCAGATTGTCTAGGAATTCTAAAAGATTATGGTACCCTAGAAGAAGGTAAATTTGCAGACTTTCTTGTATTAGATGAAAACCCCCTTGACAACCTAAACACCCTATCCCATATCAATTCGGTTTATAAACTAGGTAAAAAATTCTAATTAAATAAATAAAATTATTAAGCTAGTTCATTCCCATTTGCTAAGGCTCCAAGACTTAGAGTTTGTAAGCTCCCTACAGGTTTCATCAAAACTCAATGCGCTCAAACAGTTGATGCAATTGTTCCGACCTTTCGCTAACAAACTCTATGAGCCTTTCCACAATGCAAATCTACATTAAACTAGCTTAATGAACTAGACTATACATCCAATCAAATGAAATAGAACGTATCTTTTAAAATCTCCCCCTTATATTCCATTGGCTTTTATGATAAAATCTTTCTAAACACTTCTTTTTAAAGAAACCTTATATTAACCCGTTGTACTAGTTCATTTAAGGGATAGATCTAAAGTCCTAGCAACTATCGCCTTAATAAAAATACCAAGTGACGACTTGAGACGAATGGGAATAACACTTCATAAATGGAGATTGAAATCCGTTAAAAAGCTTGGATTGTTTGACCGAAGGGAGTTTTCCAAGCTTTAGGATTTCAATCGAAATGAATGATTCGTGTTATCCATTTGAATCACCTGGAGGAACTGGTATTTTATTAAAGCTCATATTAACTAGCACAATAGATTATATTATAAAAAGATAGGAGAAAAAGTGATGGAATTATTAAAACAAAGAATTCAAAGGGATGGTTCCATAGCCGATGGCAACATTATAAAAGTAGATAGTTTCTTAAATCATCAAATAGACGTCCCCTTATTAAATGAAATAGGAAAAGAATTTCAAAAAAGATTTGCCTCGGAAAAAGTGAATAAAATCCTCACTATTGAAGCATCTGGAATTGCCATAGCAGTGATTGCTGCCCAATATTTTCACGTTCCAGTGGTCTTTGCTAAAAAATCTGAATCTAAAAACTTAGATATTGAAACCTACGAAAGTACTGTCTACTCTTACACAAAAGATAAAATTTATACTATCCGGGTATCCAAAAAATACCTAAAAGAAGGGGAAAATATTTTAATCATTGATGACTTTTTAGCCAACGGAAAGGCAGCTAAAGGATTATTAGACATTATTGAAAAAGCAAAATGTAATCCAGCAGGAATTGGAATTGTCATCGAAAAGGGATTTCAAAAAGGTGGAAAGGAAATCCGAGAGCAAAATATTAAGCTAGAGTCCTTAGCCATTATTGACGGTGTAAAAAATGGAGAAATTATCTTTCGATAGGAGGCCAAAAGGTCTCCTATCTTTTTTCTTTTACTATGACTTAAAAAATATTCCCATTATGCTTTTACTTTGTTCTTTCCATAAAGTCCTGTCATCATCAATGCAATAGCTCCATCCCCTGTAATATTGCAGGCTGTTCCAAAGCTATCTTGAAGAGCAAAGATAGTAAGTATTAAAGCGACTCCCGATTGATTAAATCCTAACACTCCTGTGATCAACCCTAAGGAAGCCATAACTGTACCACCAGGTACCCCTGGAGCTCCTATAGCAAAGATTCCTAGTAATAGAATAAAGGTAATCATAGTAGAAATCTCCGGTAGACTTCCATATAAAATCTTAGATACCGTCATAACGAAGAAAGTTTCTGTAAGTACAGAACCACAAAGATGGATATTAGAACAGATAGGTAAGGTAAATTCTAAGACATCCCTATCTAATACAGAAGATTTTTGCGCACATTGTAATTCTACCGATAAAGTAGCTGCTGATGACATAGTTCCTATTGCTGTTAAATAAGCAGGCCCATAATGTTTAAATACCTCTACTGGATTTTTCTTAGATAGAAATCCCCCAATAGCATATAGAAGGGTCATCCAAATAAAGTGTCCTATAAGAACAATTAAAATTACACTAATAAATACTGGCAATTGCTTGGTAATACTTCCCTCATAGGCAAGTTCTGTAAAGGTTGTGGCAATAAAGATAGGAAGTACAGGGATCACCATCTTGGTTACAATCTTTAATACAATATTATTAAATTCCTCAAAAACATTCTGCAATGTCTTGGAATTGGTCCAAATAATAGTTAATCCCATGATAATAGAAAATACAAGTGCTGTCATTACTGGCATAATACCTGGAATATCCAGTTGGAATACAAGTTCTGGAAGCTTTTTTAGTCCTTCTGCACTAGAATCAATATGAAGTCCTGGAATAATAAGGTAACCAGAGATCATAGAAAAAGCCGCTGCCCCTACGGATGAAAGATAAGCAATGATTAATACAGATCTTAACATTCTACTGGCATTGGATTTTAATTTTGTAATAGAAGGTGTAATAAATCCTATAATAATCAGTGGTACACAGAAATTAATAAATTGCCCCAATACATACTTAATAGGCATAATGACTTTCATGATAGTTTCATTTACCGCTAGCCCGAGTATGACTCCTAAAACAACGGCTACTAGTAGTTTTACAATTAAACTATCCTTTAATTTTGACATTTTAACTCCCCCTCTTTTATTTACATATTTTCTAACATAATACGAATAATCACATCATCGGCATCCTTCATACCATTTCCAGTTCCCGAATATTGCCTGACCATGGGTATCTTACAAAAGCTTTCTTTACTTTAATCAGAAAGTTTTTTCACTTCCTGGTTCATTTTCTTGCATAATTTTTCTATAATATACCCTGCACATAAAAACACATCCTCTTCTCGGTCCCTTAAATCAAAACTAATCATCAAGGAGGACTTTCCCCGTTTTAAGGAAATTTTGTTCATACTATACAAAATCTTAACTTCCCTGTCGTTAATCTTCCAATAATCCACAATATCCCTATTCCATGTATCTTTTAGTCTTATCCCGTGGATAAAGTCCCTGATATTTTTCCCAATAACCTGTTGATTAGAAAGATCCATATCCAGCATTTTAATGGCTTTACTATTAATATGGGTAATTTCATCCTGGGAATTGAGAAGAATGATCCCCTTGTTCAGACAATTGATAATCTCATTTACCTCTGTAACATCATTCTTTAGCATGTTGGCCATTTTAATACTGAGGATTTCCCTTTCAATTATCTCTATAGTATGTTTCAACATATTTACATATTCATCTTTTTTAATTCTCATAGCGGTGGTCTGCTCTTCATTAAAGGCAGCAAAGCTAATTACTCCTATGGTTTCCCCTTCTACTATGATAGGATAGGAAATATTGGCAAACTCCGAACAAGATGAAAAGTTAGAACATTTTATGCAGTCGCTTCCTTTGGTAAGATTGACCTTAGGATCCCCTGATTGGATGACCCTTGCGAAAAGGGAATCCTTTGGACAATTTCTCTCTATCTTGTCATAGAAGTTTCCTGTTCCAACGATTCTAGTAAGTTTTCTATCAGCAATGACAATCTCTACATTTAAAGCAGCTACCATAGTTTCTGCCCAATCTTGCATTTTATATTGTATTAATCGCAAATAGGACATCTGCCCACCCCCGAAATCAAACCAATGACTATTCTAATAACTGGTTTAATTTTTTTATTTGTTCTTCCCCAAAATCAAGGATCATTTCCTCCCCAATCATAATGATGGGGATTCCTATTTTTCCCTGTTTTTTGATCTCATCATAGAGAGGACTTTCCTCTCGAATCTTTAAAAATCTTTTTAAGGCTTGTAAATCCAAAGTAATATCATAAAAAGTATAGTCAATATGATGTCTCTCAAAGTACTCCTTCATTTCAACACAGGAAATACATAAATGACTTCCATAGACAATAATTTCCTTCATCTTTCTTCCCTCCTAAAATGAATCATGGAATCTTTTTATTGTATAGAATATACCCTATATTTCCAAAAAATTTAATATAATTATGTTTTACCGATAGCGTTAATTTACTGTAGGGAAAAAGAGAATAGACTTCATCCTGGGGAATTAAGATATGATATGAATTTAAGATTCTCTCTTTAATAATAAGTATTTG
>USMD01000031.1 GCA_900555725.1 uncultured Garciella sp. | reverse complement strand
ACCCAATCGCAATAGAAGAAGGATTAAGATTTGCTATTCGTGAAGGTGGAAAAACCGTAGGAGCTGGTGTTGTTTCCAGAATTGATGCATAAAAAGAAAATTATGAAATGAAATTTCACTAGTGAAAACATAAAGAAAGTGGGGAATTTTCCTCACCTTCTTTATTATCCAATGAAAAATCCAATGAAAAATCAGAAAAAACCTTGCAAAATTTAAAAGGTTATTATAAAATAAAATAGTTGTGATTGACATGCGATGATGTGGAAGGTTGCCTAGAAATTAGGGAAATTTTCATTGAGAATGTCCGGATCTTGAATCGGGCGACTGTGTCTATAGTACTATTTTCTTAGGAAAGGTTTTAAAAATATATTTAGGAACACCCGGGAAAGTGTACGATAGCATCAGTTGCACGCTATAAAAAACGTGCGATTGAAGGAGGGAAATATGAAATGGCTAAGCAGAAAATTAGAATTCGTTTAAAAGCTTTTGATCATAATGTTTTGGATCAATCAGCTGAAAAAATAGTGGATACTGCAAAAAGAACAGGAGCTGATGTTTCAGGTCCAGTGCCACTTCCAACAGAGAAGGAAGTAGTTACTATTCTTAGAGCAGTGCACAAATACAAGGATTCTAGAGAACAATTTGAGACAAGAACTCATAAGAGATTGATTGATATTTTAAATCCAACATCTAAAACTGTAGATTCTTTAATGAGATTGGATTTGCCTGCTGGTGTTGATATTGAAATAAAGCTATAAGAGAATGAATGGATGGATATCTATTATGAATACCAAAGGTATTCCGCTAATATTGGGAGGTGTAAAGACAAATGAACAAAGCAATTTTAGGCAAGAAATTAGGAATGACTCAAATTTTTACAGAGAAAGGTCAACTTGTGCCTGTGACAGTAGTAGAAGCAGGACCATGTACAGTAGTTCAAAAGAAAACTGCACGAAAAGAAGGATATCATGCAGTTCAACTTGGATATGGTGATGTAAAGGAACGAAGAGTCAATAAACCAGTCAAGGGACATTTTGACAAAGCTAGTGTAGGGTATAAAAAATATCTAAAGGAATTTAGATTAGATAACGTCGATGAATTTGAGGTAGGACAAGAAATTAGAGCAGATATCTTTCAAGCAGGTGACAGAATTGATGTAAGAGGTATTTCAAAGGGAAAGGGATTCCAAGGAACCATTAAAAGATGGAATGGTCATAGAGGGCCAATGGCTCATGGTTCTAAATACCATAGAGCAGTTGGTTCAATGGGTGGTGCATCCTTTCCATCAAAAGTTTTTAAAGGGAAAAAGATGCCAGGGCATATGGGACATGTTCCTGTTACCATTCAAAATCTAGAGGTTGTTAAAGTAGATCCTGAAAATAATCTATTGTTGATTAAAGGGGCACTACCTGGTAATAAAGGAACCCTACTTTCAATAAGAGATAGTATAAAGATTGCTAAATAGGAATTTGTTGGAAAGGAGGAAGAAAAATGCCAAAGGTAGATTTATTAAATGTGGCTGGAGAACGAGTTGGTGAAATTGAATTAAAAGATGAGATATTTGGGATAGAGCCTAATGTGGCAGTTCTTCATCAAGTGGTAAAAGCCCAATTAGCAAATAAAAGACAAGGAACGCAATCAGCAAAGACAAGATCTGAAGTAAGTGGTGGTGGAAGAAAGCCATGGAGGCAAAAAGGAACAGGTAGGGCAAGACAGGGATCCATCCGTGCACCACAATGGATAAAGGGCGGAGTCGTTTTTGCACCTAAACCAAGAGATTATCGTCAAGCAGTGCCAAAGAAAGTAAAAAGATTAGCAATGAAATCAGCCCTTTCTTCTAAGGTATTAGATAAGGAAATGATTGTATTAGATCAATTAGTATTAGATGTTCCAAAGACAAAAGAAATGGTATCTATTTTAAGCAATATTAATGCAGGGGGAAAGGCATTAATTGTATTATCAGAAAAAAATGAGATTATTGAAAAATCAACAAGAAATATTCCTAATGTACAAACTCTATTGGTAAATACATTAAATGTGTACGATATTTTAAAATACGATAAGTTAATTTTAACAAAAGATGCTGTATCCCTTATTGAGGAGGTGTATGTATAATGAAAAATCCTCATGATATTGTCATAAAGCCAATTATCACTGAAAAAAGTATGGAAGATATAACAGAAAAGAAATACACTTTCAAAGTAGATAAAAGAGCAAATAAAGTTGAAATTCGAAATGCTGTAGAAGAAATATTTGATGTAAAAGTAGAAAAGGTAAATACAATGAATATGCGAGGAAAGAAAAAGAGAATGGGTCGCTATGAAGGTAGAAGACCTAATTGGAAAAAAGCTATCGTAAAGCTTACTAAAGACAGTAAAGAAATCGAGTTTTTTGAAGGGGTATAGTGAGTACTGCAGATTATAGGCTGATAGCCTGAGAGGCAATGATTGGAGGGAAAACAATGAGTATTAAGAAATATAAACCAACTTCCCCCGGTAGAAGAAATATGACAGTTTCTACTTTTGAAGAGATTACTAAAAAGGAGCCAGAAAAATCTCTATTAGCGGCAAAAAGTAAAACCGGTGGAAGAAATAATTTTGGTAGAATTACTGTTCGTCATAAAGGCGGCGGAGTAAAAAGACATTATAGAATCATCGATTTTAAACGAAACAAAGATGACATTCCAGCTAAAGTAGTATCTGTAGAATACGATCCTAATCGTTCTGCCAACATAGCATTACTTCATTATGTGGATGGTGAAAAAAGGTATATCATTCATCCAAAGGGATTAGAGGTAGGAGACACTGTTATGTCAGGATCTAATGCAGATATTAAAGTAGGAAATGCTCTTCCCCTTAGAGATATTCCAGTTGGTAGTGTAATCCATAATATTGAGTTGAAGACGGGTAAAGGAGCGCAATTAGTTCGTTCCGCAGGAAATTCGGCTCAATTAATGGCAAAAGAAGGGAATTATGCACAACTTCGATTGCCTTCTGGAGAAGTGAGAATGGTTCGGCTAGAATGTAGAGCTACTATTGGTCAAGTAGGAAATATTGATCATGAAAATATAAGAGTTGGAAAAGCAGGTAGAAAAAGGCATATGGGGATTCGACCTACTGTTCGTGGTAGTGTAATGAATCCAAACGATCACCCACATGGTGGTGGGGAAGGAAAGGCTCCAATTGGACGGCCAAGTCCTGTTACTCCTTGGGGCAAACCAACCTTAGGATACAAAACTAGAAAGAAAAATAAACAATCTGACAAATACATCGTTAGAAGAAGAAAGAAATAGTAAGCTGTGGAGTCTAATTAGGACTCCAATTGCTTCATCTAAATTGAAAATGATTATTCTTTAAATGAAGGGAGGCAACCAATTTATGAGTAGATCATTAAAAAAGGGACCTTATGTAGATGAAAGATTATTAAAAAGAATAGAAGAAATGAATGCAAAAGGAGAAAAGAAAATACTAAAGACATGGTCAAGGGACTGCACTCTTTTTCCCCAAATGGTAGGTCACACCATTGCAGTATATGATGGAAGAAAACACGTACCTGTATATGTAAGTGAAGATATGGTTGGACATAAATTAGGAGAATTCGCACCTACAAGAACCTATAGAGGCCACGATAAAACTGAAAAAACTTCTAAGGTGAAATAGATTGGAAGGAGGTTTGCAAAATGGAAGCAAGAGCTACTGCAAAGTATGTTAGAATTTCACCGAGAAAGGTGAAAATTGTAATAGATTTAATCCGGGGTAAAAGTCTTGGAGAGGCATTAAACATTTTAAACTTTACTCCAAAAGCCGCATCTAAGCCTGTAGAAAAGCTACTTAGATCTGCTGCTGCAAATGCAGAGAATAATTATGATATGAATGTCGAAAATTTATATATAGCAGAAATTCAAGCAAATCAAGGTCCCACATTAAAAAGATATAGAGCTAGGGCCCAAGGAAGAGGTACACAAATATTAAAAAGAACAAGTCATATCTCAGTAGTATTAAAAGAAAGAGAGTAAGGAGGGAAATTTAGTGGGCCAAAAGGTAAATCCACGTGGTTTAAGAGTTGGAGTAATAAAAGATTGGAATGCAAGATGGTATGCAAAGGATAAGGATTTTGCTGATTTATTAGTAGAAGATCAACAAATTCGAAAGTATATTAAAAAATCTCAATATGATGCTGGTATCTCTCAAATAGAAATTGAAAGAGCAGCAAATAGAATTAAAGTACACATTCATACCGCTAAGCCCGGAATGGTAATTGGAAAAGGTGGTTCCGGAATAGAGGTTATGAGAAAAGATCTTCAAAAGATTACAGATAAAAATGTTTTAATTAATATTATAGAGGTAAAGAACACAGATATTGATGCTCAATTAGTAGCAGAAAATATCGCGTCTCAACTAGAACGAAGAATTTCTTTCAGAAGAGCCATGAAACAAGCTATTCAAAGAGCTATGAAAAACGGGGCTCTAGGAATTAAAACATCTGTATCTGGGCGTTTAAATGGTGCAGAAATGGCAAGAACTGAAAGATATCAAGAAGGAAATGTTCCATTACAAACATTAAGAGCAGATATTGATTATGGATTTGCAGAAGCAAATACTACCTATGGGAAAATAGGAGTTAAAGTATGGATCAATAAAGGTGAAGTTCTTCCAACAAAAAAAGAAACTGAAAACAGTAGGGAGAACTAGGAAGGAGGAATCATCAGATGTTAATGCCTAAAAAGGTGAAGCGTCGTAGAGTTCATAGAGGTCGTATGAAAGGGAAAGCTACTCGAGGAAATACAATCACATATGGTGAATATGCTATTCAGGCATTAGAACCTGCTTGGATTACTTCAAATCAAATCGAAGCAGCCCGTGTTGCGATGACTAGATATATTAAAAGAGGGGGAAAGGTTTGGATTAAAATCTTCCCGGATAAACCAGTAACAGAAAAACCTGCAGAAACTCGTATGGGGTCCGGTAAAGGATCTCCAGAATATTGGGTAGCTGTAGTAAAGCCAGGACGAATTTTATTCGAAGTTGCGGGTATACCAGAAGAATTAGCCCGTGAGGCTATGCGTCTTGCACAACATAAGCTTCCAATCAAAACCAAGTTTGTGTCACGCCGCGATTTTGAAGAAGTAGGTGGTGAATCCAATGAAGGCTAAAGAAATAAGAAAACTATCATCACAAGAATTGGAACAAAAACTAGATGAATTAAAATCTGAGTTATTTAATTTAAGATTTCAACTTGCAACAGGTCAATTGGAAAATCCTATGAGAATTAAAGAGGTAAAAAAGACCTATGCAAGAATAAAAACAATTCTCAGAGAACGGGAAATCAAGGCTATTGAAGGATAATTGAGGAAGGAGGCTTCACACTGTGGAAAGAGGAAATAGAAAAGTAAGAGAGGGTCGAGTGGTAAGTGATAAAATGGATAAAACCATTGTTGTAGCAGTCGAAACCTTTGTTAGACATCCATTATATGGGAAGTCCGTAAAGAAGACTACAAAGTTTAAAGCCCATGATGAAGAGAATCAATGCAGAATTGGTGATAGAGTAAAAATTATGGAAACAAGACCATTAAGCAAGGATAAGCGATGGAGACTTATAGAAATTGTAGAAAAGGCTAAGTAATTTGGTGTTGAGAGGAGGGTTCATGCATGATTCAACAGGAAAGTAGATTACAAGTTGCTGATAATACAGGTGCAAGAGAACTTTTGTGTATTCGTGTATTAGGCGGTTCTGGAAAGAGATATGCTAATGTCGGAGATGTCATTGTTGCTTCTGTAAAAAGTGCAACACCCGGAGGTGTTGTTAAAAAAGGGGATGTAGTAAAAGCTGTAATAGTTCGAACAGAAAGACCTATTCGAAGAGCAGATGGAAGCTACATCAAATTTGATGAAAATGCAGCTGTTATTATAAGAGATGATAAACAGCCAAGGGGTACTCGTATTTTTGGACCAGTAGCGAGGGAACTTCGTGAAAAAAGTTATCTAAAAATATTATCATTGGCACCTGAAGTACTATAGTTGAGGAGGTGACTATCTTGGCCAATAAGAAAGTACATGTAAAAAAAGGAGATACGGTTGTAGTAATAGCCGGAAAGGATAAAGGGAAAAAAGGTAAGGTATTAAAGGTAATACCTTCTGAAAATAGAGTAATTGTAGAAGGGGTAAACATGATTACAAAACATGTAAAGCCTTCACCAAAAATGCAACAAGGCGGAATTATCCATCAGGAAGGAAAGATTCATGCATCTAATGTAATGTACTATTGTTCCAAGGATAAAATGGGAGTACGAACTGGAGTAAAATTTTTAGAGGATGGAACAAAAGTAAGATATTGCAAAAAATGTGGAGAAACCATTAACGATTAATTTGGCGAAGGGAGGTATTGAAAATGCCAAGAATAAAAGATAAGTATAATAATGAAGTTGCACCAACATTAATGGAAAAATTCAACTATAAAAGCGCTATGGAAGTCCCAAAGCTTGAGAAAGTTGTTATTAATATGGGTGTAGGAGAAGCCAAGGATAATTCTAAGACATTAGAAGCTGCTATAGAGGATTTAACAATGATTACAGGACAAAAGCCTGTTGTTACTAGAGCAAAAAAATCAGTTTCTAACTTTAAAATCCGTCAAGGAATGCCAATAGGAGCGAAGGTAACACTGCGGGGAGACAAAATGTATGAATTCATAGATAAACTATTCAACGTTGCTCTTCCGAGGGTACGGGATTTTAGAGGGGTTTCTACAAAATCCTTTGATGGAAGAGGAAATTATTCATTAGGAATTAAAGAACAATTAATCTTCCCAGAAATTGAATATGACAAGATAGATAAAATAAGAGGTATGGATATCATCTTTGTTACAACAGCGAAGACTGATGAGGAATCAAAAGAATTACTTAGAGTATTAGGAATGCCTTTTAGTAAATAATTAAATAAAGAATAAGGAGGGAATTTTGTGGCAAAAAAAGCAATGGTCAATAAACAACAAAGAAAACCTAAGTATTCAACAAGAGCTTATAATAGATGTCGTCTTTGTGGAAGACCCCATGGATATTTAAGAAAATATGGGATATGCAGAATTTGTTTTAGAGAATTAGCATATAAAGGCGAAATACCAGGCGTTAAAAAAGCAAGTTGGTAGATTGGAGATTGTGGAAGGAGGTACAAATAAATGGTTATAAGTGATCCTATTGCAGATATGTTAACCCGTATTCGAAATGCCAATAATGTAAAGCATGAAACTGTTGAGATTCCTGCTTCAAATGAAAAAAAGGCAATCGCAAATATTCTTTTAGATGAGGGTTTTATAAAAAATGTAGAATATATAGAAGATGGTAAACAAGGCATTATTAAAATCACTTTAAAATATGGTCAAAACAAACAAAAAATAATTACGGGTTTGAAAAGAATTTCTAAGCCTGGATTAAGAGTGTATGCAAGAAAAGACGAAGTTCCCAAAGTATTAGGCGGACTTGGAATTGCTATTTTATCTACATCACAAGGTGTTGTCACTGATAAAGTTGCAAGAGCGAAAGGGATCGGTGGAGAAGTACTTTGTTATGTATGGTAAAAAATAAGGACGAGATATAGGAGGTGTGAACATGTCAAGAATTGGTAAATTACCTATTGTTCTTCCAAGTGGAGTAGAAGCAAAACTAGATGGCAAGACTCTAAGCATAAAAGGACCAAAGGGACAATTGGTAAAGACATTTCATAAGGATATGAAAATAACAATACAAGACAATGAAATTTTAGTAACAAGACCAACAGACAATAAACTACACAAATCTCTACATGGATTAACTCGTTCATTAATTCAAAATATGGTTGATGGAGTTACCAAGGGATTTGAAAAATCATTAGAGATTAATGGTGTTGGATATAGAGCACAAAAGCAAGGAAAAAAATTAGTATTAAACTTAGGATATTCCCATCCAATAGAAATGGAAGATCCAGAAGGGATCACAGTGGAAGTTCCCTCTAATACTAAGATTATTGTTAAGGGAACTGATAAAGAATTAGTAGGTGCCCATGCAGCAAATATTAGAAAGCAAAGAGAACCTGAGCCATATAAAGGAAAAGGTGTTAAATACGAAGATGAAGTCATAAGACGTAAAGAAGGAAAAGCAGGTAAGTAGGAAAGGAGTGAATCCAGTTGATTAATAAGCCAAATAAAAATGAAGACAGAAAAAGACGTCATCTAAGGGTAAGAAGAAAGATCAGTGGAACTACTCAAAGACCACGTTTAAATGTTTATAGAAGTTCTAAAAATATCTATGCTCAGGTCATTGATGATGTAAATGGCAATACATTGGTTGCAGCTTCTTCCTTAGACCAGCCAATAAAAGATCAATTAAGTTATGGTGGAAATAAAGAAGCAGCAAAACTTGTTGGAAAATTAATTGGTGAAAGAGCAATAAAAAAGGGAATCAAAGAAGTAGTATTTGATCGTAGTGGATATCTCTACCATGGTAGAGTGAAAGAATTAGCAGAGGGAGCTAGAGAAGCTGGCTTAAAGTTTTAAGAAGAAGGAGGGAAATTTATGCAACGTATTGACGCAAGCGCTTTAGAGCTAGAAGAAAGAGTTGTTTCTATAAATCGTGTTACAAAGGTTGTAAAAGGTGGTAGAAATTTTAGATTTAGTTGTCTTGTTGTTGTAGGAGATAAAAACGGTCATGTAGGCGTTGGCACAGGAAAAGCACTAGAAATTCCAGATGCCATCCGTAAGGGCGTTGAAGATGCTAAAAAGAATTTAATCTATGTGCCAATGGTAAATACAACAATTCCCCATGAGATCATTGGAGAATCTGGAGCCGGTAAGGTATTATTAAAACCAGCAAAACAAGGTAGTGGTGTTATTGCAGGAGGACCTGTACGTGCTGTATTAGAACTTGCAGGGATTCGTGACATTCGAACCAAATCTTTAAGATCCAATAATGCCAGAAACATGGTAAATGCAACAATAGCAGGTTTATCCCAATTGACTACCGTAGAAGAAGTAGCCAAATTAAGAGGTAAATCCGTAGAAGAGATATTAGGTTAGGAGGGAAAATACCTTGGCTAAACTAAATATTACATTAGTAAGAAGTAAGATTGGGAAAAAGAAGGATCAAATTGCTACTGTGGAAGCTTTGGGCTTACGAAAAATTGGTCAAACAGTAGAAAAAGAAGACACACCTGAGATTAGAGGTATGATTCACAAGGTTCAACACATGGTGAAAGTAGAAGAAGTGTAAGGGAGGTGTAAAGGATGAAATTACATGAATTACGGCCAGCAGAAGGTTCTACAAAGAAAAATAAAAGAAAAGGTCGTGGTACTGCTACGGGACAAGGAAAGACAGCAGGCAGAGGACAAGGTGGTCAAAATTCTCGTTCTGGTGGAGGAGTAAGAGTAGGTTTCGAAGGTGGACAAATGCCTTTATCCAGAAGATTACCAAAACGAGGATTCCATAATAAATTCTCAAAGCAGTACACTATTGTAAGCCTTGATGACTTAAATCAATTTGAAGATGGTACAGAAGTTACACCAGAACTTTTAATTCAAAAAGGAATTATTAAAAAAGAGTTAGATGGTGTAAAGATATTAGCAAATGGCGAGTTAAATAAGAAACTTACAATAAGGGTACAAAAGGTAAGTAAGTCTGCTGCTGAAAAAATTGAAGCTGCAGGAGGAAAGGTAGAGGTGATTTAAGGTGCTTACTACTCTGCGAGATGCCTGGAAGATACCTGATTTGAGAAAGAAAATCTTGTTTACCTTGGCGATGTTATTGGTTTACAGGTTAGGAAGTTTCATACCTGTCCCTTTTATTAATCGTGAGGTAATCAAACAGATCATTTCACAAGGGGGAGTCCTTGGATTTTTTGATATTGTATCTGGGGGTAATTTTAGTAACTTTACTATTTTTGCAATGAGTATTACACCTTATATCAACGCATCTATCATATTAAACCTTCTTACCTTTGTAATTCCTAAGTTAGAGAATCTAGCAAAAGAAGGAGAAGAAGGTAGAAGAAAATTAGCACAATATACACGATATACAGCAATTATATTGGCATTGATACAAGCCCTAGGCTTAAGTTTGTCCATAAAAAATGTGCTAATTCAGAAGAGTTTTTGGATAATTATTACCGTTGTAATCACTATTACAGCAGGAACAGCTTTTCTTATGTGGTTAGGAGAACAAATCACAGAAAAAGGGATTGGAAATGGGATCTCACTCATTATTTTTGTGAGTATTATTTCTCGTATTCCAGATGGAATCTTTAAGATGGTAGATTATGTAAAAGTAGGGACAGTAAGTGTAATCACCTTAATTTCATTTTGCATTCTTGCTGTACTTATTATTGCTGCAGTAGTAGCAGTGCAAGAAGGGCAGAGAAAAATTCCTGTGCAATATGCAAAAAGAGTAGTAGGCAGGAAAATGTATGGAGGTCAAAGTACACATATCCCATTAAAGATTAATCAATCAGGGGTTATGCCTATTATTTTTGCTAGCTCTATTACATTATTTCCAGCAACTATAGCAAGTTTTTTTCCAAACTCTTCAGTAGCCAAGTGGATCGCTGAATTCTTTGCATGGGGTAAGCCAGTTAGTACTACTATTTACGTACTACTTATTATAGCTTTTACCTATTTTTACACAATGATTACTTTTAATCCAGTAGATATAGCAGACAATATGAAGAAGAATGGTGGATTTATACCAGGAATTAGACCTGGTAGACCTACAACGGAGTATTTGAAGAGAACTATTAATAGATTAACCCTTTCAGGGTCAATTTTCTTAGCTGTTATAGCAATATTGCCTTTAATACTTGGTGTTTTGGCTAATATTGATTTGCGCTTTGGCGGAACAAGTTTGCTCATTATCGTGGGGGTATCTTTAGAAACAGTAAAGCAATTAGAAGCGCAGATGTTAATGAGACATTATCAAGGATTTTTAAAATAATAGGGATAGGGGCATCGTGGCCCCAGCCCTAGATAAATATGGAGGCGAAAAAAATGAGGATTGTATTACTAGGACCTCCTGGTGCAGGAAAAGGGACACAGGCAGTAAAGATTGTTTCTCAATTTGCCATTCCTCATATTTCAACAGGAGACATTCTTAGAAAGAATTTAAAGGAAGGTACTCCATTGGGATTAAAAGCAAAAGAATATATGGATCGGGGCTTGCTAGTACCTGATGATCTTGTAGTTGAGATTATCAAAGATCGACTGACCAAAAAAGATTGTGCTAAGGGATTTATGTTAGATGGTTTTCCTCGAACCGTAGCCCAAGCAAAAGCTTTAGATACAGTATTAAAGGATATGGAAATTTCTCTAGATGCTGTTCTAAATATTAATGTAGACTATGATTTATTAGTAGATAGAATTACTGGAAGACGAATCTGCAAGGATTGTGGTGCAACCTATCATGTTATTTTTAATCCTTCCAAAGTAGAAGGAAAATGTGACGTATGCGGCGGAAAATTATATCAACGAGACGATGATAGGGAAGAAACAGTAAAGAAAAGATTAGAAGTTTATACAGAAGAAACACAACCTTTAATAAATTATTATCAAAGAAAGAATATTCTTAAAACAATTAATGGGGAACAAAATATCGATAAAGTATTTGAAGATATTAAGGATACACTTCAGGGGGCGCGATAAGAATATGATTATCTTAAAATCCCCAAAGGAAATTGAGATTATGAAAAGAGCGGGAGCAGTTGTTGCCCAGGTTCATAAGAGATTAAAGGAAGTTATCGAGCCAGGTATTACAACAGAAGAATTGGATAGAATAGCAGAAGAGTATATATTAAAATCTGGAGCACAGCCTGCTTTTAAGGGATACAATGGTTTTCCAGCGTCAATCTGTGCATCTATTAATGAAGAGGTTGTTCATGGTTTTCCAGGGTCTCGTGTTTTAGAAGAAGGAGATATTATCAGTCTTGATATTGGTACAATTGTAGAAGGGTATGTTGGTGATGCAGCTAGAACCCATGCAGTGGGGAAAATCAGTCCAGAAAAAGAAAAATTAATAGAAGTCACCAAGGAAAGTTTTTTCCAAGGGATTCAGTTTGCAAAGGAAGGATATCGCCTATCGGATATATCCCATGCTGTTCAACAATATGTAGAAAGCAATGGATTTTCAGTGGTCAGGGATTATGTTGGCCATGGAGTTGGAAGGAATATGCATGAGGATCCTCCTATCCCTAATTATGGAAGACCCGGTAGAGGGCCTCGATTAAAAAGGGGTATGGTATTGGCGATTGAACCCATGGTGAATCTAGGGACTTATCATGTAGAAACCTTAAAAAATAATTGGACAGTGGTAACTTTAGATGGTAAATCTTCAGCCCATTATGAAAATACAATTGCTATTACTGAAGGAGAACCAGAAATTCTAACAAAGCTGTAATCTTTGACATTGAATGGGGTGTCGAAATGGGAAATAACGATCTGTCTTTAGGGCAAGTTGTTTACTCTAAAGCAGGAAGAGATAAAGGAAGATATATGGTGATTATAGAAAAAATAGATGCTCAATATGTTAAAGTGGCTGATGGCGGCACAAGAAAAGTAGAAAAAGCAAAAAAAAAGAAATTAAAGCATTTATCAAAAACCAACCATATACTTTCTACAGTACACAAAAAATTGGAAGCAGGTCAACAAGTAAGAAATGAAGAGATTCTAAAACAATTAAATCAATTAGGATATAATACCCAACAATTAAGAAAATGGGAGGGATCATGACCTAATGAGCAAAGAAGATGTAATAGAAGTAGAAGGCACAGTAGTAGAGGCTATGCCTAATACTATGTTTAAAGTAGAACTTGAAAATGGACATCAAGTGTCAGCGCATATTTCTGGAAAACTACGTATGAATTTTATACGGATTTTACCTGGAGATAAAGTAACTATAGAATTATCACCCTATGACCTTACCAAAGGTAGAATCGTATGGCGCGGTAAGGCAAAGTGATATAAGGAGGGATAAAAGATCATGAAAGTAAGATCATCTGTAAAACCAATTTGTGAAAAATGTAAAGTTATCAAAAGAAAAGGTCGAGTAATGGTAATTTGCGAAAATCCTAAGCACAAACAAAAACAAGGTTAAAACTATTGAAATATGCTTGTAAAATTGATAAAATAGTTTAGTTAGATTTAGGGTTAAGGAATGAGGCTTCGGCTGCAGTGGAAATCCACTTGCCTTTATTCTTGACATAAAACAAATGTATTAAGTCATAGGAGGTGTAACCATTAATGGCTAGAATTGCCGGTATAGACTTACCAAGGGATAAGAGAGTAGAAATTGGATTAACTTATATCTATGGAATTGGTCGTAAAAGTGCTAATAAAATATTGCAAGAAGCAGGAATAAATCCTGATACAAGAGTAAAAGACTTAACTGAAGTAGAAGTGGGTAGATTAAGAGAAATTATAGATAAAAACTACGTTGTAGAAGGGGATCTCCGCAGAGAAGTTTCTTTAAACATTAAGCGTTTAGTGGAGATTGGATGCTACAGAGGTTTACGTCATAGAAGAGGTCTTCCTGTTAGAGGCCAAAATACCAAGACCAATGCAAGGACCCGTAAGGGTGTAAAGAGAACCGTTGGAAAAGCTGCAAAATAGGTGACAAAGGAGGGTAAATCGTGGCTAAAAAAGTTAGAAGATCTAGAAGAAAAGAAAAAAAGAATATTGAGCGGGGAGCTGCTCACATTCAATCTACTTTTAATAATACAATTGTAACCATTACAGACGTAGCTGGCAATGCAATATCTTGGGCTAGTGCTGGGGGATTAGGCTTTAAAGGTTCAAAAAAGAGTACACCCTTTGCCGCACAAATGGCTGCAGAGACAGCTGCAGCTACTGCAATGGAACATGGATTAAAGAGTATTGAAGTATATGTAAAGGGTCCTGGATCCGGACGTGAAGCTGCAATCCGTTCTTTGCAAGCAGCAGGATTGGAAATAACCTCGATTAAAGATGTTACTCCAATTCCACACAATGGATGTAGACCACCAAAAAGAAGAAGAGTTTAATAGATTAGGAGGTGTGAATAATTCATGGCAAGATATACAGATGCATCCTGTAGATTATGTCGCCGAGAAGGCTTAAAGCTATATCTTAAGGGTGAAAGATGTTATACAGATAAATGTGCAATTGCTAGAAGACAATATGCTCCAGGACAACATGGACAAAGAAGAAAGAAACAATCTGAATATGGTCTTCAACTTAGAGAAAAACAAAAAGCGAAGAGAATTTATGGGGTATTAGAAAAACAATTTGCTAAATACTTCGAAATGGCAGAAAGAAGAAAAGGAAAAACTGGGGATAACCTATTAGAAATCCTTGAATCAAGATTAGATAATGTGGCATACAGATTAGGATTTGCTGCTTCTAGAAAAGAAGCAAGACAATTAGTACTTCACGGACACTTTACAGTAAATGGGAAAAAGGTAAATATTCCTTCCTATTTAGTAAGTGTAGGAGATGAAATTGCCGTAAAAGAGGAAAGTAAACAATCTGAAAAATTCAAAGAAATTATGGAAGCAACTGCTAGCAGAATTTCACCAAAATGGTTAGAAGTAGATTCAGAAAACTTAGTTGGCAAAGTAGTCGCTCTTCCAACTAAAGAAGATATAGATATTCCAATTGAAGATCATCTAATTGTCGAATTATATTCTAAGTAATCATTAGGTTAGAATCAGTTGCCCTCAAAAGATAAACATTAAAAAGTTGTTAGGAGGGTTGTCTTTTATGATAGAGATAGAAAAGCCAAAGATAGAATATGTTGATTTAAATGATGAGGGAACCTATGGTAAATTTGTAGTGGAGCCCTTAGAAGGGGGATACGGGATTACCTTAGGGAATTCTCTTAGAAGAATTTTGCTATCCTCATTACCTGGTGTTGCAGTTACCTCAGTTAAGATTGAAAATATATTACATGAATTTTCTACAATACCTGGAGTGGTAGAAGATGTAACAGAGATCATATTAAACTTAAAAAAACTCTCTGCCAAAATCTATGATGATGAACCAACAAAAGTAGTAAGAATTGAAGCAGAAGGACCAAGAGAAATTACAGCAGGGGATATTATAGGAGATGGAAATGTAGAAATTTTAAATCCTGACTTACACATTGCAACTTTAGATGAAAATGAAAAATTAAATATGGAAATATCTCTAGCTAAGGGTAGGGGTTATGTTTCAGCAGAAAAGAACAAACAACCAGGCCAACCTATAGGAATTATTCCAGTAGATTCCATTTATACTCCTGTTACCAAGGTAAATTATAATGTAGAAAATACAAGAGTAGGACAGGTAACTGATTATGACAAATTAACTTTGGAAATATGGACAAATGGAAGCATAAAGCCAGATGAAGCGGCTTCATTAGCAGCAAAGATATTAAATGAGCATCTAAACCTATTTATAGATTTAACAGAACATGTAAATGAAGTAGAAATTATGGTTGAAAAAGAAGAGGATAAAAAAGAAAAGATGCTTGAAATGACCATTGAGGAACTTGATCTTTCGGTTCGTTCTTACAATTGTTTAAAGCGTGCTAGTATTAACACAGTAGAAGAACTAACAGAAAAAACGGAAGAAGATATGATGAAAGTTCGAAATCTAGGGAAAAAATCTCTAGAAGAAGTTGAACAAAAATTAGAAAGTCTAGGATTATCCTTAAAGGAATCTGAAGAATAGAAAAGAGATTGAAGCAAAGGAGGGATAGAGTTGGCTGGATACAGAAAATTAGGCCGTCCCACTGATCAGAGAAAAGCTATGTTACGTAATTTAGTTACTTCCCTTTTAGAAAATGGAAAAATTGAAACAACCTTAACAAGGGCAAAGGAAGCAAGAAGCATTGCAGAAAAAATGATTACTCTTGGGAAAAGAAAAAATTTGCATGCAAGGCGACAAGCCTTATCCTACCTTACAAAAGAAGAAGTAGTTGCAAAATTATTTGATGAAATTTCTCCACAATATGCCGATAGAAATGGTGGATATACAAGAATTTTAAGAATAGGGCCTCGTCGTGGTGATGCCGCAGAAATGGTAATACTTGAATTAATATAAAAACATCTTAAGGAAACAGGGATTAAGTATTGCATAAAATGCAAAGATGCTTAGTCCCTAATTTTTTAATCATAGTATAAAATTTTTCCATACTTTAAATAAAGATTCGAGGGATAAAAGTGGAAAAAATGATTGAAGTTAAGGATTTGGTTTACGAATATAAAAGAAATGATGGAGAAAGCACAAAGGCATTAAAGGGAATTAATCTAGATATTGATAAAGGAGAATTTGTAGTTATTTTGGGGCACAATGGTTCCGGAAAATCTACTTTGGCAAAACACTTAAATGCGATTTTGCTTCCTAGTAAAGGAAAAGTATTGATAGATGGATTAGATACCAGTGATTTTAACAATCTGTGGAATATTCGACAAAGAGCTGGTATGGTTTTTCAAAATCCAGACAATCAGTTGATTGCTACCATCGTAGAAGATGATGTAGCTTTTGGACCCGAGAATTTGGGGATACCCAGTAAAGAGATTAGAAAAAGAGTGGATTGGGCATTAAAGATGGTAGGAATGGAAGGATATGCAAGGCATGCACCTCATTTGCTTTCAGGGGGACAAAAACAGAGAATTGCCATCGCAGGTGTTATAGCTATGAAACCCAAGTGTATTATTCTAGATGAGCCTACGGCAATGCTTGATCCCTCAGGACGAAAAGAAGTTATGGAAACTGTAAAAAAGTTAAATAAAGAAGAAGGAATTACCATTGTTCATATCACTCACTATATGGATGAGGCAGTGGATGCAGATCGAATTATTGTGATGGAAGCAGGAAAAATTGTTTTACAAGGAAAACCAAAGGAAATCTTCTCTAAAGTAGAACAGCTAAAGAAAATAGGACTGGATGTACCTCAAGTAACAGAAATAGCCTATGAGCTAAACAAATTAGGTATACCTATTGAAAATAATATCTTAACAGTAGATGAGATGGTGATGAAATTATGTCCCTAAGAATAGAAAAATTATCTCATATATATATGCAGGGAACTCCCTTTGAAAAACAAGCTTTAAAGGAAATTAGTGTAGAAATACACAGTGGAGAGTTCATAGGACTTATAGGGCACACTGGCTCAGGAAAATCCACCCTAATTCAACATATGAATGGACTTTTAAAACCCACATCTGGAACCATTATCATAGACGATTTAAATATTGTGGATAAAAATGTAAATTTAAAGGAAGTCCGAAAAAAAGTGGGGTTGGTCTTTCAATATCCTGAACATCAGCTTTTCGAAGAAACCATTTATAAAGATATTGCCTTTGGACCTCAAAATTTAGGACTAGGGGAGAAAGAGATTGATAAAAGGATAAAACAATCTATGGAACAGGTAGGGCTTGACTTTGAAAAGGTTAAGGATAAGTCTCCCTTTGAGTTAAGTGGAGGTCAAAAAAGACGAGTAGCCATTGCAGGGGTATTGGCAATGCAGCCAGATGTTTTGGTACTAGACGAACCGACAGCTGGTCTTGATCCTAGGGGTAGAGATGAAATATTAGGGCAGATTAAAAAGCTTCATAAAAAGGCTAAGATGACAATTCTATTAGTATCCCATAGTATGGAAGATATTAGCAAGTTAGCGGATAGAATTATTGTAATGCATCAGGGAAAAATCATACTCTCTGGTCCCCCTAAAGAAGTATTTCAAGAAGTGGATTTGCTAGAGAAAATTGGATTGGCGGCTCCTCAAATTGCTTATTTAATGAAAAAGCTAAAGGAAAGGGACCCTAAAGTAAGGGATGACATTTATACTATAGAAGAAGCTACTCAAGAAATTCTAAAAATGTTAAGGAGAAGGAAAAATGTTTAAAGATATTACAATTGGTCAATACTATCCAGAAGATTCGGTGGTTCATCGTTTGGATCCGCGAACCAAGATTTTACTTACTATTATTTATATTATCTCCCTTTTCCTAATTGATGAGTTTAGTGGGTATTTCTATGTATTTGCCTTTATTGCATTGACAACCTATTTATCCAAGGTACCAGTAAAATATATACTAAAGGGATTAAAACCTTTAGCAATTATTATAACCATTACAATTCTTATTAATTTATTCCTTACTCCCGGGGAAGTAATCTTTCGACTAGGTTTTCTTAAGATCACAGGGGAGGGGTTAGAATTATCTGGATTTATGGCATTACGCCTTATCTTTTTAGTGATAGGGACCTCTTTACTCACTTATACCACTACACCCATTGCTTTAACCGATGGTATCGAATATATCGTAAAATTTATTCCTTTTGTTAGGAAATACGCCCATGAGCTTGCTATGATGATGAGTATTGCCCTAAGATTTATACCAACTCTTACCGAAGAGACAGATAAGATTATGAAAGCCCAAATGGCGAGGGGAGCAGATTTTGAAAGCGGAAATATCCTTCAAAGAGCGAAAAGTTTAGTTCCTCTATTGGTTCCCTTATTTATCAGTGCTTTTCGAAGGGCAGACGATTTGGCAGTGGCCATGGAAGCAAGATGTTATCGTGGTGGGGAAAATAGGACTAGACTAAAAGAACTAAAAATGTTTCCCAGGGATTTTTTTGCCTTTGGGGTTATGGCAATTTTGATTCTATGTATTTTAATCAATCCCTATCTCATGGAGATGGTATAGGAGCTGTCTCTTATACACATCTCCGAGCCCACGAGACAGGCAGAA
>USMD01000030.1 GCA_900555725.1 uncultured Garciella sp. | reverse complement strand
GATGTGTATAAGAGACAGTTACAGTATAAATTAAATAAAATAAAAAAAATAACTGGGTACAATCCTAAAAATTTGGAAAATATGGTTATTTTATATCTTGCTGATATATTTAGAGAGAATATGTAAAAAGACAAAAAAATAAAATAGTATGTTCATTCATACAAAAAGAAACCCGTTGTAACGGGTTTCTTTTTGTATGAATGAACATAGAATTCGTTCCAAAATTATCCTAGAATTATAGATAGAAGAAGAACAATGGATTTATAAAAAATTCATTTATTCATTTTAGGACTTAAGCGTACTAGAATTTAGAAATTATAGTAAATAAGTTTAAGTTTCTACATAGAAGGAGGGTAACACATGAGATGGGTTATTTAGATGTTTCTAGATATATAAAAGTAAATGAGAAGGATAATGTTGCTATTGTAGTAAATGATGAAGGATTAGGAAAAGGTGCAATACTTGATAATAAGTTAGAATTGCAAGATAATATACCTTTTGGTCACAAGTTTGCTCTTAAAAATTTGAAAAAAGGTGAATCTGTAATTAGATATGGTGAAATTATTGGATATGTCAATCAAGAAGTGAGCAAGGGGCAATGGATTAATGAGAAGGTGCTTTATATAAAAGAACCTGCTAAATTATCAAATGACTTAAATACGGTTTCAAATCCAAACCAATTTTATCGCTTCAAAGATCGTCCTAAAATTACAGATAGATTTTTCTTAGGACACAAAAATAAAGATGGAACAGTAGGAACAAGAAATATACTGGCAATCAGTACAACTGTTCAATGTGCAGAAGGAGTGGTTAATGCTGCAGCTGACAAGATTAGAAAAGAGCTTCTTCCGAAATATCAAAATGTAGATGATGTAGTAGCTTTAAACCATTTATATGGTTGTGGGGTAGCTATTAATGCAGAAAATTCTGAAATACCTAAAAGAACTATAAGAAATTTAATAGATAATCCGAACTTTGGAAATGAGAGACTTATCGTTTCTCTGGGGTGTGAAAAATTCACACCTGAAGATGCATTTGATATTAGTAACATTGAAGATAAAAATAATATTGTTGTACTACAGGAATATAATGGATTTCTCGCTATGATAACTGCAATCTGTAAAAAGGCAGAAGAAATACTTCAAAGATTAAATATTAGAAAGAGAGTGCCTTGTTCTGTTAGCGAATTAGTAGTTGGTTTACAATGTGGAGGCAGTGATGCTTTATCAGGGGTCACAGCAAATCCAGCTATAGGATATGCTGCTGATTTGTTAGTTTTATCTGGGGCTAAGGTCATGTTTTCAGAAGTTACTGAAGTGAGAGATGCAGCACATCTTTTGCTAAAAAGAATAAAGGATCCTAGTATAAAGAAAAAACTAATCGATGAATTATTGTGGTACGACAATTACTTAAATGAAGGAAAAGTCGATCGATCAGCAAATCCTTCTCCTGGCAATAAAAAAGGAGGTTTGGCTACAATAATTGAAAAAGCTTTGGGATCTATTGCTAAATCAGGAACTTCTGAAATCATTGATGTATTAGCTCCTGGAGAAAAAGTGAAAAAAGCAGGATTGACTTATGCTGCAACCCCAGCAAGTGATTTCGTTTGCGGTACACAACAACTTGCCTCTGGAATAACTTTGCAGGTTTTTTCAACAGGAAGAGGGACGACTTATAATCTCAGACAGGTACCTGTTATTAAAGTTTCCACTAATAACTATTTGAGTAACAAATGGCTTGATTTAATTGATATTAATGCAGGGACTATTGCCTCTGGAGAAAAAACAATAAAAGAAGTAGGGGAAGAAATTTATGAATTGATTATAAAGATAGCTAGTGGAGAAGTAAAGACTTGTGCAGATAAATATCAACTATATAATCAATTGGCGGTTTTTAATCCGGCACCAATTACTTAATTTAAATTGAGTAAATATTATAAAAAATAAAAAGATGAGAGGAGAATGAATATGAAAGTAGGATTTATAGGATTAGGGATTATGGGGAAACCGATGTGTAAAAATGTTTTAAAGGCAGGTTATGAAGTAATAGCCTATGATTTTAATGAAGCAGCTGTAAATGAAGTAGTAGAAGCAGGGGCTAAAAAAGCAGCTAATGGAAAAGAAGTAGCAGAAAGTTCTGATGTAGTCATTACAATGTTGCCAAATTCCCCCCACGTAAATTCTGCATTATTCGATGCAAATGGAATTGCAGAAGGACTATCTAGGGGAAAAGCTGTTATAGATATGAGCTCTATTTCCCCAGTAGCAAGTCGTGAGTTTAATGAAAAATTAGAGAAAATGGGTGTTGACTTTTTAGATGCACCAGTATCTGGTGGAGAGCCAAAAGCAATCGACGGGACAATTGCTGTTATGGTTGGGGGAAAGAAAGAAGTATTTGATAAATATTATGATTTAATGATGACTATGGCAGACTCTGTTACTTATGTAGGAGAAGCAGGTGCAGGAAATATTACAAAACTAGCAAATCAAATGATTGTTGCTCTTAATATTGTTGCAGTAAGTGAAGCTTTTGCATTAGCGAAAAAAGCAGGGGTAGACCCAGAATTAGTTTTCCAAGCCATTAAAGGCGGACTTGCAGGAAGTACTGTAATGAATGCAAAGACTCCAATGATATTATCAAGAAACTTCGATCCAGGATTTAGAATTGAATTACATATTAAAGATTTACAAAATGCTCTGGATACATCCCATGAAATTAATGCTTCTATTCCATTTACAGCACAAGTGATGGAAGTTTTACAAGGACTAAAGATTGATGGATATGAAAAACAAGATCACTCAGCTATTGCTAAGTATTTTGAAAAAATTAACAATTTGACCATTGAAAGTGATAGATAAAAAGCTTTGAAAGTATTATTAGGATAGTCTAAACTGTTGCAACAGTTTAGACTATCTATAAGCAAAAATTAGAGTAGAGAGGGAAATTTTCATGATACCTAAATAGGATATTTATTTTATATAGAAGATAAGGATAAAACAGATTTACCCTATTTAGACAATGACGATGATTCAGATGAATGGGGAAAAATAAGAAGAAAAGAAGTTCTTACTCCAGAGGCAATTGTAAAGATGGCAAAATAAATCATTAGTATGCGTACATTGTAAATGCTTTTTCGCAAAGCTATGATAGAAGTTATTAGTTTTATATTAAATATAAAAGAGTAAGGAGTGAGAAAATGGATATTGGGTTAATTAGTTTATTAGGTATTTTATTTGCAATGGGATTACTCATTTGGGGGTCTTTTAAAGGAGTACCGATTCTTTTATTAGGTCCGCTTACAGCGATAATTATATTGGCCACTTCGGATATGGATATTGTTGAAGGGCTAACGAACAACTATGCAGAAAGTTTTGCTGGATTTGCACAAAGTAACTTTTTAATTTTCTTACCGGCTACAATTTTGGGAGCCATGCTAGGTGATTGTGGGGCTGCTCAGCATATTGCTAACAAAATTGCTTCTATTTCTCAACGACGTGGTGGGAAAAATTCCAAGTTTTGGGTATTAATGGGATTATCTTTGATTACTGCGATTTTATCATTTGGCGGTGTTAGTGGATTCGTTGTAATTTTTACAATTGCGCCAATTTGTTTCCGTATTTTTAAACAAATGGATATTCCTTGGCATTTTGTTATTGCAGTATCTGTGTACGGTGGCAGTATGTGGACTGCTATTTTACCAGGCTCACCAGCGATTCAAAATTTGATACCGATGGAATATCTAGGAACAAGTCCTCGTTCTGCTCCAATGATTGGTATTTTTGCAGCATTATCTTGTCTTGTTTTTGGTGCCGTTTACATCTGGTGGATGTTAAAGAGAAATGAACGTCGCGGAGAAGGATTCATGGAAACGGGTAAAAAAATGGATACTTATTCTTCAACTTTAGCACTGGAAAGTACAGGTAAAGAAATGGATACACATTCTTCAACTTTAGCGCTGAAAAGTACAGATAAAAAAATGGATACTTATTCTTCAACTTTAGCATTGAAAATTACCGAGATTGAAACAACAAATTGGGATTTTGTTAAGGCACTTTTACCATCAATTGCAATGTTAGTGGCAATGAATGTTTTCTTAATTACGCCATTTGTCTCATTGACGATTGGGTGTTTAGTATGTATAGCTCTTTACTATAATAAGTTTACAAATTTATCAAATACACTAAGCTCTGGAGCACTTTCTACAATGAAATCAATTATGAACGTAGCTGCAGTTGTCGGTTTTGGTGGAGTTGTAAATATTGTACCAGGATTCGATTTCTTAGTAGAAAATTTAGACAAAATTCCAGGACCGCCGTTAATACAACTTGCTTTAGCAACAAATATTGTGTCTGGTATTGTTGGATCAGCATCAGGTGGAGAGGCAATTTCGTTAGAAGTTTTTGCTTCTAGGTTTCTTGAAGCAGGGATAAATCCAAATGTTATTCATCGTATTGTAAATATTTCTTGCTACGGTTTAGATTCCTTGCCACATAATGGTTCTGCTATTAATCGTTTAAACTATACACATTTGACATATAGAGAAGGTTATTATCATGAATTTATACTCGGTGCCATATATCCGTTATTAAATTCATTCTTAGCCGTATTTATTGCATCACTGGGCATTATTTAATGAAAGGAGGGAGAAAATAAAATGGCAAAAATTCCAAAAATAACTGAAATAGAAGTATATCCTGTTGCAGGTTACGATAGTGCACTACTTACTTTAAGTGGATGCCATGCACCTTATTTCACTAGAAATATTGTCATACTAAAAGATGATTCAGGAAATATGGGAGTGGGAGAAATCCATGGTGGTGAACATACAACGAATGAATTAAATTCATACAAAAAATATGTTATTGGAAGAGACATTTCTGATTATCACAATGTGATAAGAGATATTCGAAAAGGAAGAACCAAGAATACACAAGATGATGGAAAAGGATTACAAGAACTTGATATTAGCAATTTAAAGTTTGTAGTTCAATCTGAAGCAGCTATTGAATGTGCATTGTTAGATCTATACGGAAAATTCTTAGAAAAACCAATCGCTAGCTTTGTGGGAGAATCTGGAAAGCAAAGAGATGAAGTTGAATTTTTAGGATATCTATTTTATGTGGCTGACCCTAACAAAATCGACTTACCATATCTTACTGAAGATGATAGCGATGATGAATGGTTCTCATTGAGAAGAAAAGAAATGCTTACTCCCGAGGCAATCGTTGAACAAGCAAGAGTTGTTAAAGAAAAATATGGTTTTAATAATTTCAAACTAAAGGGTGGCGTACTGTCAGGAGCAGAAGAAATGAAAGCAATTGATGCTTTGAAAGAGGCGTTTCCCGAAGCTCGAATTAATATTGATCCAAATGGGGCTTGGACCTTACAAGAAGCGATAAAATTGTGCAAAGGAAGAGAAGGAGTATTGACCTATGTTGAGGATCCTTGCGGTCCTGAACAAGGTTTTTCAAGTCGAGAGGTTACTTCAGAATTTAAAGATGCAACTGGATTCAAAGTAGCAACTAATATGATAGCTACAAATTGGAGACAATTCTACCATTCAGTTAGTTTAAAAGCTGTAGATATTATTCTTGCTGATCCACATTTTTGGACATTAAGCGGAAGTGTTCGAATGGCACATTTACTAAATGATTGGAGCTTAACTTGGGGTTCACATTCTAATAATCATTTTGATATTACTCTAGCTACTTTTGCTCAAGTTTCTGCAGCTGCACCAGGAAATATCACTCCAATTGACACACATTGGATCTGGCAAGATGGTCAATCCCTTTTGAAAACACCAATCGATATTAAAAATGGAAAGATTAAAGTGGATGATACACCTGGTTTAGGAATTGAAATAGATATGGACAAAATTATTGCTGCGCATGAATTGTATAATTCAATACCTTATAAAGATCGAGATGATACAATTGCGATGCAGCACTTAAGTCCAAATTGGAAATATGATTCTAAGAAACCAACACTAACGCATTAATAAAAAATTATGGAGGTTTTTATTAAAATGACAATACCTAAAATTGTAAAAATGGATGTAATTCCAGTAGCTGGTTATGACAGTATGTTATTAAACTTAAGCGGAGCTCATGGCCCTTATTTTACTAGAAATATTATTATTTTGGAAACAGATAATGGAGAAATTGGCGTAGGTGAAGTTCCCGGTGGAGAAAAAATTAAAGAAACACTAGAAAAATCAAAGGATTTAGTAGTGGGGAGATCTATTGGGGAGTATAAAAATATTTTAAAAGACATTCACGATAGATTTAGTAGCTTAGATGCAAGGGGGAGAGGCCTTCAAACCTTTGATCTACGTACTACAGTTCATGTAATGACGGCCGTTGAAGCTCCTCTTTTAGATTTATTAGGCAAGTTTTTACAGGTGCCTGTTGCTGCTTTACTAGGGGATGGGCAACAACGAGAAAGGGTAAAGGTGTTAGGATATTTATTTTATGTAGGAGATAAGGATAAAACAGATTTACCCTATTTAGACAATGACGATGATTCTGATGAATGGGGAAGAATCAGAAGGAAAGAGGCCCTTACTCCGGAGGCAATCGTAAAGTTAGCAAAAGCTGCCCATGAAAGATATGGATTTGAAGACTTTAAGCTTAAAGGTGGGGTTTTAGAAGGGAAAGAAGAGATTAAAGCAATTAAAGCTTTACATAGAGAATTTCCAAAGGCCCGTATTACATTAGATCCTAATGGTGCATGGTCTTTAGAGGAAGCCATCGAGCTATGTAAAGATATGCATGGCATCTTAACCTACGCTGAAGATCCATGTGGAGCAGAAAATGGATTTTCTGGGCGTGAAATCATGTCAGAATTTAGAAAGGCAACAGGTCTTCCCACTGCAACAAATATGATTGCTACAGATTGGAGACAGATGCAACATGCCATTTTACTTCAAAGTGTATCTATTCCATTAGCAGATCCTCATTTTTGGACGATGTCAGGTTCTGTTCGAGTGGCCCAAATGTGTAATGAATTTGGTTTAACTTGGGGATCTCATTCAAATAACCACTTTGACATTTCTCTTGCTATGTTTAGTCATGTAGCAGCTGCAGCTCCTGGAAATATCACAGCCATTGATACCCATTGGATCTGGCAAGATGGTCAAGATCTAACCAAGAATCCTATGAAGATTGAAGACGGGGAAATCACAATTCCTAAAAATATGGTAGGACTAGGAATTGAGATAGATATGGATAGAATTGAAGAAGCTCATAAATTATATGTTGACAATAATTTAGGTACAAGGGATGATTCCATTGCCATGCAATATCTAATTTCTGGATGGAAATTTGATAATAAAAAACCCTGTTTAGTTCGATAAGTATAAGTTTAAAGGAGGAAAGAAAAATGAACACAGACATGATTAAAGGAATTATCGTTCCTATTTTAACACCTATAGATGATCAAGAAAACATTGACGAGAAGAGGTTACGTGCTCAAGTAAATCATGTTATCGAAGGTGGTGTACATGGGATTTTAGCCTTTGGTAGTAATGGCGAATTTTATATGTTTGATTATGAAGAGACGAAATTTGGATTAGAAATTATGATTGATGAGGCAAAGGGTAGGGTTCCTATATATTATGGCATAGGTGACATAAGAACTAGAAATTGTATTCGTCTAGCTAAAATGGCTAGAGGAGTTGGTGCAGATGGGATTTCTGTACTACAGCCTATGTTTTTAAAACCTACTCAAGAAGAATTATATGATCATTTCAGAACTATTGCTGATGCTGTACCCGGCATGCCAATGCTTCTGTACAATAATCCAGGGAGAACTGGATATACCATGTCAGGAGATCTTGTAGAAAGATTAGCTCATGAAGTTGAGAACATAGTTGGTATGAAAGATTCTAGTGGTAATTTTACACAATTAAGCGAATTTATCAGAAGAACGAGAGACATTGATTTCAAAGTTATGGGTGGAAAGGATACTTTAATTTATGCTGGTCTATGTGTAGGAGCAGTAGGGAGTGTATGTTCTACAGCAAATATGTTTCCAGAGTTAGTATGTGGAATTTACAATAAATATATGGCAGGAGATTATAAAGGAGCATTAGAGGATCAATTTATATTAAATCCAGTAAGAATTTCTCAAGACAAAGCAAGTTTTCCAGTAGCTACAAAAGATATGTCTAAATTAATGGGTTTAGATATAGGAGAACCCGTCCTTCCTAATAAAAGTTCTTCAGGTGTTATTTTAGAAAATATGAAAAATGAAATGATTAAAGCTAGGTTGCTTGATTAATTACTTATGTATAATAAGGGATCTATTAATTTTATATTTTTCGCTAAAGTCATATTAAACGTTATCATTGATAAATTAGTTAACACATATAGATCAAATTATTTAGGTATTTTAAGGAAAAACAGATTATGGTTTAGATATTTTATTGGTTTTAAAGACAAAAATATAAGCTTAGGAGAAAGATAGACATGAAAATAGTAATTGCTTCAGATTCATACAAGGGTAGTTGTTCTACCCTTGAAGTTGCTAATGCAATAGAAAAGGGCATAAGAAAAGTTTACAAAGATGCAGAGATAATTAAAATTCCTGTAGCGGATGGGGGAGAGGGAACTGTAGATGCATTAGTGCTAGGAATGAATGGAAAATATGAACAAGTGGAAGTGTTGGATCCTTTAGGAAAAAAGATCCATGCAAGATATGGGATCTTAAATGATAGTATCGCTGTGATAGAAATGGCAGCTGCTTCAGGACTACCATTGGTGAATGAAGAAGAACGAAATCCTATGGTAACTACAACCTATGGAACGGGTCAATTGATTCAGGCAGCTATGGAAAGAGGTTGTAGAAAAATATTAGTAGGGATTGGTGGAAGTGCTACTAATGATGGTGGAGTTGGTATGGCACAGGCATTAGGGGTATCTTTTAAAGATAAAGAAGGAAAAGAGATTGGTTATGGAGGAGGTGAACTAGAAAAAATACAACTGATTGACTTAACAAATTTGAATCCATTGCTAAAAGAAATAGAAATTATTGTTATGTCAGATGTTACTAATCCTTTATGTGGAAAAAATGGTGCCTCCTATGTATACGGCCCACAAAAGGGCGCAGATTTGGAGATGATAGAAAATTTAGATAATAACTTAAGACATTATGCACAAATAGTTAAATCAAACCTAGGAAAAGATATTATTAATATTCCTGGAGCCGGAGCAGCAGGTGGATTAGGAGCTGGATTAATTGCATTTTGTAACGCAAGACTTTGTCCAGGAATTGAAAAAGTATTAGATATTACACAGATAGATTCCCATCTACAAAGTGCAAATTTGGTGATAACAGGAGAAGGACAAATCGATAGTCAATCAATTTATGGGAAAGTTCCAGTTGGAGTTGCAAAGCGTGCTCAAAAATATAATGTTCCGGTTATAGCTATTGTAGGAAGTATAGGAGAAGGAGCTTCAGCAGTTTATGAGCATGGAGTAAATGCTTTTATGGATACTATAAGCAAACCAATGTCTTTACAAGAATCTATGGAGAATGCTCTATATTTAATTAAACAAACTGCTGAAAATATGATGAGGATTTTGGTATTAAAAAATTATGTTAATGAAAAATAGTTAAACCTGAATTATTCTTAGATTTTATGTAACGGTGCCCTACACTGCATAATTACTGTATTTACAGCTGCTATTGCGTTTCACTTAAAAAGTGAAGGCTAAACAATAAAAAATATGTAAAGGAGAATTGAAAATGGCTCTTAAAGTAGCTATTCCAGAGGATATTACTGATGTCGGGAAAGATTTTTTGAAGGGAAAAGGATATGATATAGTAATAGGTGATGGAAAAAAAGATTTTGAAAGTCTAAAGAATTTGTTAATTGATGCTGATGCCTTAATTGCACGTACGGCATCTTATCCAAAAAAAGTTCTTGAAGTTGCTCCAAAACTTAAAGTTATCAGTAGATTTGGTGTTGGATTAGATAATATAGATGTTTCCTATTGTACTAAAAAAGGTATTTGGTTAACAATAACTCCAGAAGCTAACTCTAATGCAGTTGCAGAGCATACAATTGGTTTTATCGTAGATTCTGCCCATAAAATAACGTATATGAATAATAGAGTAAAATTAGGTGATTGGGAAATACGAAATCAGGAAAAAGGAAGAGATATCATCGGAAAAACTTTAGGATTAATAGGATTAGGTCGCATTGGTTCAGTGGTTGCTAAAAAAGCGGTTTTGGGGTTAGAAATGAAAGTGATTGGTTATGATGAATTCTTGCCAGTAGATAAATATCCTGAGTATGTAACATCAGCTATTAGTATGGAAGAAGTGTTTTCAATAGCTGATTTTGTATCCATTCATGTACCTGCAACAGAAAAGACAAGAAATATGGTAAATAAAGATTTGTTGTCTAAAATGAAAGATACGGCAGTTCTTATTAATTGTGCACGTGGCGGAATTGTAAATGAAAAGGATTTATACGATGCTCTAAAGAATAGCATTATTGCTTGGGCTGCTTTTGATGTATTAGAAAAAGAGCCTCCTAGTATAGATAATCCATTATTAAAATTAGATAACTTTACTATAACTCCCCATAGTGGAGCTTTAACTCAAGAAACAATGGATACAATGGGATTGCATGCAGCAATGGGAGTTGATGATGTGTTAAACGGAAGAATGCCTAAGTGGCCAGCTAACTATGTCAAAAAATAGATAAAAACGGAATAATATAAAGTGCGGAAGCTTTTTGCCCTAAATTTTAATTAGTATAATCAATTGACTTAAAATATAAAAATAGGAGCAGCAAATAGTAGATGGATTTATTGTAATAGCAAGTAAAACCTTTTTATGCGATACCTTTTATTAAGTTTTTCAATGATGCAAGACAGGTCATTATTGTAGCATATCATTATTAACTATAAACCTCTAGACCTTAGTTTTTATATTCAAAACTATGCAATATTTTGAAGTTTAGCTACACCTTTGGCCTTAATAACCATTGGAGCTGCCCTTGATTTTCAAAAAATATCCGATAGCATTAAGCCTACAATTATTGCTAGCATACTAAAACTAGGAGTGATACCTCTTATTGCAGTAGTTATAGCATTATTTATGGGATTTAATAACAATGATGTTTTCTTAATTTACGTATTATTTGGGGTTCCTACAGCTACAGTATCTTTTACAATGGCAGCAGCTATGGGCGGATAAGGAATTAGCTTCTAGTACCGCTATGATGACTACGCTTTTATTAGTAGTTTTTATGACGTCATTTATATTTGTCTTTAAAACAATAGGAATCCTATAATTTCAATCAAAATATATGATAAAGACCACTAGCACTTTAGATAAGCACTAGTGGTTTATTTTTACATTATCTTTTCTAAAAACTGTAAAATATCCTTTGCCTTTGGAGGACATCCCCCTAGATTTTTTTCACAGCCCTTGGTGCAATTTCCTACGCCTATTCCTTTTATTTTTTTCCCTTTAAATCCTTGACCAATATGTATTATGTCATGGAGATTGTTTAATTGTCCATTTTCATTTAGTCTTTCAAGGGCATGAATAAGACTTCCATAACAGGCAGAACAGGCATCTTTCTCTTTCACATGTTTTGCTAGATTTTCAATTTTCCTGGAAAATTTGATTTTACTACCTAAAGTATCTTTGTTTAATTCATTTATATTAGCTTTATTTAATTGACTACTTCCAACTCCAATCTGTTCAGCAATCTGAATGTAAGGAACTTCACTGATATCAAATCCCATTAATTCGGCAACATAGGAATCTATAAGGACAGGATCTACTCCAGCCATAATTCGGTTCATTTGAACAGGGTTTCCCCCCTCTTCAAAATTTAAATCTCCCATAAGACCGTCTACAATAATCAGGTTACTTTTTAGAATTTTATTTAAATAGGCAATGGGTTTATGAAGTCCCATGGTATGAAATTTTCTTTTTTCTACATTTGGAATACATCCCTTAAGATTTTTTAAGGCACAGGTCATCTTGGTTTGACAATGCCCCTTTAAAACAGGCATATTGATTAAATAATCTATTTTCATTGCCTCATCACATACGTTTATTTTTAGATCTCCAGCATTGTAAATTTTGTAACTATCCTTTTGTAAATCTACCAATGGCACATTATATTTTTTTGAAATTTTTTCATAGCCACAAACCTTAAAGGCAGAAGCAGTTCTATCTCCAACCCAAGAACCTTCTAAAATAGTAATGTTCTTATATCCCTTTGATTGCAAGTATTCAATCACACCAGCAACTAACTCTGGGGAGGTAGTTGCTCCTGAACTAGAAGGTTTGGCTACAACAAGATTGGGTTTGATGCCGATATGAGCATTTTTAGAAATCATTTTCTCAATTTTTAAATGATTTAAAAGTTCTTTGATCATTTGTTGAGGGGTATTTCCATAAATAATATAAATATCATTATTTTTCATCATTTCCTCCTTTTGAATGTATGTTATAATTTTTCTGTTGGGATATTTTTTAGGAAAATACAAAAAATTCTCAATAAAATTATATCAAATTTATCAAATTTTCGAAAATGTTTTAAGTTATTTTTTTTTCAATGATGGGGATTATATAAGTGACGAACGAGATAGGAGTACATTTGTAGAGGTGAGGAAAATAATAAAAAAATATTTAATTATAGCCGATGACTTTACTGGAGCCAATGACACAGGAGTCCAATTAGCGAAAAGAGGATTAGAAACTCATGTTGTTTTAGATGGAAAAAACATTCAGGACAATACTATATCCTATGTTTTAGATACAGAATCAAGAAATTTAGAGGAAGAACAGGCATATAAACTTCTTAAAAATCATTTAAAGGGAATATTTGATAAATCCTATGATTTGGTGTATAAAAAAGTAGATTCTACTTTGCGAGGTAATATTGCTTTAGAAGTAAAGGCAGTAGAGGAGGAATATGCTCCTGAGTTAATTTTATTTGCACCAGCCTTTCCATCCTTGGGGAGAATTACTATCGATGGAATACACTTTGTAAATGGAATAAGAATCATGGAAAGCGAGTTTGCCAAGGATCCCAAAAAACCAGTATTAGAAGATCATATTCAGAGAATCTTGCAGCCTGTTTTTGATGAAGGAGTAATTCATCATTCTTTAGATGAAATAAGGGAAAATAAAATAGAATTTGTAAAAGGAAGAATTCACAGTTTTGATGTACAAACCAATGAAGATCTAAAAAGAATGATTATAGCGGCAAGTAATACCAATAAAAAAATACTTTGGGTAGGATCAGCAGGAATGGCGGATATGATCTTGCAAATACATAAGCCCTTAAAGCCAGTATTGTCTGTGGTAGGAAGTTTAAGTGAAGTCTCAAGAAAGCAGGTAAAATATGCTGAGAGTAAGGGAGTTCGTGTATTAAAAGTAGATATTGGAGATCTTTTACAGGGAGAAAATCGAGAAAAATATGTGGATAATTCAGTAAAAATCATGGAGGAAGGAAAGGATTTAATTATTACTTCTTCCTATGATGTAGAAGATTATTCAAGAGCTATAAAAGTTGGTAGACAATTATCTATGAACAAAGAAGAAGTAGGCAATTTCACCAAAGATATTATGGGAGAGATAGGAAAGTGCATAGTGGAAAGGGTGGATAATATACCCGGAGTATTTATAACTGGTGGAGATACAGCAATAGGATTTATTTACAAGACTAAGGCATTGGGCTCTTGCATTATTGATGAAATAATCACTGGAATCCCTTTAATGAAGCTAAAGGGTGGGGATTTTGATGGATTTAAGATGGTAACAAAAGCAGGGGCTTTTGGAACGGAAGAAGATTTATTTTATTCTATAGAAAAACTTAAGGAGGAAAAATAATGGATTATATTGGTGTGACAATGGGAGATCCAGCAGGAGTAGGTTGTGAAATCACCTTAAAGGCATTACAAAGAGAACAATTTTCCAAAAAGATCATTATCTTTGGCAGTTTAGAAGTAGTGAAGCACTTTCGTGATGTACTACATATGGATAAAAAAATAAAGGTGATCTCTCATATCAATGATTTTGATGAAGAATACATGAATCTGGTCAATGTAGCTCCGATTTCTATGAAGGACTTTCGCATTGGAAAAGTTTCTGCTTTATGTGGAGATGCAGCTTATAGATATGTGGAAAGGGCAATTCAATGGGCTATAAAAGGATGGATCAAGGCTGTTGTGACCGCACCATTAAATAAGGAGTCATTACATATGGGAGGACACAATTATGATGGTCATACAGAAATATTTGCGAAATTAACCGATACGAAAAAATATGCTATGATGCTTTGGAGCGAAAAACTTAAGGTAATCCATGTTTCTACTCATTTGTCTTTGAGAGAGGCTTGTAATAGGGTAAAAAAAGATAGAATTTTAGATACTATTATCTTGGCAAATACCAATTTAAAAAGAATGGGAATAGACACTCCAAAAATAGCTGTATCTGGTCTTAATCCCCATGCTGGAGAGTCAGGAATCTTTGGAAGGGAAGAAATTGAAGAGATCACTCCAGGGATTATGGAAGCAAAAAAATTAGGGATTGATGTAGAAGGGCCAATCGCCCCAGATACCATATTTTTAAAAGCATATCAAGGGAAATACGATATTGTTGTTGCAATGTATCATGATCAAGGACATATTCCCATAAAAATGGTAGGATTTGATTCAGGAGTAAATATTACATTAGGACTTCCTATTATTAGAACTTCTGTTGACCATGGAACAGCTTTTGATATAGCAGGTAAAGGCATTGCCAGTGAGAAAAGTATGATAAATGCAATGATAGCCGCCGACTATTTTGATAATGAAAAAAATTAGATTAATTATTTCAATAGTAAAAAATACGTGAAACCACTAGTTTTCATAGATTATTAGTGGTTTTTTGTTGTTTTTTCTATTAGTATGTAAAATGCTAAGGGATTTTGATATAATATATATTTGTGGCTCACAATTAGATAAGAGTCATCTTTCACAAATTTAAAATATGGAGAGATATTATGGAAGAAAAAAATCAGCAACATCATTATGGACTATTCACAGCAACCACTATGATTATAGGAATTGTGATAGGTTCTGGTATATTTTTTAAGGCTGATGATGTGTTAAATTATACCGGAGGAAGTGTAGCCTTAGGAGTATTGGTATTTTGTATTGGTGCATTTAGCATTATATTTGGAAGTTTAACCCTTACGGAACTTTCTACTCGAACAAAAAAAAGTGGTGGTATTGTTGGATATTATGAAGAGTTTACTACAAAAAAAATAGCTGCTGGTTTTGGATGGTTTCAAACATTTGTTTACTATCCAACTATAATTGCCGTTGTTTCTTGGGTAGCTGGGATTTATACGGTTACTTTGTTGGGCATAGATGCTACCTTAGAGATACAAATATTAATAGGATTTATTTACATGATCTTTATTTATGTAGTAAATTTTTTATCCGTGAAATTAGGAGGATATTTTCAAAATTTAGCAACTGCTATAAAATTAATTCCTCTTTTAGCAATTGCTCTCATTGGCTTTTTTTGGGCAGAGTCTAATCCAGGGATTCCTGCAGGGGTAGAGGTAATTTCTAAAAGTGATGTGGGATTTAGATGGTTTGCAGCTCTTGCCCCTATTGCCTTTTCTTTTGATGGATGGACTGTAGCGCCAAGTATTACTAATGAAGTAAAAAATCCCAAAAAGACCATGCCTTTGGCTTTAATTATTGGGCCTCTAGTTATTTTAGGAGTATATCTTCTCTATTTTTTAGGATTAAATAATATATTAGGTTCTCAATATATTATGTCTTTAGGGGACAACGCGGTAAACAAAGCAGGAGAATTATTATTAGGTGGCAATGGAGATAAAATCATGTTAATTTTTGTGATTATTGCTGTTTTAGGGGTAGTAAATGGAATTATCTTAGGAAGCTTAAGAATGCCTCAAGCCCTTGCCAGCAAAGGGATGGTTCCTGGTAGGAGAAAAATAGCAGCTATTCATCCCAAATTTCAATTATCCATTGGATCTTGCATTGTTTCCTTTGTGGTATCCCTCGTATGGATGGGAATTCACTATATTACCCAAAAGACTGGAATCTTAGGGGGAAGTGATATAAGTGAAATCGCCATTGTATTTAGCTATGTATGCTATGCTATTTTATACGCAAAAGTATTAATGATGAAAAAAGAAGGGATTATAACTAGCACATTTAAAGGGATTGTTTGTCCGATACTAGGGATAGTAGGATCTATTATTATTTTAGTAGGGGGAATTGCATCCAATCCCACCTATGTTCCTATTTTTATTGGATTTTGCCTAATAGTATGTGCGATTGGATATTTGTATTATCAGAATAAAAATATTTAGATAAAAATATTTAGCGGACGTTTTTTTAAGGCAATGAAAAAAATATAAGCTCCTCCAAGTGACAGAGATGGATCTTATCAACAATTTATTCTAATAGAAAATCCTAAAGCTTGGAAAACTCCCTACGGTCAAACAATCCAACTTTCTTAACGGATTTTCTATTTTCATTCATTGGATAGGATAGCCATCTGCTGTCAAGTCGTCGCTTTCTATTTATTCATTGCTTTAAGAGTGATTCATATGATAAGTTATACTATAATACCGCTAAATCTTCATCCTTTGGATCACAGATAAACATATGACCTGGAGCGTGGGTAATCATGAGCTCCGGTTTGCTTGTCATGGCAATGGCTTGCGGGGTTACTCCACAAGCCCAAAATACCGGTACTTCCCCTTCATAGATCTCAGAAGGATCTCCAAAGTCTGGTTTTTCAATATCTTTTATTCCTATTAAGCTAGGGTCTCCAATATGGATTGGTGCACCATGCACTTGAGGAAATCTAGAGGTGGCTTGAACGGCCCTGGTGATTAAATGGTATGGAATAGGTCGCATGCTTACTACCATCTTTCCATGAAATTTACCTGAGGGGATACAATCAATATTGGTTAAATACATAGGTACATTATGGCGATCTTCAATATGCCTAATGGGAATGGATGCATTTAACATAGCTGATTCAAAGGAAAAACTACAACCTATTAAAAATCCTACCAAATCATCTCGCCAATAGTTTTCTAAATCAGTAACCTCATCTACTAATTTACCATATTTATAAATGCGATATTTTGGTATATCATACCTTAAATCTGCTCCTTTTGCCATTAGTTTTGGCTCTGGATTTCCTACATCAGTAACATCTAAAATAGGGCAGGGCTTAGGATTTCTTTGGGCAAATAGTAAAAAATCAAAAGCTAAATCTCTAGGGACAATGGCTAAATTTGCCTGTATATGTCCTCTGCACATACCTGAAGTGGGCTGTAGTAACTTCTCTTTTTTAATTAATGTTCTTATCTCGGATGGACTCATATTTGCTAAGTCTAACATGTTTTTTCCTCCTCAAAGTGATTTTACTTAAGATATGTTCTATAAAAAAGATAAAAAGTCCTCTATATTATTATTTTGAATTTTTGTTTTTTTGAAATGATAGGTTTATAATATTTCATAATAAAAAGATTATTGTGAAGTTTTTTATAAAGCTTTTATACTGTAAAATCTGCTTATCACATGGTAAAATCGGACATATAAAACCGGAAATCTTTTTTTAAAAAAAGAGGATTTTGAAAGAAAATGTATAATATTATGTATCATATTGAGAAGTGTGTATCTTCTAAATGTGTAAATTTTTAAAATCTAATATTTTTATGGGAGGAATTTTAAAATGTATCAGGTTGACTTAAACAGTGATATTGGAGAAAGCTTTGGAAATTATAAGTTAGGCTTAGATGAAGAGGTAGTAAAATACATTTCCTCTGCCAATATTGCATGTGGATGGCATGCTGGAGATCCTATGGTAATGGAAAACACTGTTACAATGGCAGTAAAAGAAGAAGTTGGTTTGGGGGCTCACCCTGGATATCCTGATCTAATGGGATTTGGAAGAAGGGAATTAAAAACGGCTTCGGAGGAAGCAAAGAATTATATCAAATATCAAATAGGTGCTCTATGGGCCTTTGCTCAAAGCAAAGGGGCAAAACTACAGCATGTAAAACCCCATGGGGCCTTTTATAATATGGCTGCTAAGGATGCAGAATTAGCAAAGGCCATTGCCCAGGGAATCTATGAGGTAGATAAAGATTTGATCTTAGTAGGGCTTGCCAATAGTGAGCTTACAAAGGCTGGGAAAGAAGTAGGTCTTAAGGTAGCCAATGAGGTATTTGCTGATAGGGCTTATAATCCAGATGGTACATTGGTTTCTCGTAAAAAAGAAGGGGCAGTAATTCATGATACCAATCTTGCTATTTCTAGAGTACTTAGAATGGTGAAAGAAGGGAAGGTAGAAGCCATTAATGGAAGGGATATTTCTATTCAAGCGGATACTATTTGTGTTCATGGAGATAATCCTCAAGCAGTTGCTTTTGTAAAAACTATAAGAGATACCTTACAAAGAGAGGGAATTGAAGTTGTTTCTATGGGAAGTTTTATAAAGTAAAAGGATGTGGAAGAAAATAAAACAACAAAGGAGAGTTAGAATGGACAAAATAAAAGATAAGAATTCAGATATTGGAGTGCTATTAGGAGCAGCTTTTCTTATGGCAACCTCAGCGATTGGACCAGGATTTTTAACCCAAACAGCTACCTTTACGGAACAATTTCAGGCAAACTTTGGCTTTGCAATTTTAATTTCTATTATATTGACTATAGGAGTACAGCTTAATATATGGAGAATTATCTGTCTCTTATACACATCTGACGCCGCCGA
>USMD01000029.1 GCA_900555725.1 uncultured Garciella sp. | reverse complement strand
GGGCTTATAACCATAGCCACAGAGGCTCCATGTAAATGGCAACCCGGATTTTATAGTAATACTGTGAATAAGGAAGAATTTAAGAGTTTGAGTCCAAAATTAGGGGGTCGAACCGCTATTATAATAGATGTAAGAAAAATATTTATTATAAGCTGATAATCTGTAATACTTTTAAAAAAAGACTTTAAAATAGAAGAACCTTCTAAATTCAAAGTTTGTACATAAATAAATATTAAGTTTGAAGCAAAACAGATTAGATAGATAGCAAACGCCTCAAAAACGTCGATAAATCTAAATAAAGAATATTTCATAAACTACTCCTTAAAGTTGGCATGGAGTAAGCTAAATTATCTATTAGTAAGATACGTTTTGAAATATCCATATCTCTCCCCCTAAAAAATTAAATCTATTCTTTGGTGTTTGAAGTCGATTCACTCTGGTATTCAAGAATATCACCAGGTTGACACTCCAAAGCTTTACAAATAGCTTCTAAAGTTGATAATCGAATCGCCTTCGCCTTTCCATTTTTCAGAACAGAAAGGTTAGCCATTGTTATTCCAACTCTTTCAGATAATTCTGTTACACTCATTTTTCTTTTCGCTAGCATCACATCAATATTGATTATAATCGCCACTGTTTTCACCTCAGACCGTTAAATCGTTTTCCGATTTTATATCTAAAGCATTTTTTAATAATTTCTGAAGAACCGCAGTGAAAACTGCAATAATAACAGAAGTAAAAATAATTGTTAATCCGATAATTGCTATTCCTGGATGTAAAGCATTTTGTGACAAAAGACATACTGCTCCTACCACATACAAGATACTGATTGAAATCGCACAGTATTTTATATATTTTAAAGCTTTTACAGACAATTCCGAGAAAGTATTGTTGTTTTCAATGTAATTTAAAATTTTTAAAGCCTGATATAACGCAATGAAAAACGGGATCGCTGTTACATACAAACCGATTAAAACGGGATATTGCAAATAAGCAAACTCTGGATACATTTCTGCGGTATAATTTGCTAACCAAGGCAACAAAAATATACACAAAGCAAGTACCGTAATTCCAATAAGAAAAACAGTTACCTTTAAAAAGAGTGTTGTTCCTCGTTTCATAAAAAGCACCTCACTTATTTATAATAAATTTAATACATTTTTTATCATTTGTCAATAAAAAGTTACCTATTCACATTATATTATTATTGTTTATTATCCCAAACCTTTTTTAAAGAATATTTAGGTGAAAAGGAAAGAAACGGTTAAATGTGACTGTTGCTCTTTCATTTTATTTATTAGGATGAAAAAAGTAACATTCTTTTTATTAGAGAATCTATGTCAGGAAATTGGACACTGAAAATGGTGAACTTCTTGACATAGATTCCAATTTAAACAGATAAATCCACTATACGGTTAATTTCGAGCATTATAGCCCGCTGTTCTTGCTCAAGTAAATCAATAATTTTGATTAATTCAGGAATTGCTTGCTCTATTGTGTATACATTATCTGCCATCAAACCATAGGTGACTTTAACTAATTTTCCCTCTATCTCCGAAAAGCACAATTTTCGATTCAATTCATTCCTTAATAAATATTCTTTCTTGCTATTTTTATCCACACTAACCCTCCTTTTACTAAATCTAATTCCTTACTTGTACATATCTGTCCGAGAAAAATGCCTAACAATCCTCCTATTTTTCCTACTGAAAATGTTCCCTACCAAAATTCAATGAAAAAACAAAATTCCCTACCAAAATTTTTTCTTGGTAGGGTTTTTGGTAGGGAACTATATTATTTTTAATACATTTTCTTCATTTTAGCTTAGGACAAATACCGTTAAATAGGCATTCCCACTTCAAATCAAGTTAGCACCTTATTCCCACTCAATGGTACTTGGAGGCTTAGAAGTGATATCATATACAATACGATTAACGTGTTGTACTTCATTGACAATTCGATTGGATATCTTCTCTAATACATCATAGGGGATTCGTGCCCAGTCTGCTGTCATAGCATCAGAACTGGTGACTGCCCGTAGTGCTATGGTATAGTCATAGGTACGTTCGTCCCCCATAACCCCAACGCTGCGGATCCCTGGAAGAACTGCAAAGTATTGCCAAATGTTCCTATCTAATTCAGCATTTTTGATTTCCTCCCTCATGATCGCATCTGCTTCCCGAAGGATTTCCAATTTTTCCTTGGTCACCTCTCCTAAAACCCGAATGGCTAGTCCTGGCCCAGGAAAAGGCTGTCTCCATACAATATCTTTGGGAATTCCAAGTTCTTCTCCAACAGCTCTCACTTCATCCTTAAATAAGGTTCTTAGGGGCTCTATTAGTTCAAACTCTAAATCTTCTGGTAAACCTCCTACATTATGATGACTTTTAATCACTGCTGCTGTTTTGGTCCCACTTTCAACCACATCTGGATATATGGTACCTTGTACTAAAAAATCAATCCCTTCTAATTTTTTTGCCTCTTCTTCAAACACACGAATGAATTCATTTCCAATAATCTTTCTTTTCTTTTCTGGATCCTCTACTCCTGATAATTTACCTAGAAAACGATCCTCACAATTCACCCGAATAAAATTCATATGAAATTGATTAGCAAATACCCGCTCTACCTGGCCTCCTTCCCCTTTACGGAGAAGTCCATGATCTACGAAAATACAAGTCAGTTGATCCCCAATAGCCTTGTGTACCAGCACTGCTGCCACTGAAGAATCCACTCCACCGCTTAGGGCACATAATACCTTTCGATTTCCTACCTCTTGTTGAATCTTCTTTACTTGTTCTTCAATAAAGATAGACATGGACCAATTTCCTTCACATTTACAAACATGATAAAGGAAATTGTTTAAAATATCCTTCCCTCTTTCAGTATGTTCTACCTCTGGGTGGAATTGCACCCCGTAAAGTAGCTTGTCCTTATTTTCCATAACAGCTACTGGACAAGAGTTGGTTGCACCGGTAACCACAAATCCTTTTGGTACCTGTTCAATATAATCGGTATGACTCATCCAAGAAACTGTCTTATCTTCTAATCCTGCTAATAGATCAGACTTTCCTCGCAAGTTTAATTCTACTTTTCCATATTCCCGTATCTGGGGGCGGGTAACCTTTCCTCCTAACTTGTGGGCCATTAATTGTGCCCCATAACAAATTCCTAATATTGGGATGTTTAAGTTAAATATTTCTGGGGCAACACTGGGAGCATCTTCCCCATATACACTGGAAGGTCCTCCAGTAAAAAGAATTCCCTTAGGATTTTTTTTCTTAATTTCTTCTATGGAAATATCATAGGGTACAATTTCGGAATATACACCGGCTTCTCTTACTCTTCTTGCAATTAATTGATTGTATTGTCCCCCAAAATCTAGTATTAAAATGAGTTCCTTCCCCATTGATTCACATCCTTATCCTTTTATGTTGTAAATTGCGCAGTCATTTCTTTCTAAACATTAAATACTATAGTTTGGTGGCTGTTTGGTAATGGAAATATCGTGGGGATGACTCTCCTGTAAGCCAGCAGGAGTAATTTTGATAAATTGTCCCCTTTCTCTTAATTCCTTTATGGTAGCAGTTCCGCAATATCCCATTCCTGAGCGTAGTCCTCCTATCATTTGGAAAATAGTATCGGACAAAGCTCCTTTATAAGGTACCTTTCCTTCTACTCCTTCCGGCACTAATTTTTTCTGTCCCTCTTGGAAATATCGATCGGAACTACCTGCCTTCATAGCAGCCAAAGACCCCATTCCTCGATATGCCTTATAACTTCTTCCTTGGTAGATGATGGTTTCCCCTGGGCTTTCTTCGGTACCTGCAAAGAGACTTCCAATCATTACAACACTAGCCCCTGCTGCAATGGCCTTTGTGATATCTCCAGAGAGTTTAATTCCTCCGTCGGCAATCACTGGAATTCCATATTCATCGGCTACTTGAGCGCAATCATAAATAGCAGTAATTTGTGGTACCCCTACTCCTGAAATCACCCTGGTAGTACAAATAGATCCAGGCCCAATTCCTACCTTTATAGCATCTGCTCCTGCTTCAATAAGTTCTCTTGCAGCTTCTTCTGTGGCAACATTTCCTGCGATAAGTTGTAAATCAGGATAGGTAGCCTTTACTTCTTTTACCATTTCTATTACATTTTTAGAATGTCCATGGGCAGTATCTATAACAATGACATCCACTTGGGCATTTACTAATGCTTCAATACGTTCCTTGCTACCCTTTCCAGTACCTACTGCTGCTCCTACTAATAATCTTCCCCTATCATCCTTTGCTGAGTTTGGATACTGTATAGCCTTTTCAATATCTTTAATGGTAATAAGACCTTTTAAGTTTCCTTCTTCATCTACAATAGGTAGTTTCTCTATTTTATGTCTTTTTAAAATAGCTTCTGCTTCCTCTAAATTTGTTCCCTCTGGGGCAGTAACCAAGTTCTCTGTTGTCATAGCTTCTCCAATTTTTTTATGCATATCTGTTTCAAAACGCAAATCTCGATTGGTGATAATTCCTATTAATTTACCCATTTTGGTAATAGGAATACCAGAAATATGATAGCGTTCCATTAATTCTAAAGCGTCTGCAATTAAATGATCTGCACTTAAATGCAAAGGATCTATAATGACGCCATTCTCTGAACGTTTTACCTTATCTACTTCCATGGCCTGTCTTTCTATTGACATATTTTTATGAATAATACCAATACCACCTTCTCTAGCAATAGCGATTGCCAAGCGACCTTCTGTTACAGTGTCCATCCCTGCACTCATAATAGGAATATTTAATTTTATCTTCTTTGTTAAATAGGTAGAAGTGTTTACCTGTGTAGGTAAAATTTCCGATTTTGCAGGGATTAATAGTACATCATCAAAGGTAAGACCTTCCTTTACAAACTTGCCCATTTGTCATGCTCCTCTCTATTTAATATTTTGCCATTTTTATGGATAAAAATATATGTTGAATTGTAATAAAAATAAAAAACAAAGCAGTAGTTTCATGAGTGAAACATACTCCTTTGTTACAGGATAAGTATTTCCAAAGTCGTAAATGGAAAATAAAATTGAGCCTTTGAGTATTTTCACCCATAGTCAAACAATTTACGGTTGCTTGGTAGAGACTCCTAGACCATATTTCTAGGGATATATGAGGAAATTTTTTATTTTCCACTTAGTATAGTATTTTCCTGATATTTTGTCAATGATTTTAACGTTTTCAGAATTTTTTAGTATTACTTTTTACTTATTACTAAAAAAGCCTAATGAGCTTGGATTCATTAGGCTTTTTTAGATATTTTAATTTTCTATCTTTCTATAGATGTCTATCATTTCTTTTACTAATTCTCGAATGGTTTCTGTACTCATTAGTTGATCTTCTGCATGCATAATTAAAAGTGAAAAATTTAATCTTTCTCCTGACGCTTCTTTTTGAATTAAAGAAGCATGTATTTTATGTCCTTCTGTAAAATACTGATCTGCCTCTTTTAATTTTTTATCAGCCAATTGAAAATTTCCTGCTTTAGCACAATATAACGCTTCCATTATAAGACTTTTTGCATTTCCTATATTACTAATAAGCTGAAAACTAATGGATTCTGCCAATTGTTCATTCATAGTGTCACATCCTAACTCTCTTAGTAAAATGTTAGATTCCTATACTACTGTTTTTTCCTGGTATTTTATTTTCTCGAATCAATTTTTGATACCAGTAAAAGCTCTTTTTGGGAATACGATTCATATCCAATAAATCAAATTCTTTTCTATTTACATAAATAAAACCATATCTTTTTCTAAAGCCTTCATGAGTACTAACCAAATCAATAGCTGACCATGGATTGTATCCCAATACTTCTACTCCATCAGTCATTGCTTTTTGCATTTCCATGATATGCTGCTGGTAAAAATCAATTCTAATATCATCATTAATCTTCCCGTTTTCGTCTAACTCATCATATAATCCTATTCCATTTTCTGTGATCAACAAAGGCAAATGATAGCGATCATATAATTGTCTTAATATAATGCGAAATCCAACTGGATCTATCTCCCAATTAAATGGAGTTTTTGGTAAATTAGGGTTTTCTACCATTTCATAAACGCCGGGTTCACTGATCATTTTCTTTTTGTCATATTTATCATATTTCACAGGATCATCCGGTAAAGAGGCAGATACCGTTGTTGAATTATAATAATTAAATGCTATAAAATCAGGTTTCCCAGCTTTTAAAATATCCAAATCCCCCTTCTCCATATTAGGAAGTATCTTTTTCTCTTCTAAAAAAGCCCAAGCAGTTGGATTATAAATTCCTTTCACACAAGCATCCAAATATAACCAATTGCGAAGCGCCGCCCAGTTTTCCGCTGCTAACATATCCTCTGGTTTATTGGTCGCAGGATATACCGGTGATATATTCGGAGCAGGACCAATTTGGGCATCGAGCAACATTTCATGGCATAAACGCATTGCTTCTGCTTGTGCAAGCAGCATATGATGGTTTTGTTGATAAGTTTCTTGCAGATTTTTTGATGTTTTGGTTCCTAAAAGATTTCCTACTAAAATCATCATATTTTGTTCATTAATAGTAAGCCAGTATTTCACCCGATCCCCAAAGTTTTCAAATAAAATCTTTGCATAGTCTTTAAAGTCTTCAATAATAGAACGATTGATCCATCCACCTTCTTTTGCCAAACTCCAAGGCAAATCAAAGTGAAACATGGTTACAATTGGTTGGATATTATATTTTAATAATTCATCAATCAATCGGTTGTAAAAATCAATTCCTTTTTGATTTATTTTCCCTCTTCCTTCCGATAAAATTCTACTCCATGCAATGGAAAAACGATACGCCTTTAAGCCCATTTCAGCAAATAATTCTACATCTTCCTCCATACAGTGATAGTGGTCACTGGCTACCTTAAAATCTGTTGTATTTTCTGGAGGCGTTAACATATCTTGTGTAGATAGCCCTTTTCCATCTTCATTCCAAGCTCCTTCTACCTGATAGGCTGAAGTAGAAGCCCCCCAAAGAAAATCTTTCGGAAAATCTTTTAATTTTTTATAGTACATCTATTTTACCACCTTTCTTCATGGTTCAAAACCCTTTATTTTTACTTTTATCCGATGACTACCTGCCGTAAGACTCCCGCTTCTATCTGGGAAAGTAGGACGTTGCAAGATTATTTCTTTTTTGAGAAACAGAATACGATTTAATAAATATCTCGCTGAACGAACTAAGCGACTGAGCACAAAATCGGAGATTTTGGTCATCTGCTTAAAAGTGGGAGATACTAGAACTCTTTTGCTTTAGCAAGTTAGAGTTCTTATACTGTGTATAACGGCAGCTATGTCCCTGGATAACGATTTCTAGCTTCAGCTAGAGTAAAAACTTCATCTGAAGCCAAGAACTCTGTTTATTTAAGCTATCATTCATCAATTTGTATTTCTTGTATCTCTATTTCTTGCTCCATTTCCTGTTCATTTTTCCATGCCATACGGTCAACAATTCTAAAGAATGGATAATAAATTCCTGCAGAAATAAATATTTGAACAATATTTAATAATGCCCCTCTCCAACCACTTAATAAAAGTCCTGCAATAATTGGTGGTGTCGTCCATGGAAGATTGGTTCCATTGGTATAGGGAACTAATCCTATAGACATAGAAACATAAGCTACTGCTGCTAACACCAATGGTGTAATGATAAAAGGAATTAACATAATAGGATTTAATACAACAGGAATTCCAAAGATAATAGGTTCGTTAATATTAAAAATTCCAGGTCCAACAGCAAGTTTTCCTAATGCCTTATACTGTTTTGATTTAGCCAAAAATGTCATAACCAAAGCCAATCCTAAAGTGCCACCAGCACCACCAATTTTAATAAAATTTGAATAGAATTGATAGTTGATAATATAAGGAATGGGCTCTCCTGCATTAAATGCTGCTGCATTATCTGCTGTAAGTGTTAACCATATTGGCTGCATAATTCCACTTACAATACTAGAACCGTGAATCCCAAAAGACCATAATCCTTGCTCAAATAGCTCTGCAATCAACATTGCACCTAATGTATTTCCTAGATTTAATAAGGGCAATTGTAAAATCGTATAAATAAAATTTTGTGCTGTTTGATATCCCGTAAGAGAAAATAAAATACGAATGATATTAAAGAAAGCAATAATGATAAATAAAGGAATTAAAGAAGAAAAAGATCGAGATACATTTTCTGGAACAGATTCTGGCATTTTAATGGTCCAGCCTTTTCCTTCAATATAACGCTGAAGTTCTACAGCAAGTACTGCTGTAATTATCCCTAAAAACAACCCACTAGCACCAAGATTGGATACAGGAATTCCAAGAGCACCTTCTTCAAATTCAACCATTGGTGTCAACATAAAAAATGCTGCAAGAACAGATGAAATAACAGATATATTATCCATTTTATAGATATCAGCTAAACTTTTTGCCATTGCAATAATGACATAAATTGTCATTATATTCATGGTAACATCGTTCGCTACTGTAAAATACGTCTTCCAATTTTCTCCCAATATCGACTCCATAAATTCTGGGTATCCACTAATCGGAAGATTGGCTATTAAAAGAAAAACAGAACCCACAATCAAAAGAGAAATCACACTGATAAAACTATCTTTGATTGCACGTACATATCGATTATTGTCTAATTTTATCGCAATGGGAACCATTTTTTTCTCTAAGATATCCATAAATTTTCCCATTTTTACCCCTCCTTTTTATATCTCTAAAATGTAAAAACTTATTCCTTTATTAAACTAAGTGCTTGCTCTAATACTTTTTCTCCATTCATAGTTCCATAATATTTCATATCAATGGCTTCAACTGGAATCCCTCCTAACGATTTTTGAAATTGTTCTTTTCTATACCTTACCTGTGGTCCTAAAAGTACTACATCTACATGCTTTCTTTTTACTGTTTCTTCTGCTTCTTGAGCTGCAACTGAAAAGATGTCTGCTTCTATCCCTTTTTTTTCTGCAGCTTTTTTCATTTTAGAAACCAACAAACTTGTACTCATTCCTGCTGCACAAACTAACATAATAGATTTCATATTTCATTCCTCCTATAAGATGTTTATTTTTAAGTTTTCTTTCTATTTACATTTTAATATGTAATCGTTTAAACCTTAAGAGAAGCTTTTTCCTTTTTATAACGGAAAATATTCTACCTAAATTCCTTTGAAAGTCTATTTTTTCTACATTAAAAAGATCATTAAAATCCTTTTTAATAGAATAAAAGATCCCTCCATTTTGTTTTTATAAATGGAAGAATCTTTTATGTCCTCTATCCTTTCGTTGTTATTTCTTCTTGAAAAATTGTGGCAAATATTTTTTATGGGCTTCTAACATTTCGTCTACAATTTGTTTGGCCAATCGATCAGATGCTACGAGTGGATTAATAGTTAAGGCCAAGACTGCTAAATTATAATCTCCTGTTACAGCAGCCTCTGCAGCAATTCGTTCAAAGGATTTGATTTGTTGTACAAGTCCCCTTACTGCAACAGGTAGATCTCCTATCGCAATTGGTTTGGGCCCTTCTTTTGTAATGACACAGCTAATTTCTACTGCCGATTCATCTGGTAAGCTTGCAATCGCACCGTTATTCATAGTATTAACAGGTTGTATATCTCGCTTATCATTATAAATACTAGAGATTAATCTTACGGCTGCATCAGAATAATAAGCACCTCCACGTTTTTCCAATTGTGGTGGCTTAATGTCTAAATTGGGGTCTTTATATAGTTCGAATAATTCCTTTTCTAATTTTTTCACTACTTCTCCACGTGTTCCTTCTTTTTCTGCTTCTTCTTTTGTCTTTTCAAACATTTCCCGAGCTTTATAGTAATAATTATGATAAGAGCAAGGAATTGCATTGAGTGCCTTTAAAAATGCAGGCTCCCATTTCAATCCTTTTATATTTTTTACTAAACTGCTGTCCTCTAGCTTGGTTAACATATTAATAACCTGATCTTTTACACTTACTCCATCTAAATATACATCTAATCCATAAACCATGTGATTCAGTCCCGCAAAATCAATTCGAATTCTGGAAGGGTCCACATCTAATAGTTCGGCAATTGCCATTTCTATTCCAATGGGAACATTACATAATCCGACTACCTTTTTTATATTAGAATACCTTAAGACTGTTTCTGTTACCATTCCTGATGGATTTGTAAAATTAATGAGCCAAGCATTCGGACAGAGCTCTTCTATATCCCTACAAATATCAAGAATAACTGGAATTGTTCGAAGTCCTTTAAATAATCCTCCAGGACCATTAGTTTCTTGTCCTAGAACCCCATATTTTAATGGAATCCGTTCATCTTTAATCCGTGCATCTAATAAACCCACCCGAAATTGTGTAGTAACAAAATCCGCATCTTTTAATGCAGCTCTTCTATCTAAAGTCAAGTGAACATCAATAGGTAACCCTGCTTTTTTAATCATTCGTTTTGCTAAATTACCGACAATTTCAAGTTTTTCCTTTCCTTCTTCAATATCCACCAGCCATATTTCAGATACTGGCAACTCTTGATATCGCTTAATAAATCCATCAATTAATTCTGGAGTATAACTTGAACCTCCACCTATTGTTGCAATTTTTATCCCTTTCTTCATTTCCAATCCCCCTCTGTATAATAAATGATTTTAAAAACTTGACTCATCTCTGTTGTACAAACTAAAAATGTTTATTTCTAAATATCCTCTTGACTACATTCTATTATGTAACCGTTTTAACCTTAAGGGAAAGTTTTTCTCTTTTACAACGGAAAATATTCTACCTAAATTTCTTTAAAATCTTCTTTTCTCACATCTAAAAATAATAGAAAAAAAATCTTCTCATAAATCACGAGAAGATTTTTTTAGCTAAATTTATATCAATTGAAAATATTTTAATCCCTTACGGATTCCTTCTTTATCCACTGGTTCCGTTACATAATCAGCAACCTGTTTTACTCCTGGTAGTGCATTTCCCATAGCAATCCCTACCGCAACTTCTTGAATCATTTCTAAATCATTTAAAAATAAATCTTTTTCCTATCATTCTTCTATTCATTACTATTCTAAGGTAAAATCATTAATACCTCCAGCTTCTCTTTTTCCTTTGACAACAACAAAAGCTTAGACATAGATCAATCCCTTTCTATCTTATATCCGCTTCATCATTTGTCTTAATTGCTGATAATTTTTACACTTTAAGATATTGTTCACCATCTCTTTATTATCTAATAATCTTATTAATAACTCATGCATAGGATGCAACCCTTGTTTCTTTTCTTTACTTATATTTAATAAAACTACTAATTGAACTGACTTATTTCCCCATTGAATGGGTTTTTTTAGGGTTACTATACACCAAAATGTCTCTTTTGTCTGTGGTTCAATGGGATGTGGAATTGCTACCATATTTCCAAAACTAGTTGGGGAATACTTTTCTCTTTTGAGTACAGATTTCACATAAGCATTATTTACTTTCCCATCTTTTCTTAACTCTTCACAAATAAATTGTATCACTTCTTTGGAAGTATAAAAATCTTTTTGAAAATATGTATATTCTTCTTTTAAATACTCTTCTACTGATGCTTCTTTATACACTATCATTTTTTTTATTTTGGTTAAATCAGAATCTTCAAGAATGGTGCTTACCTGAATAACAGGAATAGGCAATTTTTCATGAATTGAAATGGTACTAATAATAAAATCCAAATTATGAAAAGATTGATTTGCTAAGTTATAATATTCTGTTGTTCCTAAGATATTCAATTGATCTGGAAATTGCCTTTGAAGCTTATATAATAAAAGCTGTGCACTTCCAAATCCAGAAGCACAAACTATTAAACAACGAGGCACTTTAATACCATTTTTCTTTTTTCTCTCTTGAGCAACTTCAATATGAAGTGCTAAATAACCAATTTCATTTTCATCTATTTTTATCTTCATTTTTTCAGAAAGTACTTCTGCTCCTATTAACGCAGCATCAAAAGATAAAGGATACTTGGATTTAATCTCTTCTAGCATGGGATTTCTAATATTCATATGATATTTATATCGATTTATCGCTGGTTTTAAATGTAAACACATAGCAATAAATAATTCTTCATCCTTCTCTAAATCTAAATCATATTTTTCATCAATTCGTTGAAGCATCTCTTTTACTATCTTTTGAATCTCATCCTCTAGAATAGAAATCACTTCCTGCTTTTCTATTGCTGAATTGGCTCGCTTTGTTCCTTGTAAATGAATGGTTAAATAAGCTTTTTCATGATCAGAAAAAAGAATTCCAATCTGTTTATAAAGATCTTTTGCCATCTCCTGTACCACAAGAAATTCCTTTTTATTTTTTAATTCTTTTAAGTGTTCTTCTCTCATTTCTACCGAATTTTTTTCTTGAATTCTTTTGCAAGCAATGGCAATATGGGTAATTAAATTTTGTAAACTAATATCAGAAATAAAAATATGATTCTTTCGCAAATGCATTAGCACACTATTTTTTATTATGTTTAGTTTCTTTTCAGGTAAAATCTCCATCCAATCAATCTGATGATCCATCAGATTAGATTTTTGATTATACAAATATTCAGAGATACAATATCGGATTTGAATTTCATTTCCTACTATTTTTAATCCATAATACGGTTTATGCTCTAAAAACAAATGATACTTATCTAGTATTTTTCTTACAGATTTCAAATCATTTTTTAAAGTAGAACGACTAACATACAATTCATCTGCTAAATCCTCTATTTTTATATAATCTGAATTGACCAAAAGCTTTTCCATCAAATATTGTATACGATCTTCGGAATCAGAAGGAATTTTATCCTGGGTATCTTTCAATGCTTGCTTTACAAACTTATGAAAGCTTTTTTCCTCTTTAATAATGAGCTGATAGCCCTTCCCTCTCTGAGATTCAATATAAGCCTGAATTTGCTCCAAGATTCTATTTAATTCCTTTATATCATTTCTAATTGTCTTTGAACTCACTTGTAGTTCAGATGCCAACTCATAGCTAGTGATGGGTTTATTGGCAGACATGAGATACTTTATGATCTTTTGCAAACGAATATTCATAGAATCCCTTCCTCATGGTTTTTAAAAAATAGCTTAAGGATAATTTTCCCTAAGCCATCAGATGCTATTTTTATGTATACTTCACTTTATAACTTTATATCTAAAAAACTGCACAAAAATGATGCTTTCATTAAACCTACTATCTATTTTATTTTTAAATTTGTCTCTTCCTAATCTTTTATAAATTTTTCTATAATTTTAATCTTATATTACTCACTACATCTCTTTACTTACACTCTATTCAAAATTTTATCAAAAAATATATTGTGTTTTGTAATGCATTACAAAACACAATATGCTCATTTAACTTAATTTTATATTTTGGGGCTAATAAAGTCAAGGCCATATAATTTTATGTAAAAGTTATTCTTAATTTAAAGGAAAATTTTTTATATAATTTTTTAAATTTTTTAAAATAAGTATCAGCATTTTAAAAAAAGATCCAATCTAACGGCTTTTGCACCTCAGATTGGATCTTTTCTATTTTATCTAGATCAACTTCGATAATTCCATCATAGAGAGCGATTGCTCCTGGTTTCATTTCTTTATAGCTTTCCAACCTCTCATGAGTTTCAAAAAATTCTTTGGTCTTATCATCTGTTATCCAAATAGAAGATAGACAAGTAGATTCCGTTGTCATTGTATCAATGCCATTTCTAAAGTCCATTGATAGGTTTTCAACACCTGGTCCTACGAATTCAAGGACTTTATTCTTTACAAAACCATTTTTAAAGACCCTTCCTATAATATTTAAAGCCACATCCATAGGGCCTACATATGGTTTTGGTTTTCCCCTCATGAATACTCCAATTACTTCTGGATAATCTAAAGCATAACCTTTACCAATCATTGTCTTTACTAATTCTGGTCCACCTTCTCCAATAGATAAGGATCCCAGTGTACCATAACGTGTATGGGAATCAGAAACAATTGCCATGTCTCCTGAGTTGATAATCATTTCCCGCATGTATTGGTGGATAACTACTTGATGGGGAGGTACATAAATTCCACCATATTTTTTACAGGCGGAATATGCATATTTATGAACGTCTGCATTAATTGTTCCACCTACAGCACAAAGTGCATTGTGACAGTTTGTAAAAACACAAGGGATAGGGAACTCCTTTAAACCACTAGCTCGAGCTGTTTGCAAAATGCCTACATAGGTGTTATCATATACCCCCATAGAGTCAAACTGAATGTTTAAGTGCTTCATATTACTTGATTTATTATGTTTTTCTAACACTCTATATGTCATTGTATTTTTAAAGGCTTCTTCTTGCGAAATATCAACTCGTTCGTCAATGGCAAGAATTTTTTCATTATTTACAATATAATTTTTACCTTCCTGTAATGTAATCATATTTTTAATTCCTCCTACTAATCTCTGACGTAAACAAAGCCATCCATGATCCTACGAGCTGTTCTTGTTACTCCTCCCTTAATCACTTCTTCTCCGTCCATTTTTATATCTACAGATGTTACTCCACTCGAATGACCAAGTAAAATAATATCTTGATCTGCTGCCGGTTGTACCAGCTCATTAACAATGGTTCCTTTCAGCCTTGCTGCTGAACCGGTGGCTATTGCAACCGTCATTGGATAGGCCTTGTGCAACTTTCCTACAGATATGGCTCTTACACAGATATCCATGTCAGAAGTCTTTACCTGATTCCCATCCATATCCCTATAGTTCTGAGGCTTTGAAATGATGGATACCTTGGGAATAGATGTAGACTTTGTTCTCGTTTCTTCCCAATTTTTAACAAATCCAATTTTTTGTGCGGCTAGCCCCCGGATTCTTTCAATATGTTCCATTACTTCCTTATTGTTATTTAATTCTGTTAGCTCTGTGCCTTGAATTCCAAGATCCTCAGCTCTTATAAATACAACTGGATTTGCGCAGTCAATTACGGTTACTTCAATATCCCCATAGTCAGGAACATCAAATACTTCTTTTTTGTTTCCTGTCGGGAATAACTTGCCTGTTGCTGCTCCGGCAGGTTTTTCAAAATACATATCAATTCTAGAACCGGTTCCTGGTACTCCTTTGATTACTTCTTCGCCATGAACCATTGCTTTTCCATTTTTTACACGAACATGCTCTTCAATAATTTTATTGGTATTGGTATTTAATACCCTTACTATAGTAATTGGCTCCACTGCCTCTACTAATCCTTCATCAATGGCATAGGGCCCTACGGCCGATGAAATATTGCCACAATTTGAACTATTGTCCACCCGTGGAATTTCAATATCTACTTGAAAGAAATTATAATTTATATCTACATCATCTCTTTCGGAGGGAGAAATAACAGCAATCTTACTAGTAGAAGATACCGTTCCTCCCATGCCATCAATCTGTTTCACATCTGGTGAGCCCATAACCTTTAAGAAAATTTCCTCCCAAAAACTTTTGTCCTCCGGAAGATCTTTTTCTTGAAAAAATACCGCTTTACTTGTTCCTCCACGCATGTATACACAAGGATATTTTTTCATATACATTTCCTCATCTCCTTTTTCTTTACTTGAAATTTTTCATCAGCAATAAAGTAAGTAATATATTTTTAAAATCACTAGTTTGCTTATATACCTAAAGAAACCTTTTTATTATTTTTATTAAAATTAATAAGAGATCCATTTACTAAAATTTCTCTTTCTTCATCGGTTAAATATCCTAAGGAAAAACTTATTTCTTTTGGCTCTTCTCCTAATACATAGGCAATTATTTTATCTTCTTTATTTCTAATGGCATCTATTATATTAGGAACAAAGATAAAATCATCTTTCTGTACTAAATTTTCATCTTCAATAAGAAATGGAATAACTCCCCAGTTTATTAGATTAGATCTATATCGTTTAGTAGCATATTCCTTTGCAATATTTGCCCAAGCTCCTAGAATTCTTTGACAGGAAGCAGCTTGCTCCCTTGCAGATCCATCTCCTGGCTTGTTAGCATAAATGGTACTGCCAATTCCTATTTCTATTGGATCGATATCTTCAAATCCCTGTATATTTTTTATGGACTGATATACAAAGTTTAATTCATCAAAACTTTCTGAAGGATCATTGCCTTCTTCTCTAGATATTTCATATTGATGCACCTTTTTTGCTAAATTTACATAATTTGGATCCTTTCTACTTAATGTAAACTCAGCAAGCTTAAGAGGATTGGACCTGTAAGATGAAGTCTCTCCAGAGGGAATGAGTTCATCTGTAGTAGTGACAGGATCGGTTATATGGGTTACTACCTTTAGAATGATATGATTTGTAAGCTTTGGCATCTTTGGCCAATCCTTAATATTAGGTCCAAATACTAACTCTGTAGAAGGATCTGCCTTATCTGTACCATCAAAAATCCTTTTCTTATAGATGGATGTGTCAAAGTAGTATTTTTTAGAGCTATATTCTACATCTATTTCATCCGCTCCAGTCAAAATACCTCCATTAAGGGCTGTTGCTGCAATGGACCTTGCATCCATCAAAGCTACCATAGATACCTGTCTATCCGTTGGTTTTGAACCATCCCGATTTGGGAAGTTTCGGGTGGTATGACGAATAGAAATCTCATTGTTAGCAGGAGTATCTCCAGCTCCAAAACACGGTCCGCAAAAAGCGGGTTTGATAATGGCTCCCGCAGCCATTAAGTCAGCGATTGCTCCATTTTTAACTAGTTCCATATAGGTAGGCTGACTACCTGGATAAACACTCATTGAGAAAGCATCATTACCTATAGATTTTCCCTGTAGGATATCAGCAGCTGCAACAATATTGTCAAAGGTACCTCCTGAGCAACCGGCAATGATTCCTTGATCTACTAAAATATTTCCGTTTACAATTTTACTCATTAAATCAATGGAGATATCATTGGATTCAAAGGTTTTTTTGCTCTCTTTTTCTACTTTGGCAAAGATATCCTTTGGATTTTTCTTTAACTCTTCAATGGTGTACACCTTACTTGGATGAAAAGGAAGTGCTATAGATGGTTTGATTTTAGATAAATCCACTTCTATAAGGCCGTCATACATTGCCAGTTCTTCAGGTCTTAATAATTTATAATCTTCTGATCTTCCATGAATTTCATAATATTCTTTGACCTTTTCATCGGTTTCCCAAATAGAACTCCAGCAAGCAGTTTCTGTCGTCATGACGTCTATACCATTTCTATATTCCACTGGTAAATATTGAATCCCTTCTCCGATAAATTCCATTACTTTATTTTTCACAAAGTTATTATTGTAAACTGCTTTAATAATGGATAAGGCCACATCTTGAGGACCTACACCTGGATTAGATTTTCCTTTTAAATAAATAGCAATGACCTCTGGGTATTGTATATCATAGGTTTGGTTAAGGAGTTGTTTTGCTAGTTCTCCTCCACCTTCTCCAACCCCCATAGTTCCAAGGGCGCCATATCTTGTATGACTATCAGAACCTAAAATCATGTTTCCACATTTGGTCATAACTTCTCTATTATAGGAATGAATAACAGCTAGATTAGGTGGTACATAAACCCCGCCATATTTTTTAGCAGCAGATAAGGCAAATTTATGGTCATCTTCATTGATGGTCCCACCAACTGCGCAAAGGCTATTGTGGCAATTTGTTAGAACATAAGGGATTGGGAATTTTTCCATTCCACTGGCCCTTGCTGTTTGTATAATTCCCACATAGGTAATATCTTGAGAAGTAATAGAGTCAAATTTTAATTGTAGATCATTTACTCCTTCAGAGTAATTGTGGGTATTTAAAATCTTATACGTGAGAGTGCCTTTTTTTGCTTGTTCTACAGTAACCTTTTTACCGATTTTATTCTTTATCACTATTGAATAATCTTGATCCTGTGAAATGATTTCACGACCATTTAACACCACGACATCGTTTTCTAATAGCTTTATCAATTTATTTACCTCCTTTATGAGTAAAAGTTTAAATTTAAAATATTTTTCCTTTGAAAATTCTTTCCGAATCTTATCCCTTTTTCTATATCATATTTATAAGTTGTAAATATAATCATCTAAAACTATATTTAATGAGCACTGCTAAATGTGTCATAATTGACATAGATCCTATTTTAACAATTATTCTGCTAAAATTTTTTTGATTTTTTCTTCATCACTTTTTAGTTTCGCACTAGCTTTTTCTATCACTTCATTTAGTCTTTCTTTTGGAATCACTACTACCCCATTTTCATCTCCCATAATGATATCTCGAGGATTCACCTCTACCCCTCCACAAATAATAGGAATTTGCAATTCTCCCCCTCTTACATGTTTACTCGCAGCTGGTACTATATATTTTGTAAATATGGGAAAGTGAAGCTCTTTATTTCTTGAAACATCCCGAATTGCTCCATCTACCACAATGCCACCAATACCTTTTTTCATAGCTTTAAGGGTTTTTACATCTCCCCATACAGCTCTATTTTTTGAGTAATTTGTATGAATCACTAAAATATCTCCCGAATGTGCCTGTTCAATCGCCTTATTGGTTAATGCGCTATCTTCTAAAGGAAGTTGTATTGTAAAAGCTCTTCCTATGATTCGCATATTGGAATCTATTGGTTTTATTGTATACTCCATTACATTATTTCCTCCAAGAGCATCTGAAATCTCTGTTGTGCTAAATTTATAAAGCCTTTTTAATGAGCTATCTTTTATACTGCATTGTTGATACTTAGCGACTAAATTCTTTTCTAGTTTTTCTAATTTTATGTCCAAGTGAATTCTCTCCCTTTGCTTTTCAGATATTGAAGTATTTATATAATAATTAATTTTGAATATAAAACTTTCATAATTATCGCCATATCTATTATTAAAAGTAATGAAATTTTTCCTATTAGCTAACAATAATAGCTGTCTCTTATACACATCTCCGAGCCCACGAGACAGGCAGACATCTCGTAT
>USMD01000028.1 GCA_900555725.1 uncultured Garciella sp. | reverse complement strand
CCTGTCTCGTGGGCTCGGAGATGTGTATAAGAGACAGATATTACAGATTATACCGAATGATAAAGAAGATATTGCAAGATATAAAAATATAAGTCATAGATGTCTCCATTCACTGCTTTATGAAACATCTACGACTCTTTAAGTCAAATCATATTATCTGTCTTTTCATATTTTTCTAAAAAAATTATCTTTATTCTAATACCTTTGCAATGGAGGGAAAAGGTGCTATGCTGCGTTTTAAGATTCCATTGATATAGGCAATCAAGACTCCATAATTGGTAATGGGGATCTCTTGTCCTTGGGCACACTGGATTCTATATTTCATTTCCCGTTGATTTAAAGTACATCCTCCACAATGAACAATCATAGCATATTTTGATAAATCCGTGGGAAATTCCCTTCCACTAGTAAACTCAAAATGTATTTGCTTTCCAATATAGTTTGTAATCATGCGGGGAAGTTTGACTGTTCCAATATCATCACATTGACGGTGATGAGTACATCCCTCGGAGATCAAAATTGTATCCCCTTCTTTAAGGGAGTCTAGGGTTTTTGCCCCTTTTACAACCTCCTCTAGATTGCCTTTGTATCTTGCAAAGAGAATAGAAAAGGAAGTAAGTAAGATATCCTCTGGAGTATCCCTTGACACCTGATCAAAGACTTGACTATCAGTTATCACAAGTTTTGGCTTTTTCCCAAGGGTTTCGAGGGCTTTCTTTAGCTTTGTTTCCTTTACTATAATGGAAATGGCATTGCTATCTAAAATATCCCGTATAGTCTGTTGTTGAGGCAAAATTAGCCGTCCCTTTGGAGCAGCTTTATCAATGGGGACTACTAAAACCACAAAATCTGAAGGTTCTAATAAATCCCCCACAATTCTTGACTTAGACTCTTCTAAAGGAGCATATTTCCCTAGTAATTCCTTTAACTCATGGATATTTTCTCCCGTTTTGGTGCTTACCCAAATCATGGAGTCTGTTTTGTTTTCCCTTTGTTTTTTACCATCCTTTACCAAGTCTCCCTTATTCATCACAATAAGATAGGGAATTTTTTTCTCTTTAAACTTTTCTATAAAAAGATTGTCCTCTCCTGATAGTCCAAGGCTTCCGTTCACTACAAGGATAGCCATGTCTGTTTTATTTAAAACCTGAATGCTTTTTTCTATCCTCTGTTTTCCCAATTCTCCCTCGTCATCAAATCCTGGAGTGTCAATGAGGACCACCGGGCCTAAAGGGAGAAGTTCCATTGCCTTATAGACCGGATCAGTAGTGGTGCCCTTGTACTCTGAAACGATAGCTAACTTTTGCCCTGTAATAGCATTGATAACACTGGACTTCCCTGCATTTTGTTTTCCAAATAATCCAATGTGTAATCTTTCGGAGGAAGGGGTACTATTTAATCCCATGAAAATTCTCCTTTCCTAATCTCCTAAAATTTAAAAACGAAAATCCCGCTGTCCTTTTTCAATTGCCCCTAGATTTTTCATAGTAATTTCCCTTACCTTGTCCTTTGGAATATTATTAAGCTCCTGCAAGATAAGTTGCTCTCCTACGTTTTTTGTATCCTCAGAAGCATAATCTAGTAAATATTCCTTTAGGGTCATTAAGGCATTAGGATGACAGCAGTTTTGGATTTGTCCGCTTTTACAAAGGCTCATAAAGCGATCCCCCGTTCTTCCTTCTCGGTAACATGCGGTGCAAAAGCTTGGGATATAACCAAGTCTCATTAGCCAATTTACTACTTCATCTAAGGTCCTATTATCACTGACATCAAATTGTTCTGATTTTTGATCCTCAGGTTCTGACTCCGCATACCCTCCTACACTGGTTTTAGAAGCTCCACTAATCTGGGATATCCCTAAATGAAGAGCTCTTTTTCTACACTCTTTGCTTTCTCGGGTAGACATAATCATTCCTGTATAGGGTACAGAGATCCTAATACATGCTACAATTTTTGCAAAGGTATCATCATCGATTCCATTATCAAAGGCCCCTGGATCAATATCGTCAGCATGTTTTACTCGAGGAACACTAATGGTGTGGGGGCCTACCCCCCAAACAGCTTCTAAGTGTTCTGCATGCATAAGAAGACCTATAAATTCATAACGATATAACTCTAATCCAAACAATACTCCTAATCCAACATCATCAATACCGCCCTCCATAGCTCTGTCCATTGCTTCGGTATGATAAGCATAATTATGTTTTGGTCCTGTTGGATGAAGTTTTTCGTAGCTCTCTTTATGATATGTTTCTTGGAATAGGATATAAGTACCGATTCCTGCATTCTTTAGCTTTCGATAGTTTTCTACCGTAGTAGCTGCAATGTTTACATTCACTCGACGAATGGCACCATTTTTATGTTTCATATCATATATAGTTTTAATAGATTCAAGAATATATTCAATGGGATTGTTTTGGGGATCCTCCCCTGCTTCAATGGCTAAACGTTTATGCCCCATATCCTGTAATGCTATAACCTCTCTTTTAATTTCTTCTTGAGTCAATTTTTTTCGGGCAATATGCTTATTTTTTTTATGATAGGGACAGTAAACACACCCATTTACACAATAATTGGATAAATAGAGAGGAGCAAAAAGAACAATTCGATTGCCATAAAAATCTTTTTTCATCTGCTGGGCCAATTGATAAATCTCCTGATTCTTTTCTTCAATATCACAGTCTAACAAAACAGCAGCTTCCCTATGATTGAGTCCCTTTCTTAACTTTGCCTTTTCAATGATTTTATCAATGAGTTCTGCGTTGTGCTTGTTGGCTTGGGCGTAGGCTAAAGTATCTAAAATCTCTTCATGATTAATAAATTTTTCTGCTTTTAAAGATTTCACATCATACATACTTATTTACCTCTTTCCTTTATGTATCATTTTAAAATATCCTATTGTACTTCTGCTGCCAAAGGTTTAAAGTCCCCCTTACAGACTACTACATTGTATCCAATGGATTTCATTCGCTGTTCCATACAATAACGGCATTCGGCAGCTTCATCCCCTGTACAGATTTTGTTGTCATATAAAAGATACTTATCCCTTACATTTCGAGGGGACAGGTTGGGCATTAACACATTGGCACCTGCTAAAATTCCCTTTTCTCTACCCTTTGGATCAATCGTTCCAAGGGCTGTAGTAGCAGGTAAAAGAACACTAGGTAGCATTAATCGAAGAAGTCCCAGTAGAAATAAAGTCAACTCTCCACTGTCTCCCCTTTCCTTTGCAAAAGGGGTATCATGATGAGGAATAAAAGGACCTATTCCCACCATCTCCGGTTGAAGCTTAGAAATAAAAATCAAATCCTCTGCTAAATTTTCTGGAGTTTGTCTAGGGGAACCTACCATAAATCCTGTCCCTACTTGATATCCAATCTTTTTTAGATTCCACAAACATTCCATCCTGTTTTTTAAGGATAGCTCAGAGGGATGGAGTTTTTTATAGTGCTCCTGAGATGCAGTTTCATGACGCAACAAATATCGATCTGCTCCTGCTTGATAATAGGATAAATAGCTTTCATAGGATTTTTCTCCTATAGAAAGAGTCACTGCACAATCAGGATATTTTTTCTTTATTTCATAGACAATATCACAAATCCTATCGTCTCCATAGGCATTGTCCTCTCCCCCTTGGAGCACAAAGGTACGAAAGCCAAGGACATAGCCAATTTCACAGCATTGAAGAATTTCCTCCTTTGTTAACCGATATCTAGAAGCACTTAGATTACTTCTCCTAATTCCACAATAATAACAATCATTCTTACAATAATTAGTAAATTCAATCAGCCCTCGTATATAAATATCCTTTTGATAGTATTTTTGGCGGATCTTTCTTGATTTTTCAAATAGATACTCCACCAGTTCAGGAGTTCTTCCAGTAATCAGTTGGGTAAACTCTTCCTTAGAAAGAATTCTATTTTTTTCGAGCTTATCAACTAGTAACTTCATAGATTATCGTCCTTTTTCCTTTCTACAAAATTTAGATGAAAGAAAGGCAGCATTCCTTCATATTGTGAATTTGTTATCAATAAAAAGCAAGTTCAAATACTTGCTTTTATTTTTATTATACTACAAAAAAAGGGAATTCCCATTATTTTTAAAGTTTTTTAACTGTATTTATCTCCTAAAACAAATTCCCTTGCCCCATACAAGGCCTCCATATAGGTTTTCCCTGAGGAAGTTAAAATACTTAATGGAGTAACTACAACTTCATATACTGTATGATAAGTTAATTTTTCTACATTTTCCCTATAGAAACCTGCAAAATCATGAATCATATAATATTCATTCTCATATCTTCCTAGATAGAGCATAGCGTGGCCGTCCATATATAATGCTGCTCCACATGGTAATTGATTTAATAACTTTTTTCGTTCTTTTAAGGACATCCATTCAGGCATTTCATGGAATACCCCTACTGCCATTTTCCCCTGTTCTAATGAATTTCTAGGTAATTTTATTCCCATAGTTCTATAAATATCTACTAGAAAAGCTGTACAATCTCTCCCATTAAACATTCCTCCCCATCCATATCTCTCTCCTTGAAATTTAAAAGCTTGACGGATCATATTCCTCTTTGTATAGAGTAAATATCCTATGCTTACATCCTCAAGTCTTGGAACTAAGCCATAATCAAATCTTAAATTCCCAGTATTATCCCTTGTGGGAAGCTTGATTACAAAATTTCCTACAGGACTTTGATCATAGAAGTCCTCTTTCATTTCTCTTTCTGTAGCTAAGGGAATTCTCACTCCCATATCTAGTTGAAGTTCAGAAATTTTTAGATTTAACGGATTATAGTTAGTATATACCCTTCTTGCGGTAACTACCAAAAATTTATCCCGATTTACATAGGAAAATAAAGTATTCTTATCGGTAATGGCAACATCCTTTGCTGGAATCCATGCTAAATAATGATATATCTGAGCCAGATACCACTGTCCATCGGCACTCTCAGATAAAATAATCATTGGTTCTATAGGATAAACCGCTGTCTCCATGAGCAAATCAGTTTTATAATCCTCTGGAAAGGAAAACAATCTATCGAAGGTAGGAAAAGCTTTCATCTCTGTTCTTCTTGTGGTAATGGCGTATTTCACTTGATTTATACTCGATAATCTATCTATATTTAAGTTATTTTGTAGCTTTTTCCAGTATTCCTCCCCTACTTGTTTTCCATCCCTTGTATATCTAGGAGCTTTAGAGGGAGTGCTTACCCCTTGTATGATCCTTGTTAGCTCTTCCTTAGTAAAACTTTCTTTGAAATTTTCTAAATCCACAATAGGCTTGCAAACCTCAATATTTTTTTCGTTATAGACTTCTATTTCTTCAGGTGTAGCAATTACCTTGTCAACATTTGGTGTATGATCTATCCAAAACTTAGGATATAACATGGTCTCCATCACTTGGAATCCTCCTTTTTATAATATCTAGCACTTAGCTTTCTCACTATTTATGATATGATTATTCCTTGATTTTTTTCTTTATGTCATAAAATGAAAAAGCTTTATTTTCTAGTACATAATTTCCCCATTTTTGTAAAATCTAGAAAAATCATTGACAAGTCTATACTACTATGCTATGATTTAGTTTGAAAAAATAATAAGTGAATCATTTATTTTTATGTGGATAGAAAAAGCATAAAAAGGGGTACACCACCTCGGGTGTAGATCCTTTTTATGCTTTTTTATTATAAAAATATAAAAGGAGGAGAAAGAAATGAATGCTAGCGTTGCAATTCAGGTATTACCAAAGGTACAGGAGGAGGAGACCTTACTTCACATTGTAGATGAAGTAATTGCCTATATGAAAGGTACAGGACTTAATATATCAGTGGGACCCTTTGAGACAACCATCGAAGGAGATTATGAGGAATTAATGGAGATTGTGAAAAAATGTCAATTGATTTGTATTGAACAAGGAGCTCCAAGTGTAATGTCCTATATAAAGATCAACTATAATCCCCAAGGGGTCTTGACTATTGATCAAAAAACTGCCAAACATTATTTACAAAAATAATCCATTAGGAGAAAAGAACGAATGAATAACACAAAACAATTTAAGAATCAAAAAAAATTAAGCATAAAAAAACAAATTTTCACTGCCCTATTGGCCTGTATTGGATATGTGTTAAACACTTTTGTATATTTTCCTCGTATGGCGCCATTTCAACATTTTATAAATGTAATCGCAGCGGTATTTCTAGGTCCCCTCTGGGGATTTGTATGTGCTTTACTCACAGGATTGATGAGAATGATATTAAATGGGAATACCATCCTGGCAGTGATCGGAGCAGTAGTAAGAGCATTTTTATCAGGACTTCTCTATCAAAAATTTCATAAGCTTAAATGGGCAGTGATAGGGGAAGTCATTGGTACAGGCATTATTAGTGCTATCCTTGCCTATCCTTTTATGAGAGCTTTCTACGGGCTGCCTAAGACTTCTATATTTACTTATGTTCCATTTTTTGCACCAGCTTCCTTTGTAGGAGCAATGTTGGGCTGTGCTCTTTTGAAGACATTACAGAAAACAAAAACCCTGGAATATTTAAAATCCTTATTAAATAATTAATCATCTATTGTACTAGTGTAGTAGATTCTAATTGATTTAAGGATAGATGCTTCACGGAGCAACGACTTAATGTCCCCTTTTTTACCTTGATTCTGTTATTGTAAAAAAAGAGAACATTTGTGGAGTAGCGCAGTGAAGACATCTATCCTTGAACTAACTATAAAATTCGTTCATTTCACTAATACAATAAATAAATTTAAGAAAGGAAGAAGGCTATGTTTGAAAAGATATTTGAAAATTTATCTAAAACCAAACCCATCGTCCATTGTATTACAAATTTTGTCACGGTAAATGACTGTGCCAATATGATATTAGCCTGTGGGGGCTCCCCTACCATGGCTCATCATAAGGATGAGGTGGAAGACATTACTTCAAAAAGTCAAAGCTTGGTACTTAATATGGGAACGCTATTTGACCTAGATTCCATGATCATAGCTGGGAAAAAAAGTAATCAACTTCATCATCCTGTTGTATTAGATCCTGTAGGCATGGGCGCTTCTGCCCTTAGAAATAAGACCTTTGAAACATTATCAAAGGAAATTCACTTTTCGGTTATTCGGGGAAATATATCAGAGATCAAACGTATTGCCACTGGAAAAGGAACCACAAAGGGCGTAGATGCCAGTGAAATGGATCAGATTACAGAAGATAATGTAGGGGATCTCTGTGCTATGGCTAAGACATTAAGTACCAAACTAAACTCTGTCATTGCCATTTCTGGGGCAATGGATATTGTTGCAGATAGTCAAAAAGCCTACATTGTTCGTAATGGACACCCTACTATGGCTAAAATAACCGGCTCTGGCTGTATGCTGACAGCCCTTATAGGAGCTTTTTGCGGAGCAAATTCAAATCATATTTTAAAAGCTACCCTTGGGGCAGTTGCTTCTATGGGAATATGCGGTGAATTGGCCTATGAAAAAATGCAAAAACTACAGGGAGGCACCATGTCCTTTCGAATGTATTTGATTGATTTTATGAGTAATATAACAATGGAAACCATCAATGAAAGAATAAAATTAGAGGAACAATAAAAAACCTCTCCCCTTGTAAAACAATTCAAGGGGAGAGGTTAATTAATCTATTACTTATCTAAGTTTAATTTCTCATTATTAAAAGGGGTTTTATATGAGGATTCTTTTGAAAACTGTGCAACATCTTTCCTTACACGATTTAAGGAAATAAGGGTACCAGGGCCGCCAATACAACCTCCATCACAGGCCATCCCCTCTAAAAGATAACCATTCTTTTTTCCTGCCTTAGCTAGTTTCATCATTTTAACACATTCATGAAGTCCTTGGGCACATTCTGTCTTGATCTCCCTACTAGGCTCTATTTCTTTGGCCGCGGATTTTACAGCATTAGCTACTCCACCTGAAATTGCATAATTTCGACCTGAAGTAGAAGCATCATGAATCTTTTCCTTTACTTCAAGGGTAGAAAGTTCAATGTCCTTTGCCACAAACATTCCCATAAGTTCCTCAAAGGTAATGACAAAATCAACATAACCTGCCACCTTTTCCTCTAATGCCTCTAGTTTTTTAGAAATACAGGGCCCTATAAAAACTACTTGAGCATTAGAATTATTGCGCTTAACATATTGAGCTGCATAGATCATTGGAGAAGAAGAATCTGAAATATACTGATATTCCTCTGGAAATAACTTTCTTACCATAAAGCTCCAAGTGCTACAACAACTTGTTCCCATAAAAGGTCTTTCATTAGGAACCTTCTTTAGATATTCCTTTGCTTCATTGACGGTTGTAATATCGGCTCCTAGACTTACTTCTACAACATCTTTGATTCCTAGTTTTTTAATTGCCTCAATGATTTGATTCGGTTTTGTAAGGGCACCAAATTGTCCTACAAAGGAAGGAGCTATAATGGCATATACCTCTTTCCCACTTTTTATTGCCTTAATTAATTGATAGATCTGGGATTTATCTGCAATGGCCCCAAAGGGACACTCTTGTATACATCTTCCACAGGATACACATTTATCATGATTGATCTTTGCACGACCCAATTCATCACTTTCAATGGCATCTACCCCACAGATAGCTGCACAGGGTCTATCATATTTGATTATAGCTGAATAAGGACAAACATTCATACATTTTCCACATTTAATGCATTTCTCTTGATCAATCACTGCTCCTGTTTTTCCGATAGTAATGGCATTTACCGGGCATTGATTTTTACAAGGATGAGCTAGGCACTTTCTACAATTATCTGTAACTTTAATTGTTTTTGTAGGGCAAGCTTCACAAGCAAAGGAAATGACATTAACCAAAGGAGGCTTATAAACTCTTTGATTTAAATCAATTTTATCAAATCCTTCATGCATAGGGCCCATATCTCCTGCATTTCTTACATCCATACCTAAAGCCATTCTAAGTCTCTCTCCAACAACAGCTCGTTCTCTAAAAATATTTTCTCGATAAATAGCCCTTTCTCCCGGCAATAAATAATATGTGGAATCTTCAAGATGATTCAAGTCTACATCTTCATAAGCTAATCGTGCAACTTCTGCAAAAATCATTCTTCTTATTTTTATAATATCAACATAACTTTCCTTCATAGCACCCTCCATTATTTACAATTACATTTGTGCTTTTTCAATTATTTTAGACATCACTTCTTGACTATTGGTATTTTCCATTATTTCTCCGTCTATGATAACTACAGGACTTACATTCCTCCCAGTTTTACAACGTCCCATACAATTAATCAAAAATACCTCTAGTTTAAAATCTTCAGAAATATCCATTTGCTTTAAGATACTCTCTTGTAAATCTTCAACACTATGAATAATCTGGTCTGCTCCAAACATCGTACATCTAGAGCCAACACAAATTTCTACCTTCATATATTTTTTTCCTCCTTTTAGGTTAATCTAATTCTATTATAACGAATATCCTTCAAATAAGCTACTGGGAAAAGCGATCCTTTCCCATAGGTGTCTGACATTTGGCTTATTTCTTTATTTAAAATAGATTTTCTTTGAATGAATTCATAGGATATAATGCATAATTATATTGGAAAAGTATAAAAGAAAGGTGTTGTAATTATGAGCCCAAAGAGAAAATCAAAGACTAAAAAAAAGGTAATTGCGACTATGATCATAGTTGTTATTATAGGAATTGCCATCTCTTTTTTTATGAGACCTAAATCCATACCCTATGAGAAAACACAGGCTAAGACAAAAGATATTACAACCTATTATCATTTTTCAGGAAATGTAGATGCCAAAAATCGCCAAGTGGTAATGGCAGATTCTATACTACAGGTATCCGAAATTCTTGTAAAAAAAGGAGATGTAGTAGAAGAAGGGGATATACTCCTTAGGACAACAACGGGAGCTGAAATAAAATCTAAGATTAATGGAGAGGTAAGCCATATTAAAGTAAAAAAGGATCAGCAAGTGATGGCAGGAACAGAATTATTAGAAGTTGTGGATTATAACGATCTTCAAATTAATGCAAAGGTGGATGAATATGATATTAATGCAATAAGGGAAGGTACAGAAGTTGTTGCAGACATTGGAGCCATTGATAAAAAAATCAAAGGTAGCATCGAAGATGTTTCAAAAGAAGGACAAATAGAAAATGGTGTCACCTTCTTTACTGCATCCATTGATCTCGAAGAAGATAAGGATGTAAAAATCGGTATGTCCGCAGAGGTAAAACTTATCAGTGATAAAGTTTCTGATGTAGTGACCCTTCCTATGGAAGCGATTCAATTTGACAATCATAATAAACCCTACGTTCTCAAAATGAATGATCAAGGGGAAATAGTAAAGCGTGAAATTAAGACTGGGATCCATGACGGTACTCTAGTAGAAATAAAAAAAGGGGTTTCCAATGGAGAGACTGTATACTATAGGACCAATACCCCATTAAATTTTATGAAAAATCCCATCACCAATATAAATAGAGCTCCTATAAATGCTAACAATAAAACCACCCAGGATGGAGGCCTAAACTAATGGCTGAGATCTTAAGAATGGAAAACATACATAAAAGCTATCAGATGGGAGAAGAGGAGTTTGAAGTCTTACACGGTATCAATTTAACCGTCCACCCTGGGGAATTTTTATCCATCCTTGGACCCTCTGGCTCTGGAAAATCCACTTTAATGAATATGATTGGTTGCCTAGATGTGCCATCTTCCGGAAAATATATCCTTTCAGGAAGAGATATTGAAGGCTTAAGTGAGTTAGAGCTTGCAAAAATTCGAAATAAAGAAATCGGCTTTGTATTTCAAAGTTTTCATCTTTTACCTAAATTTAATGCCATCAAAAATGTGGAATTGCCCCTTATTTATGCTGGGATTTCTCCCTTTGAAAGAAGAAATCGAGCTGAGGAAATGTTACAAAAGGTGGGATTATCTGATAAAAAAAAGAACCTGCCCAACCAGCTTTCTGGTGGACAGCAGCAGCGAGTAGCCATTGCCCGAGCCCTAATTACCCAGCCCACCATTTTATTAGCAGATGAACCTACAGGAGCCCTAGATCAAAAAACAGGAGCACAAGTTATGGAGCTCTTTGAAGAAATCAATGCTGAAGGAAAAACCATTATCATGATTACCCATGATATTAAGATTGCAAAGCATGCCACTCGAATTGTCAATATTTTAGATGGTACTCTAACAGAACAGGATGTGAATTAAAATGCTTATAGAAAATATTAGAATGTCTTGGGAAAACATTATTAGCAATAAGCTCCGTTCCCTTTTAACCATGTTAGGGATTGTAATAGGAGTAGCAGCTATTATCTCATTGATTACGATTATGCAGGGTGCCACTGATAATATTAGAGATCAAATCGCTAGCCTTGGAGCAGATAAAATCACAATTACCATTACAGGCACTCCCATTAAACAAGGACTTAACCAGGAAGATTTAGGGAAGTTCTATGGGATTGAAAATATCCAAGGGATCTCCCCTACTATTTCGGGAAGTAGTGCAATTGTTGCTGGTAAGGATGTAATGGAAAATATATCTGTTCAAGGGAAAAATGAAGTTTACTTTAATAATGATTCTACTTTAGTGAAATCAGGAAGACCCATAAATGCTCTTGATGTGAAAAATAAAAATCAAGTGGCCCTAATAGGGAGCAATATTGCCCAGAAACTTTTTTATGGGATGGATCCTGTTGGAAGGGAACTGATGATTAATAAAACCACCTATAAAATCATTGGAATCCTGAAATTCTCTAATGAATTTGATATTTCCTCCCTAAACGATAGTGTTATCATCCCCTATACAACAGCCCTTCGTAATTTAGGGGTAAAGAATATTTCCAATCTAGATGTATTTTTAGAGGATGTAAATCTAGCAGATACTACCGTTCCCGATATTAAAGGGATCTTGAGCCCTTTATTTAATTATAACGAAGATGCCTTTACTGTATTTAATATGGGAGAGATGATTGATATCTTTGAATCCATTATGTCTATGATGTCTACGGTTCTTGTAGGAATTGCCGCAATATCCCTTGTAGTGGGAGGAATTGGCATTATGAATATGATGTTGGTTTCGGTAACCGAGCGTACTGCCGAGATTGGTTTGCGTAAAGCTTTAGGAGCAACTCCCCATAGTATTCAACTGCAATTTATTATCGAATCCATTTTTCTTTCCCTATTTGGTGGCTTTATTGGACTATTATTAGGGAGCCTTCTTGCATATATTGTTTCCAGCTATGTTGGTATAAAATTCTCCCTATCTCTATCAACTATCGTCCTCGGGGTAGGATTCTCCGCAGCAGTGGGTATTTTATTCGGCTATATGCCTGCGAAAAAAGCTAGTCAATTAAATCCCATTGATGCCCTTAGGAGTTTGTAGTAAAAGTTCTCCTAAATAATATAAAAGTCATAGATGTCTTCATTCGCTACTCCATGAAACATTTATGACTCTTTTCACTGAACTAGTTGTACTAATTGTCTAATTGTCAGAATTCATTAACATAACCGATGAACTTAGTCTTAATCTATTCTGCAATAGTCCCCTTCTTACATCAAATATTTTTCTAAAAAAGACTCAAATTCCTCTTGATAGGAATTTCGATATTCATCAAATTCTAAATTTCTTTCTTTTAAAATCACAGCCAATTCGTATAAAAATTTAGGAATGCTACTTGCAAGCATATCTCCATATTCCTTAGCTAAATGGGTATCCTCTTGGGTGGTTTTACCCCCTATATGAAGAGAATAGGCATCTTGTATTTCTTCATTTACCCGTTTTCTCTTCCCTTGGAATCCAATTTCATTTACTTGATGTCTGCTACAGGAATTGGAACAACCTGAAATATGAATAGACGGCAATATATCCTCTGTAAAATTCTTTTCTCTAAAATATCCTAAAATATTAGTCAAAAGGCTTTGGCTAGTTTGAGCTCCGATTTGGCAAGTTGGAACTCCAATACAGCTTATACTACGCTCTAACCTTGTACTTTTTCTTATACCTTTTGTAATGTCCAATAATTCTTTCGCTTGTTTTGCTGTGAGATTTCTAATGAACATACCCTCTTCCATGGTAAGGCGAATTTGAGCATAGGGTACCTTTTCCAAAAACTTTATCATTCTATTAAAATCCTCAGTCTTTAAAATCCCGCCTCTGGGATGAACCTCTATCGTATAAAGTCCTTTTTGTTTTTGAGAAATCACATCTGGACCTTCTAATAACTTATCCTCTGTATTTTCTATGTTTACCTGATATTTATCTTTATCTATCACAAAATCTAGTTTTTGATTTTCTTTTACCTTTTTTAGATGTTTTTTATAACATTCTAGGAAAGCTTCTCTTCCCATGCGCTTTACAATAAATCGCATTCTCGCTTTTGTTCTGTGCTCATAATCTCCTTCTTCTTGAAACAAGTCAAGAATAGCCTCTAAATGATAAAAGATGTCTTCAGGATTAATCAGTTCATCATAAGGAACTGCAATATCCCCCTCAGGCCCTAAACTACCACCAAGATATACTTTAAAATATTCTTTTCCATCCTTCTTTACTGCTAAAAATCCAATATCTGCAATAGAGGCATTTCCAGTGTCTTGCCCATTATTGGAAAAGGCTACCTTAAATTTTCTAGGTAATTTATAGGTGTCCATTTGGGAAACAAAATACTTATTCACTAAAATAGCATAAGGTGTCACATCAAATGCTTCTTTCTTTTCTACCCCAGACAGCGGAGATAAAGATATATTACGGGGAAAGTTGCCTCCCCCTCCACGGCTAAATAGATTATTCTCTAAGGCCCTTTCCATGATCTTTATTAGATTATCAAAGGACAGATTATGAAGTTGTATCGCTTGACGGGTAGTAAAATGAATAAAATCCAATGTATATTCTTTGGTAAAGCTTTGGATTAATTTTAAAGTTTCTAAATCTACTACTCCACACAATATCCTTAATCGAATCATAAATTCTTGTCCACTTCTTTGGGCATAAACTCCCATACCTCCAGAAGCACCCTTAAATTCTGCACTGGAGATTTCTTTCTTTAAGAATTTGTGTCCTATTTCTTGAAACTCTGAAATCTCTTTTCGAAAGATTTCTTTTTTCTGTTGTATCCTTTCCTCTAGCGCTCCTTCTAATATTTCTGACATTTTTCTTCTCCCTTTTATCAATATTATCAGTACATTATTATAAATGATACACTTTTTAAATCAATCTGTTGTGCTAATTATGGGTTAAACCAAATATCTGCTAATGGGTTTTTATTCTATTATTCTATTTTCCGTTATTCTCAATATGGATATACTAAAAATATTTCACCTATTCCAGTTAGAAATTCTAATTTTATAGTTAATAATCCCTATCTGTTTACTATACATTATAATAGAATCTTAGATATGTCAATAGAAACTTGTAAATTGATTTTAGGCTGTATGGATATTGCATATGGGGAAGATACAGTCTAGAATAAAAGTACAAGCATTTATAAATAATAGGAAAAGAAGAAAGAGGTGGAAAAATGCATAGTAAAGGTTATGTCCGGATTGCTACAATTACTCCCCTTGTTAAGGTAGCAGACTGTGAATATAATAGGTCTCAGATTATAAAAACTCTCCAGGAAGCTGCTGAAAAAGATGTAGAATTAGTAGTATATCCTGAGTTATGTGTTTCAGCCTATACCTGTGGAGATTTATTTTTTCAGGATACTCTACTACAATCAGTAGAAAAGGCAGTTGGAGACATCTGTAAATTTTTAAAGGGTTATGAAATATTTGTGGTAATTGGCGCCCCTATACGTATTCAAGGACGGCTCTACAATTGTGCTATTGCAATCAATAAAGGAAAGATATTAGGGATCATTCCCAAGAGATATCTTCCCAATGGAAATGAATTTTATGAAAAACGATGGTTTACCAGTGGATTTCATGTAAAAGGGAATCATAAGATCTCTTATTGTGGACAAGAGGTCCTCTTTGGGCATGATATTCTTTTTCAACATAAGAATCTTAGGTCATTAATTGTAGGCATTGAAATCTGTGAAGATCTATGGGTATCTATCCCCCCTAGCAGCTTCTATTGTGAGGCTGGAGCTACTGTTATTTTAAACCCCTCTACCAGTGATGATATTGTTGGAAAAAGCAACTATCGTAGAGCACTAGTTCAGCAACAATCGGCACGATGTCTTACTGCCTATGCCTATGCTTCTAGCGGATTTGGAGAATCTACTACAGATTTAGTATTTGATGGGCAAAATCTCATCTGTGAAAACGGACATCTATTAAAAGAGAGTGAAAGATTCTCCCTATCCAATACCCTTACCATAAGGGACGTAGATTTAGATGGAATTATCCATGATCGACTAAACTCCAATACCTTTAAAGAACATTTAAAGGATCCGCGAACAGATTATACCCTTATAGAATTTGAAACCTATGACAGAGAACATAAGCTAATGAGGGATATAAAAGCTCACCCCTTTATCCCAGAAAATAGTGAAGATCGAAATGAAGTATGCCAAGAGATCTTTCACATTCAAACCAGGGGTCTTGCCAAACGAATAAGTCATATTGGATCTCCCACTATAGTAATTGGCATTTCTGGGGGACTAGATTCCACTTTGGCATTGTTGATCTCTGCAAAGGTCTGTGATCTATTAGAGATGGATCGAAAAAATATTCTAGCAGTAACCATGCCCGGTTTTGGAACCACCGATAGGACCTATCAAAATGCCCTTACCCTAATGGAAAAATTAGGGGTAACCATAAAGGAAATCTCCATTAAAGAAGCTAGTATACAGCACTTTAAGGATATTGGACATAATAGCACCATTCATGATGTAACCTATGAAAACACCCAAGCCAGAGAAAGGACCCAAATTCTAATGGATTTAGCCAATAAATACAACGGAATAGTGGTAGGTACAGGAGATTTATCGGAGTTAGCCCTAGGATGGGCTACCTACAATGGGGATCATATGTCCATGTATGGCGTAAATTCTGGGATTCCCAAGACCTTAGTTCGATATCTTGTACAATGGATTGCTGATACCAATATCAATGAAGGTGCGAAAACCACCCTGTATGATATCTTAGATACCCCTGTTTCCCCAGAACTCTTACCGCCGGACCAAGAGGGAAAAATCGCCCAAAAAACAGAGGAAACAGTAGGCCCTTATGAATTACATGACTTTTTCCTCTTCTATGTGATAAGGTATGGATATTCCCCTAAAAAAGTATACTACTTATCCTCCATTGCCTTTAGAGAAAAATACGATCAAACAACTATTCTTCAATGGTTAAAGAATTTCTATAAGAGATTTTTCTCCCAGCAATTTAAACGTTCCTGTTTACCTGACGGGCCTAAGGTAGGCTCTATTAGTCTGTCCCCAAGGGGAGATTGGAGAATGCCCAGCGACGCTTCTAATAATATCTGGTTAAAGGAATTAGAAGAAATGGATTGGATGCCTTAGGGAAAGATTTCTCCAATTCCCTAATTTATTGTCCCTGACTTTCTGGATTTCCATTCTGCTGCTTTATTGGATCTAATGTACTCATAATTCCAGGAATTTTATCCGCTACTTTCCCCTTTCCCCCATTAATGGAAATTACAGAAACATTCTCCTTTTCGATCATAATAATAGCATCGGTACAGATCTTTCCCCCTAATCCAAAAAATCCTCCTGATAAATTCTTTTCCTTAGAATTACCTCCATATCCAATAGTTATAGATATTACAGGGATAAGAGTTGTATTTCCATGAGTAATAGGCTTTCCTAAGATTCCTTCATTTTGGGTAAAGTTTTCAAGATTTGAGAAAAAAATATCCACATTTTCATCTAAACACTTATTGTCCATAAAAATCCTCCTTAATCATAGGATAAAAATCCTGTATAAATTTATTATTTACAAAAATAGGGTATCCATGCATGCAAAGGAAAAAACCCCTTATTTACCCTAAAAAACTTGATGAAAAATACGATAAATATTATAGAAGTTAAAATTAGAGATTAAAAATTAGAAAATACTTTTATCTCTATAAACTACATTGAAGGAGGATTTTACAGGAATGAAAATTTTTAAAAGATCTCAAAAGGGGAATGGCATAAATAAACTTTTTAAAAGTTTTAGGATGAAAATGTTCATTATAATGCTATTACTTATGCTTTTACCATTGATCTTCTCTATGTCCTATATCGCAAGATCTACTTATAATCAAATTCATAATGATGTAACTACCCAGCAAATGGATAAAGTCATCAATATCAATACCCAAGTGAAGACTCAGCTAGAGGAAGTGCAAAAGTTAGCAAGTCTACTAGCAGATAGCGATGTGGTAAAAAGCATGGACTTCGATACAATGAATCCATTTCTACAGTCTACTTTAAAAAAATATCCTATTATTGATGGAATATTCGTAATGTCGGATAAGGGAATGCAAATTTATCATACTGGTGGTAAAGATAAGCTAGAGGACAGATCTAACAGGGAGTATTTTAAAAAAGGTATGCAAGGGGAATCTGGGTTTACTGAAGTCATGTTTTCTAAAACCACAGGTGCACCTATAGTAATCTACAGCACTCCTGTTAAAAAAGGTGACAAAATAATCGGATTGATCAATATGAATGTATCCTTAAATATCCTTAGTGATTTTGTCTCCAATCAAAAATATGGAGAAACAGGACATGCTTATATTGTAGATGACACTGGTAAGGTAATCGCCCATCAAGATAAAACTTTGGTAAAGGAAATGAAAGATTTCTCTAAATTATCCCCTGTGCAAAATCTATTAAAAAGAGAATCTAATCACATAGAATATGTAAATAAAACAAAAAAATTAGCTTCTTATTTACCAATAGAAAAACTAAATTGGGGGACTGTGGTAGAGATGGATTCTGACGAGGCCTTCGCGCCCCTAAATAATCAAATGAATACATTCTATGTTATTATTCTTATTTCCCTTGTGATATCATCGATTGCTTCTAATATTGTAGGTAGATATATTATAAATCCTATTAAAGAACTCAATAAAAGAATGGACTTTGCCTCTAAGGGCGAATTAAATCAATCTAAAATTGAGGGTAAGATTCTGAAAAGAAAAGATGAATTTGGACATATTGCCAAAAGTTTTAATGACATGATCGAAAGTATAGCTACATTAATTAAAGACGTCAAGCTATCTACCAAAACAGTGCTAAACTCCTCAGAGTCATTGGCAAACATTTCTTCTGAAACCACAACTGCCATGAATGAAATCTCTTCAACCATAGAGGAAATCACTTCTAGTGCCAATGAACAAGCAAATCAAACAGAAGAAGGAGTTTCAAAAGTTCATGCTCTTGCAAATAAAATAGAAATGGTCACCAATGCAACCAAAGAAATGGATACTGCTTCCAAAATAGCAACAGATTTAGTTGAAAAAGGATTGGTAGCTGTAGATACTCTTGCAGAAAGAACTATTGAAAATAATCAGGCGAATGAAGAATTAAATAAAACCATCGTAAAGGTAGATGTTAGCGCCCAAGAAATAGGTGTCATTATAGAAACCATTGGTCAAATTGCAAATCAAACCAATCTTCTATCTCTTAATGCAGCCATTGAAGCAGCCAGAGCAAAGGAACACGGAAAAGGTTTTGCAGTAGTTGCAGATGAGATTAGAAAATTGGCAGAGCAATCTTCTCAATCCGCCCAAAGAATCAGCGACTTGATTACAGGAATTCAGGAACAATCTAAATCCGCAGTTCAGTCTATGGAAAATGCTAAATCTATTTCAGATAACGAGACTATTGCTGTAAAAGAAACAGAAAATTCCTTCAAAAATATTTCCTCCTCTATTAAAACTTTAGTGGAAAAAATAGAAGAAATCAATAATCATAATAATCAAATGAATTCTAGTAAAAATGCCTTAGTAGATATTATTTCCAACATTGCCGCTGCTACTCAACAAACTTCTGCCGCTACTCAAGAAGTATCTGCTTCCACAGAAGAACAACTTGCTTCTACTCAAGAGCTATCTGCCAGTACAGAAGATTTAAAAATGCTTGCTGCTGTATTAGAAGAATCTATTGAAAGATTTAAAATTGAGTAATGAAATGAAAAATCTAAAAGTTACTAAAAATAAATAATTAATTCCTAAAAAGAGTCATAGATATTCTATAGAACAGTGAACCAAACATCTATGACTCT
>USMD01000027.1 GCA_900555725.1 uncultured Garciella sp. | reverse complement strand
AGACAGGTTGTATACTGTTCCAATACCTTTTTTTTCTTTAATATATATATTTTCCATAGTTAACGCTATCTCTTTCATATTCGATTCTTGAGCCATAATGGTCCCCCCACTTGATGGTTTAGATAATTTTCTTTTGTAAAAACATCTTCGACAATTATTTTATCACATATTAAACTTTTAGAAAACACATACAAAATATTCTCCAAAATTCTCTATTTTGGTCGTTTAATAGTAGGCTTTTCTTTCTACTATACATATTTGAGGAAATTGCACAAATAAGATTTTTCTCAAACACGAGTTTCACTACATCATATACTGTATATGGCTATCCTATTGCATTTTAGATATAGATGATTTTGTTTGAGAAAATCAATGATGCAATTCCCTCATTTATAAAAATTTTAAACAATTACATTATTTTTCTGTATTTGTAATTCCAATTTCAGAGAAAATATCTTGATCTTGTTCTTGTAATAATTGTTGTAGGGTCTTGTCCTCTTCTATGCCCTTTGAACTTGCTTTTGTAAACATCGTCTTAATAGTTTTTAAAATAAGAATTAAATCTAATTTAAAAGAGTAATTTGTAATATATAATAAATCGTATCTTAACTTATCTTCTGGAGAAGTACTATATTTCCCATAGACCTGGGCTAAGCCTGTAATACCAGCTTTTACGTTAGTCCTATAGATAAAATGAGGATTATTCTTTATAAATTGATTAATAAAATAGTCTCTCTCAGGACGAGGTCCTACAATACTCATATCTCCTTTTAGTACATTCAATAGTTGTGGAAGCTCATCTAACCTAGTTGCTCTTAAAAAATTTCCAATCTTTGTAATACGTGGATCTCTATCTGTGGCTAAAACTGGACCTGTGTGCTTTTCTGCGTTATTAACCATGGTCCTAAATTTATATACTTTAAAAGGTCGATCATTTATGGTTAATCTCTCTTGTTTATATAATACAGGCCCCGGAGAAGAGACTTTAACTAATATTGCAGATACTACCATGAGAGGTAAAGTGATAGTAATTAATATTATAGAGATAAAAATATCAAAAATTCTTTTAATAAATTGATCTTCTATTGATAATTGCAATTGTTCAATTTCGAGCCCAGGCATATCGTCAAACTGTATAAATTCGGATTTTAATAACATAATTTCAAATAACTCAGGTATAATATATGCTTTTTTATTTTTTTGCAAACATAAAGTCAACAATTGGCTCTTCATATTTTCCCCTAATTTAGGACAAATAACCAATACATCTACTTCATCAATAATGTTTTTTATCCTATTGATTTCAGTAGGATTAACAAAATATTTTATATACCAATACCCTCTATACTCGATCAATAATTTTTTTGCAACTATCTGACTTTCCTTCTTGCTCCCTATAATCATTACTCGTTTAATACCTACAACTTTTTTAGAGAAGTATATTAAAAGTGATTTCCAAAGAATCAACAAAACAAATTGAAGTGCAAAGGCTATAATAAAAATGCTTCTTGGAAATGCAAATCCTCTAAAAATAAAGGTTAGAGCCATGGTAGTAACATGTAGCATAATTAAAGATATAAAAATTGATATGCTTATATCTACAACTCTTTTTCTTTCTATGGAAGACATTTCATAAATACTGATAAGAATGAAAGAAAATAGAATAATAAAAGGTATTAGCCTTATAAAAGGCTGAAAATTCCTTTGAGGAGGATTAAAATCGAACTTTAACACAAAGGCTATATAAAAGCCTAACAAAATAATGATTATATCAATTGCAGCAATTAGCCACTTATTCAACTTTTTTAATTTCAAAAAATTCTTCATTTTTGTCACTTCCTGTTTCAGAAATTAAAAAATCTTCCATTTTCATTGGTTTCATACTTCAAAAACATTATCTATAGATAAAATCTTACTTTTTCTTTTTTCTTTCGCTATTTTATTTACATTATCTGTTTGGATAACTATATTTATTCTTCTTTAATTAATTTCCTCACCATTCTCTAATCCATTTAGTTCTTTTGATTCCTCTTCTTCAACTGGTTCCTTAAGATTTTCTTCTGTTCCCTTCTGCTCTTCCTCTTCTTCAACTGTCTCCTCTGGCTTTTCTACTGTCTCTTCTTGTTTTTTCCCTTGTCCTTGCTCTTCCTGTACCTTATCTGAACCTTCTTGTTCTGTAGGTTCTTTAGGTACTTTTTGCTCTTCTGTAGGTTCTGGTTCCACCTCTTTTGGAGCATTAGACTCTGGCGTGGGTTTAGGCTGTTCAGGTTCTTCTACTTCTATCTCCTTTGTTCCATTTACCGTTACATTAATACTTTGGGATATCTCATCGGCGCTTATAGTAATAGTAGCATTCCCAGGTCCTACTGCTGTCACTACTCCATTATCGCTTACAGTTACAATATTAGAATTAGAGCTACTATAACTTAAATCTCCAGGATCAAATAATCGATTGTTTCCTAGCCCTGTAATTCCCCTTGCTGTGATTTGTGCTGTTTGTCCTATTTCCAAGGTACTGTATGATATTGATACATCCAAATTGATTAAATCCTCTTGGGTTGGATCTTGTTCATCCGGTTCTATTGTGATGCCGTATATGTCTTGAATCAACTGTACTCTCTTTTCTTGATCTATAATCCAATAGGAAAGGTTATTGATGGTTCCAAAGTCTCCTGGCATCATGTACGTATTAATGTTCTCTCTGTTTAAGTCCTTAGCAAATAATGCTAAAGCTGTTATTTGACTAACATCAAGATTTGTGTATATATTCTTTTGCACACTTTGGTAGATTTTAGGTAAGGAGGAGAACATATTTGACTTCTTTAGGGAATCAAAGGTTGCCAATAAAATCTTTTGCTGATTTTCTACTCTTTGAATATCTCCCTTAGGATAATGTCTATAGCGGGCATAATATAAAAGGCCTTCTCCGTCTAATTTTTGTTGTCCTTCAGGAATAACAATTCCACTTTGATCCTTTCCATGATCTTTGTATAAATCCGTTGGAACTTCAATTTCTACTCCACCAATAGCATCTACAATTTCTGTTACAACATCCATATCTACTGCAGCATAATAATGAATAGGAATTCCCCCTAGTAGCTCACTGGCTGTATCCATGATACATTGAAAGCCATCCTCTTCGGGATTCTTAGTTGTACTATTGAGATATCCATGTCCATAGGCAGAATTAAATTTATCCATTCCTTTTGTATTCGCTATTGATACATAACTATCCCTAGGAATAGAGATGATATCTATTGTCTTTTTCTCTAAATTAATCGTTAAGACAATATTGGTATCGGTTCGAAATATATTACCCTCTTTACTTCTAACTTCATCCTTGTCAAATCCTACTAGCATGATATTAATGATATTTTGATTAAATTGATCATTAACATCTACATTACCGGAAACGAATAAATTTTGAGGATCTTTCATCTTTGCATAAAATGCCCCTGAGACCAATCCTAAAGCCGATATAACAATAAAAAGAATAGAAATCAAATATTTTCTTTTACTCTTTTTTTTACCATGTTTCATTAAATTCTACACTTCTCTCCATAATTTATCATTCTTTTACTATTATGAAGGATTCTTCTATCAGAAACAATAGTAAAATATAACTTTTTAATAAGAAAAAACGACTTTTATCAAGTCGCCTTTATGAATTCTAAGTTATTCTTCTGTTGAAAGTGCAGCTTCTGACATAATATCCTTAAATTTTTGATCATGCATTAATTGACTTAAATATTTTATAAAATCATCCTTTAAATCTTCTCTTTTTAATGCAAACTCGATAGTTGCTTGTAAAAATCCTAGTTTATCCCCTACATCATAGCGCTTACCACTAAAGGTATAGGAATACATAGCCTCTTCACTTACCAGTTCCTTTAGTGCGTCGGTTAACTGAATTTCTCCTCCAGCCCCTGGTTTAGTGTGCTCTAGAATCTTAAAGATTCTGGGGGTAATAATATAACGTCCTAAAATAGCTACATTAGAAGGAGCTTCTTCTACTGCTGGCTTTTCTATCAATCCTTTTACCTTAAATATATTGTCTTCAATATAATTTCCATCTACAATCCCATATTTAGAAACATCTTTTCTGGCTACTTCTTGTACCCCTAAAATGGTGGTCTTATATTCGTTATAAACGTCAATTAGTTGCTTTAAACAAGGGGTTTTGGCATCTACGATATCATCTCCTAGCATTACCGCAAAGGGTTCGTCTCCTACAAAGGATTTTGCCTGTAGGATGGCATGTCCTAAACCCTTGGCTTCTTTTTGACGAATATAATGGATATCTACCATATTGGAAATGTCTTCTACCAATTCCAATAAATCAGATTTTCCCTTGGTCTTTAAAGCCATTTCTAACTCTATATTTTTATCAAAGTGATCTTCAATAGACCGCTTATTTCTTCCTGTAATAATTAAGATTTCTTCAATTCCAGATGCGATGGCTTCCTCTATAATATATTGTATAGTAGGCTTATCCACAATAGGTAACATTTCCTTTGGTTGTGCCTTTGTGGCAGGTAAAAATCGTGTTCCCAATCCTGCTGCTGGTATAATTGCCTTTCGTACTTTCATTTCTATACCCCCTAAGGTTATTCTTTATTTTCCATTCTCCACAATAGCAAACATAATCTCTCCTCTGACAGCTATTTGCTCCTCTACTGTAGCTACTGCCTTTGCCTTGCCGATTCCCTTTTTCATGGAAATAAGCTCTACTTCCATACGCAATTGATCTCCGGGTGTCACTTGTTTTTTAAATCTTAATTTATCCACTCCTGCAAATACTGCAAGTTTCCCTTTATACTCTTCTTGTGATAGTACGCACACAGCTCCCACTTGAGCCAAAGCCTCTACCATCAATACCCCTGGCATAATAGGATTCCCTGGAAAATGCCCCTGGAAGAAGGGTTCATTGGCGGTTACATTTTTAATGCCTAGAGCTCTTTTTCCCTCTTCTATTTCTATAATCCGATCGACTAATAGAAAAGGATATCGGTGGGGAATGATCTTTTGTATATCCTTATTTTCTAACATAAGTTCACCTCGTTGGCCTTTTTCTCCATTATAACTTATTTATATTTGATTTTCCACTTTCAAATAAGTCGCTGTTCTATCAAAGTATTTTTATTAAGTAGTTTAACCTGTTTTGAAACCCTTCTTTATTTATCCATCAACTTATATTGTTTTGGTTGTGACTCTGTTAAACTTGCTAAAAAGTCTAGATCCTCTAAAGCTTTTCCTGTTCCATAGGCTACACAAGAGATAGCATCCTCTGCTACATAGACAGGTACCCTTGTACTTTTTTCAATGAGCTTGTCCAATCCATAGAGTAATGCCCCCCCTCCTGTCATGCAAATCCCTCGATCGCTGATATCTGCCGATAATTCTGGAGGAGTTTTTTCTAATATAGCATGAACTGCTTCTACAATAGAGGATACAGTTTCCCTTAGAGCGTCTCTCATTTCTAATGAAGTCACTGTTATGGTCTTAGGCAATCCAGATAATAAGTCTCTTCCTCGAATGTCCATGGTTAATTCTGCATCCCTTGGAAAAGCCGTTCCGATATTAATCTTTAGTTCTTCTGCTGTACGATCTCCTATTAATAGATTATGATTTTTTCTCATAAATCGAATAATGGATTCATCAAATTTATCTCCTGCTACTTTTATAGAGGTATTCACTACGATTCCTCCTAAGGAAAGAACCGCTATATCTGTCGTTCCTCCTCCGATATCTACTACCATATTACCAGTAGGTTCTGTGATATCCATACCCGCACCAATGGCTGCAGCTACAGGTTCTTCTATAATAAAAGGCTTACTAGCTCCTGCTTGCAATACTGCCTCCTCTACTGCTTTTTTTTCTACCTCGGTTACTCCACTGGGCACTCCAACCATTACTCTTGGTCTAAAAAACTTTGCATTTCCACAAGTTTTTTTAATAAAATATTTTAACATACGCTCAGTAACATCAAAGTCAGAAATCACTCCATCTCTTAAAGGACGAATGGCAATAATGTTGCCAGGAGTTCTTCCTATCATTCTACGAGCTTCTTCTCCTACTGCTAATATTTTATTGGTATTTGTGTCAATGGCCACTACTGACGGCTCCTGCAATACAATTCCTTTGTTTTTAATATATACAAGTACACTGGCCGTTCCTAAATCAATTCCGATATCTGTTCTGAAATCAAACATTTCAAGCTCCAACCCCTTTTCTTTCATTATTTCTAATCATTATTGAGAAGCAAATAGAATATGTCCTTATTTTAACATCCATTATAAAATAAATCTAAAATTTTTACATAATATCCACTTCCTTGATTTTCCTATAAATATGAATCTTTTTCAAGTGATTTTTGGAAAATTTACATAGTTTTTAAATTTTCTGACAGGATTCTTTAATATTTGTGGAGACAAATGTGGAAATTGCACAAATAAGATTTTCTCAAATATATAAAAGTCGTGTAATAGGAGAAATTGTACTCCCATACACGACTTTTTATACATTGACTTAATTTTTCTTTTTTATTCTTCCGTTCCTGTTTTTTTCCCTTTATATTTCATCTTAGTAGCCATACCGCCTCGTAGGTGTCTTTCGGATTTATTTTTATCTAATACTTGTTTAACTTCCCTGGCAATTATAGGATTTATCTTTGGAAGTCTCTCGGTGACATCCTTATGTACAGTGGATTTGCTTACTCCAAAAATCTTTGCTGTCTCCCGTACTGTTGTATTAGTTTCAATAATATATTTGGCAATTTCTACTGCTCGTTCTTCGATATAGCCTTTCACTTCGAGCAACCCCCTTTTTTCTCTCTGAAGCCTTTTTTACAATCTTATGCACTAAGAAACCGTAATATGTTAAAAACAGGATGGCCTAGAAGAAAATACGGCTTTTTTTTCATAATTTTTCTATTTGATTGTATATTTCATAGCAACTTGTGGCCATAATACAGGTGGAGGTGTAGACAATGAAGAAAAAACTTTTTTCTGGTAAGAAACTCAGTAAGGAAAAATTGAAAAATTTTGCTAACAAAGACGGTTTTTATGTAGTTTTATTTTTATGTGTAACATTGATTGCTACTTCGGCTGTGTATATTACCCGTAATAACATGGATCATTCCCTAAGCCAAGATAATCAAAATGAAGTAGCTGAAAAAGTAGACGATTACGAATCTTATCAAACCGAGGACATCCAACCTGATGAAACAAAAGAAACCTCTACAAATAATCAAACAGAGAAAAAAGAAGCTGAAAAACCGAAGAAAGAAAAACCTAATAAGGAAGCAGCAACTAGCAAAGAAGAGAATGCACAACAAACCAATCAAGACAATTCTAGTGAAAAAAATAGAACTACTACTGATGAAGTCATACCAAATGCAACTGCTGTAATGTCTGATAATGCTGATACAAAAGAAAGTCAAGAAAATAAAAATTCCGCTTCTACCCAGGATACTTTAAACAACTTTATAAATCCTGTAGATCAAAATACTATTACAATGGATTATAGTTTTCAAACCACACCGGTATTTTCTAATACTTTAAATGAATTTCGTTCTGACCATCAAGGGGTAGATATTGCTGCTGAAAAGGGAACAGAGGCAAAGGCTGCTATGGATGGAAAAATTGTAGAGATTAAAAAGGACTCTAAATTAGGAATGTTGATAACCATTGACCACAGCAATGGAATTCAAACCAAATATGGTAATTTAAATTCTAAAGTGAATGTTACTAAAAATCAGCAGGTGAAAAAGGGACAAGTAATTGGAAAAGCAGGAAATACAGCCATGTTTGAAATTGATGATGATCCTCATATTCATTTTGAAGTTTGGAATGGAGATAAGTGTGTAAATCCAAAAGAGTATATAGGTTTAAAGTAAGAAAATAAATAAGAAATAGATTCATAAAAATATTATGTGACGACTTGAGCTATATAGTCATAACATCCAATGAGCGAAGAAGGTAAATCCGTGAAAAGCTTGGTTGCCTGACCAAAGGGAGTTTCCAAGCTTTTAGGATTTATCCTTTGTAGTGAATTGTTGATGTTGTCTATATAGACCATTGGAGGAACAAATATTTTATGAATCTTTAATATTTCATAAAACCTATTCATAAATATTAACGATCTCTACCCCTTGGTAATAATGCTTTATAATCTCTTCATAATCACTTCCCTCCTGTGCCATACCATCGGCTCCATATTGACTCATTCCTACTCCATGACCGTAGCCTATGACGGTAAAATGTAATTTGCCTCCACTTTTTTTTACCTCAAAATTCGAAGAATTTAAACCTAGTATTTCCCTAGCCTCTCGCCCTGTTAAAGTTTTATTTCCTATCTGAATTTTAGCTATCTTTCCTCCCTCAGTTGTTCCCAAGATCTTAATCTCATTTTCAATATTCTTCGCATCTATTTTAATATCTGGTAGTTCTTTTTTTAATTTATTGACAAATTCTTCAGTGGTCATTTCCGTTTCACTGGCTAAATGTGGAGACTTTTTTTCGTACTGACTTATTACACTTCTTAAATAAGGCACCTTGGCATCAAAGTAATCCTCTGAGTTTTCGGTCTTTCCCCCACTGGTAGAGTGAAATAATGGATCTATAGGCTCTCCATTATAGACAGCAATCAGTCCCTGGGTACTCATAACAGCTTTCTGGATCCTTTTCCAGGACTCTTCATAATCTAATTTTTTATACCTTTTATCATTTTTCCATGCCTTTATACGGTCCTCCTTATTAATCCATGCTTGACAATGAGCAGGGTCAGTGCAGACATCATATTGGGGATGATCTTCATTTGGAGATCCTCCAAATTGTTCTAATCTTTTTACTGTATAAGTTCTAGCTGCTATCGCTTGTGCCTTTAGGGCTTCTATATCAAAGGTAACTGGCATTTCTGCTGCTATAACCCCTACAATATACTCTTCTAATCCAAGATTCATTGCTTCATTGCTCCCGTGATTTAATACTGATATAGTAACTTTCTGTTCCAGTGGCTGATCATTTTTAAGTTCATTGTCCAAATCACATCCCTTTACCATAAATAGTGGAAGGATAATAACCAAAATCAAAACTAAAACCACTGCATGACCGATTAATTTCATGTTTCTCCCCCTCTTTAATGATTGTCCTATTTGTTTAGCATTTTTAATATATATTCTATTAATCATTAGAATATGATTTAAAAATATTTTCTGCCCTTTCATTAGTATATTGAATCTTTTCAAAAAAGCCTATATTATCTTTCTACATTTCCCGGGAAATTTTTCTATAGTTCTTATATGAAAGGGAAATTTTGTCTAAACTTCGTTTTCTATATGATTTTCTTACAAATTCTGTGTTAACTTTTTCACTTGTCGTTTTTATAAAATTTTATGTAAAATAAGATCGATTTTTTTCCCTCTTTTTTTTCGACAAATAGTGAAAACAAAAAGCAATAGATGTCTTTATAAAGACATCTATTGCTTTCATATATACACATCAAGTGGCTCTTAGAAGAACTTATTCAGATGCGTATCGGATAAAAAATAATTATTCCTTTATACGATATATAATTGCACCTAAGGATCTTAATTTTTTTTCAATATGATCATAGCCCCTATCAATGTGATATACGTTATTAATGACAGTTTTCCCTTGGGCTACTAATCCAGCTAATACCAAAGCTGCTCCTGCCCTTAGGTCCGTTGCATTTACTTCAGCACCAGTGAAATGGTTCACACCTTCTATAATGACTGTTCTATCATCGGTACGAATATTAGCTCCCATTTTTCTCAATTCATCAACATGCATAAAGCGATTTTCAAATACAGTTTCTGTGACAATACTTGTTCCCTTGGCAATGGATAATAGGGCAGTCATTTGAGCTTGCATATCTGTTGGAAACCCAGGATAGGGCATTGTTTTTACATCAGTTTTATGAATCTGTTCTGGCCCTATGACCCTTATGATTCCATCTTCAATCTCCTCAATAGTAGCTCCTACTTCCTTTAATTTCGCAATGAGAGGATGAAGGTGAAGACTAACTGCATTTTCTATAATAATATCTCCTTGGGACATAGCTGCTCCTATCATATAGGTTCCTGCCTCAATACGGTCAGGAATTACCCTATGCTTAGTACCTTTTAATTTATCTACCCCATGGATTCGAATGGCATCTGTACCAGCACCTCTTATTTGGGCACCCATCTTAATAAGAAAATTAGCTAGATCTACAATCTCTGGTTCCTCTGCTGCATTTTCTATAATAGTCTGACCTTTTGCTAAAGCTGCTGCCATCATAATATTTTCGGTGGCTCCTACACTGGGAAAATCTAAATAAATGCTTGTTCCCTTTAACCCATCTGTCTTGGCATCAATATAACCATTTTTCATTATAATTTCTGCTCCTAGGGCCTCAAATCCCTTTAGATGCAAGTCAATCGGTCTAGAACCTATAGCGCACCCACCGGGTAATGAGATTCTAGCTCTTCCCATTCTAGCTAGTAATGGTCCCATTACTAAAAATGAAGCTCTCATTTTTCCAGTTAAGCTATAGGGAACATCATAATTGTCAATGAATTTGCTATTGATTTCTAATTCATTTCCCTTGGCTTTTTTTACATCTGCTCCAATAATCGATAATAATTCACAAAGAACTTCTACGTCCATTAAATCGGGGACATCTTCTATGATACATTTTTCTGTGGATAGTAAGGATGCTGTAAGAATTGGTAAAGCCGCGTTCTTAGCTCCACTGACCTTTATCCTACCAGTCAAAGAGGGACTTGGTTCTACTACAATTTTTTCCAATACCACACCCCCATTTCCAATGTTAATATTCTGTTGCTATAAGTGGTATTCCTATCCAAATATAGGTCTTTTTATCATAATCATTGTATCTCATTGCTCCATTGATATTCATTTTTCTTCCTGATAATTTGATGCTATTTTGTATTTGAGGACTATAACCAGATAAACTGATCATTTCACTATATTCATCCTCTTCTATTCCTTCTAAAGCTTGGGCTTCTGCCGCTGTAAAGGTATTTTCTATGATACCTCTCATTATATCAGTATTCATCTTTTCATCAAAGGTGCCAATCATAGTCATGGAATATTCATAATTCAATCCCAAATGGGTAAAATAATTTACAATTGTTTTTTCTATCTCTAATGGTTGCGGATACCTACTGTCTAAAGAAATATCTACTAGAAAATAGGTATCTTTGGATTGTCCCTCTACATCCCAATTTTCCATAAGAATGGTAGCATAGATCCCATTTTTCTCCTGGGCAGTAACTGTGACTTTTTGATGATTTTGATCTTGCTTTATATCTATTTTTGCTTCCTTTTCTAATCCTAATATCTTTGCACAGCCTAAGGTGATCTTTTCCATTTCCTCTTGGGTGTATTTTTTATTTTTTATTTCACTCCAAAAGTCTAACTTAGTACTTTCTAAATTCCCCTTACTTGCTTGAAAAGCCCTCATTAAGACCTCTCCATCTGTTAGTCCATTTTGCTCATTAGCAGGAACCTCTTTGAAAAACCCTAAAACGGAAAAAAATAAAATACAAATGATAGCAGCTGTTCCAAAATCCTTTAAAAACTTTTTCACTTTGTGACCTCCCTTTACCAATCAATAGAAAAGGAAGGTGAGTATAGAGATAAAATCTGTAAAAGGGGGATAAAACAATTTTAACTCTATTCTTTAACCTCCCTAGACATTAAAATTATTGCCGGGAAGGTTACTTCTTATACATTTTATTTTTATTTTTTTACTTTTTATCTGAGCACTACCACGCGCCTGGATAAGAAACAAACTTCATCTAAACCTAAGAATCACTTGCCTTATATTTAGTATTAATTCTATAGAAACATCTATTCCAGTTATTTTTTTAAAGTTTTCTAGAAGGTTTTAAAAAATGAGGCTGCCATAGAACATACAAATAATATAAATAAAATATAGCCATAGATGTCCTCATTTCCCTGCTCTATAAAACATCTATGACTGCTTTTTTATTTGACCTTGATCTATTTGTAGGCAGTCTTATCTATTATATTTTTCAACTAAGTTTAATCTCATTAAAGCCCTTTGTAAGGCTGCTTGGGCACGGGCAGTATCATAGTTGGTATCCTTCATGCGACGCTGAGCTCTTTCCTTCGCTGCCTTTGCCCTTTTTACGTCAATCTCCTCAGGCCATTCTGCTGCTTCTGCTAAAATAGTTACTTTATCAGGGATTACTTTAATGAGTCCTCCTGTTAGACTAGCTTTCCTTATGTTCTTTTCTGAATCATAAATTTTCATAGGTGCAATTTTTAAAAAGGTAACCCATGGAGAGTGATTTGCTAAAATAGCAAAATCCCCTTCCACTCCTCTGGCTACGATTTGACTTACTTCTTCATCAAAAAACACTTTATCCCGTGTAATGATCTCTAAACGATAGGTTGACATATTCTCACCACCTAGGACTTTCGTCTCATTTTTTTCGCTTTTTCTACTGCCTCATCAATCGTGCCTACCATTAGAAATGCCCCTTCTGGAAGATCATCATGTTTTCCTTCTAGAATTTCTTTAAATCCTCTTATGGTTTCCTTAATAGGCACATAGGTACCTGGTGTACCGGTAAAAACTTCAGCAACATGGAAAGGTTGGGATAGAAAACGTTCCACTTTTCTAGCCCTTGCTACAGTAATTTTATCTTCTTCAGATAATTCATCCATACCCAAGATGGCGATAATATCTTGTAAGTCTTTATATCTTTGTAACATCTCCTGTACCTCTCTAGCTGTTTTATAGTGGTCTTGTCCTACAATATTGGGATCTAGAATCCTTGAAGTGGATTCTAATGGATCTACTGCTGGATAAATCCCCTTCTCTGAAATAGAACGATTTAATACAGTGGTTGCATCCAAGTGAGCAAAGGTTGTTGCAGGAGCAGGGTCAGTTAAGTCATCCGCTGGTACATAAACTGCTTGTACTGATGTAATAGATCCTTGCTTTGTAGAGGTGATTCGCTCTTGAAGGGCACCCATTTCAGTGGCCAGGGTAGGTTGATATCCTACGGCACTCGGCATACGTCCAAGTAATGCAGAAACCTCTGAACCTGCTTGGGTAAATCGAAAGATATTATCTATAAATAGCAATACATCTTGATGTTCTTGATCCCTAAAGTATTCTGCCATGGTAAGACCAGTAAGTCCTACCCGCATTCTAGCTCCCGGTGGTTCATTCATCTGACCAAAACAAAGAGCTGTTTTTTCTAAAACCCCAGATTCCTTCATCTCATAGTATAGGTCATTTCCTTCACGGGTTCTTTCTCCAACTCCAGCAAATACTGAGATGCCACCATGTTGTATTGCAATATTATTGATTAGCTCTTGGATTAAAACAGTTTTCCCAACTCCAGCTCCTCCGAATAATCCAATTTTTCCACCCTTTGAATAGGGAGCAATTAAATCTACTACTTTGATTCCTGTCTCAAACATTTCTGGTTCTGTTTGTTGCTCTTCAAAACTAGGAGCTTCCCTATGGATAGGACTCTTTTGGATATTTTTATCGATTGGTCTTTCATCTATAGGCTCCCCTAATACATTGAACATTCTTCCTAAAGTCTCACGCCCAACAGGCACTGAAATAGGTCCTCCTGTATCCGCTGCATCCATACCACGTACTAAGCCATCGGTAGATGACATAGAAATACAACGAACTATATCGTCTCCAATATGTTGGGTTACTTCTACTACAAGTCTTTCGCCCTCATGATCTATTTCTATGGCATTTTTAATCTTAGGAAGATGCTCTGGGGTAAATCTAATATCTACTACTGGTCCAATAATCTGTACGATTTTCCCAATGTTTTGTTGTGCCATTTACATCCCTCCAATCTTTATTTTAATGCTTCTGCACTACCTACGATTTCTGCTAGCTCTTGGGTGATGGCTCCTTGTCTTGCTCTATTATAGGTTAAAGATAGATCATCAATAATTTCATTCGCATTATCGGTAGCAGATTCCATGGCAAGCTTTCTAGCAGCTTGTTCACTTGCCGCACTTTCCAACAAAGTACCATAAATAGTATTGTTAATATAATTTGGAATCAAATGATTGAGGACTCCCTCTTCAGAAGGTTCATACTCAATAACACTTCTACTCTCCTTTTTCTCTTCCTCTTTAGATTCTTGAACAATCTCTGGAGTAATAGGCAAAATCTTTTGAATTTGTGGTTTTTGGATTAGTGTAGATACAAACTTGGTATATATAATAGATACCTCATCTATTTCTCCTTCCACAAAAAGTTTCATCACCTTTTCTCCCATGTCTCTTGCATGAGAGAAATCTGGTTCTTCGGAAATTCCTATATATTCTTCCACGATATTATAGTTTCTTCTCTTAAAATAGTCTCTTCCTTTACTACCCAAGGCAATAATATGAGTATTTTCTTTTCCACCTATGTTATTTACTGCTTCTTGTACAACAGCACTATTGTAGCCTCCAGCCAATCCACGGTCAGCAGTAATTACAATAAAAGCTTTATTTTTTCCCTCCCGAATTTCCATAAAAGGATTGTCCACATTTCCTGCGATGGCTACAATCTCCCCAACGGTTTCAATTAATTTTTCAAAATAAGGTCGACCTAATTCTGCCTTTTCTCGAGCCCTTCTAAGTTTAGAAGCAGATACCATCTCCATCGCCTTAGTAATCTGTTTAATACTTTCAACACTATGAATTCTTCTTTTAATATCCCTTATACTTTGGGCCAAATCTATCACCTCCTCAGAGAATAGGATGTCCTGCTTAAACTTGAATATCCTTTTTAAAGGATACTTTAAATTCTTCGATGGCTTTATCTAATCTTTCCTTGGTCTCATCGGACATAGCCCCGGTCTCTTTGATTTCTTTTCCTATCTCTGGATATTGTCCATCCATAAAGGCTAAAAGTTCTTTTTCAAAGTCCTTAATCTGCTCTACTTCTATATCCTTTGCAAAGTCATTGGTCACAGCATAAACACTTATAACCTGATGTTCTATCGACATAGGAGAATATTGATCTTGTTTTAAAATTTCAACGATTCTTTCTCCTTTAGATAATTGTGCCAATGTATCTGGATCTAAATCGGAACCAAATTGAGCAAAGGATGCCAATTCACGATATTGAGCATACTCAATACGAAGGGGTCCAGCTATCTTTTTCATTGCTTTAATCTGAGCATCCCCACCAACCCTAGATACAGATATCCCTGGATTTACAGCAGGCCTAGTACCTGCACGGAATAATTCAGACTCTAAGAAAATCTGTCCATCAGTAATCGATATTACATTCGTAGGAATATATGCTGAAATATCCCCTGCTTGGGTTTCAATAATAGGAAGCGCAGTCAAAGAACCGCTATCTTTTAAGTTGGCTGCTCTTTCTAATAATCTGGAGTGTAGATAGAATACATCTCCAGGATAAGCCTCTCGGCCTGGTGGACGACGAAGTAATAAGGACATGGCACGATAAGCAACAGCATGTTTGGATAAATCATCATAAACAATTAATACATCCTTGCCTTGATTCATAAACTCTTCCCCAATGGAACAACCTGCATAGGGTGCAAGATATTGAAGAGGAGCAGTCTCACTGGCTGTTGAGGATACCACAATACTATAATCCATAGCGCCAAATTCCTGTAGGTTATTTACAATCTGAGCAACTGTAGAAGCTTTTTGTCCAATGGCTACATAAATACAAATCACATCTTCATTTTTTTGATTGATAATAGTATCGACAGCTAAAGCGGTTTTTCCAGTCTGTCTGTCTCCAATAATTAACTCTCTTTGTCCTCTACCAATGGGAATCAAGGAGTCAATGGCCTTATACCCAGTTTGTAAAGGGGTATCCACTGATTTTCTTGCAAGAACCCCTGGAGCTACCAAATCTACTGGTCTAAACTTATCGGTTTTGATCGGTCCCTTCCCGTCAATAGGTTGACCTAGAGAATTTACGACCCTTCCAATCATTGTATCCCCGACAGGGACTTCCACAATTCTTCCCGTGGATTTTACTACATCTCCTTCTGCAATCCCCTCATCAGAACCTAAAAGGACGCAGCCTAAGTTATCTTCTTCTAGATTAAGAGCCATGCCATATACCTCATTTGGAAACTCTAATAATTCCCCTGCCATACAATTTTCGAGGCCATGAACCCGGGCAATACCGTCTCCAAGAGTGATGACAGTACCAACATTTTCCATATCTATTTTGTCTTGATATTTTTCAATTTGCTGTTTTATAATTGCACTGATCTCTTCTGGTTTGAGATTCACCTAATTCACCCCTATCCCTTGTAACCTTGTTTCTTTTAAATCTACTCTAAGTTTTGCTATCTTATTTTTTATACTGCCATCTAATATTTTATTCCCAGCATATATAATGAGTCCTCCCATAATAGAAGAATCTACTTTATTTTCTAAAAGAATCTCCTTTTGAAACTTATTTGATAACTTTTCCTTTATTTGGGATAATTGTTTTTCCCTTAAAGGTATGGCACTTATTACTTTTGTAGATAATATGTTCTTTTCCTCATACACCATTTCCTGAAAGTCTAAAAGCATCTCTTTTATTAAATGAAGTCTACCTTTATCAATTAAAATATAAATAAAATTTAAAAGATATGGATTCATTACTTTCCCAAATACTTCACTGATAATTTTCTTTTTTTCTACATTGATAATTTGGGGAGAATTTAATAATTGCTCAAATTTTTTCTCTTGATTGATTTGATTGATCATTACTTTATATTGTTCAAGAAATTCATCTAGTAGCTGATGTTCTTTTCCAACTTCCAAAAGAGCAGAGGCATACCTTCTAGTCAAAATACTAGACATGTACATCCCCCATCTCTTCAATATAGTCTTGAATTAATTTTTCTTGGGTCTTATCATCTAGATTTCTTTGGATTACCATTGAAGCAGCGGCTAAGGAAACCTCTACCATATCATCCTTTAATTCATCCATAGCTTTTGTTCTTTCTCTTGAAATCTCTATTTTAGTTCTTTCAAGGATTTTGTCTGCCTCTTGTTGTGCCTCTTGGATAATTTCTTGCCTACGACTCTCCCCTTTGCTGGTAGCATCTCTAATAATCTTTTTTGCTTCATCCTTTGCAGTATCTATTTTTTGCTGATACATTGCTTTTAATTCTTCTGCTTCCTGCTTGGTCTTTTCAGCATCCTCAAGATTTGAAGAGATTCCATCTCTTCTACCCTGCATAAACTTTGTTACAGGTTTAAATAAAAAATGTCTAAGAAATAAAAATAAGATAATTGTATTAAAAATCTGCATGGCTAGTTCCCACCATCGAATACTGACGAGACTAACTTCTCCGAACATGAACTATGCCTCCTTCCCTGGCCAGTTTTTATTGAAATAAGGGTAGGTAAGATTTATTAAAATACTCTTTGCTTTCTCTTTTCCTCCCCTATTTTCTTCTATCATTTTTAAATGATTAAATTAGGCCTATTAATGGATTAGCAAAAATTAAAATCAAAGCAATAACTAAACTGTAAATACCAGTAGTCTCAGCTACCGCCTGCCCTACAAGCATAGTCCTCATAATATCTCCTTGAGCTTCTGGCTGTCTTCCCACTGCCTCTGCACCCTTACCAGCTGCAAATCCTTGCCCAATTCCTGGTCCTAAACCAGCAATCATAGCTATTCCTGCTCCTATAGCAGAGCATGCAAGTATTAATTCTTTTCCTGTAATCATTGAATATTCCTCCTTGATAGTTAAAGTTTTTATTTTTATTTTTTCTAAGAATTGTCTTTAAAAACAATTCTAGAGAATACCAAAGATTAATCCATTGCCCCTGAAATAAATACCATGGACAACATAGTAAAAATAAAGCTTTGTAGTAATCCTGAAAATACATCAAAATATACATGGGGAAGTACTGGTATTACAAGAGGTGTTACAGAGTAAATCAAGTCCATAATAATAAGACCTCCTGTGATATTTCCGAAAAGACGAAAAGCCAGTGAGATTGGATTTGAAATTTCTCCAATGATATTACTGGGAAGTAAAAAGACATAAGGTTCTGTCATTCCCTTTAAATAGCCCAATTTCTTCCTTCTAAATCCATTAAACTGAGTTAGGAAAAATGTTAAAAGGGATAGGGCAAAGGTTGTATTTAAATCAGCCGTTGGTGCCCTAAATCCTACCAAACCACTTAAGTTACAACTAGCTATAAGCAATATCAATGTTCCTATATAAGGTGCAAATCCCATTTTATCAGAGCCCATAGTACTTTTGGTAAGATTGTTAATCGTGTTTACATATAATTCTATAACATTTTGAAATTTCCCAGGGATTGTTTTTAAACTTCTTCCCCCTAGCCATCCAATAAAGCATAATACTATCATAATGATCCATGTAGTGGTTACAGTCTCAGTAACAGGTAGTCCAAAAAGATAAAATCTTACTTCTGGTGCATAGGCCATTTTTATCTCAACCTCCTTTCTACATAAATTATTCTTCCTTTAAAAGTGTTTTTAATACTTTTTTAAATATCCCTTTACTGCTCATAAAAGCAGTTAAAAAAATAGCTCCTTTAATCATTAATAACCCCATAACAGTGCCAATGGTATTGATATAAGGTGCCTTTATAGATACTAATAAACATACACCTGTAATAAGATATCTTATTGCATATCGGCTTGTCGCATAAACTTGCGCCTTTGCTGGCAACATGTGAACAGACTTCCTTATAGTTAAGTATAGTAATCTGAAATTTAAAAGAGATAATAGAATTCCAAAAGTCAAACCCAAAATCAAAGGTTTTGGACTAGGGGTAAATAAAGAAATAACTACTGATAGAACAAATTCAATTGCCACTATTTTAAAAACCCTTTCAAGGGTAATAGTATCCTTACCATCACTCATCCTTATTTTTCCCCCTCTTTTCTGTTGACTTTGTCCCTATGACCAAAAGATTACGAAATGCAGCTAATACTCCTATCACTATGCATATAATAAGAAAAAGATAATCTGTAGAAAGTTTTTTATCTATGAAGTTACCTAAAAGTACTCCTCCTACAATGGGTATAATCATAGTTAAGCCTAACTGCATTAAATAAACCAAGCTCTGCAAATGGGATAGGTTTTTCTTTCCCAATTCATCACCTCTAAACTCCTAATATGATAAATTTTAATATTATTAATATAATCAATTCGATATATCCCTGTCTCTTATACACAT
>USMD01000026.1 GCA_900555725.1 uncultured Garciella sp. | reverse complement strand
TTCTGCCTGTCTCGTGGGCTCGGAGATGTGTATAAGAGACAGGCACTACATTACCTTATCATAAAATTTAAAAAAAAAAGATTCTCACTCCTTATTTAAAGTAAGCTATTAGATGGAATCTCCCTGTGTAGATGTTCGTAACATTTTTTTGTTAATACTCTTCCCCTAGGTGTTCTTTTTATAAATCCTATTTGCAATAAATAAGGTTCATATACTTCTTCAATGGTCGAAGATTCTTCCCCAATGGATGCTGCTAATGTTTCTAATCCAACCGGTCCTCCGTTAAATTTATCTATAATGGAGATTAACATTTTACGATCTACTTCATCTAATCCTATAGGATCTACCTCTAACAACTCTAACGCCTCCTGGGCAATCCTTACATCTATTTGTCCATTCCCTTTTACCTGGGCATAATCTCTTACTCGCTTTAATAACCTATTAGCAATTCGAGGGGTTCCTCTAGATCTCTTTGCGATTTCTTCTGCTCCCCCTAGATCGATATCTACTTTTAAAATATGAGCTGATCGAATAATAATTTCTTTCAACTCTTGTATACGATATAAATCCAACCTACTCATAACACCAAATCTATCCCTTAAAGGTGAGGTTAATAACCCAGCACGGGTTGTAGCCCCAATTAAAGTAAAGGGAGGTAAATCCAATCGAATAGATCTTGCACTAGGGCCTTTCCCAATGATAATATCTATAGCAAAATCCTCCATAGCAGGATAGAGAATTTCCTCAACATTTCTATTTAAACGATGGATTTCGTCAATAAATAAGACATCTCCCTCTCCTAAATTAGTCAATACAGCCGCTAAATCTCCAGGCTTTTCTATGGCAGGTCCAGAGGTAATTCGTATATTTACATTCATTTCATTTGCTATAATATTAGCTAATGTAGTTTTCCCTAGTCCTGGTGGACCATATAAAAGAACATGATCTAATGACTCTTTTCTTTCCCTAGCCGCTTGAATAAATATAGATAATTTTTCTTTCACTTTTGTTTGCCCGATATATTCCGATAAGGATCTTGGACGTAAATTTTCTTCTATCTCATAATCTTCTTTCATAATATCTGTAGTAATAATTCTTTTATTCATTAAAGACTACCCCTTTATTAAAATAATCCATTGTGCTATTTCGTCTATCAAATATGCATTTATTTAGATCCAAAAACTTTTAATGCTTTCCTTATTAGAGTTTCTACATCTAAACCTTCTTTAAATATCGATGTGATTACTTGATGGGCTTGGGAAGATGGGTATCCCAATGCGATCAATGCATCTATGGCTTCATCTTTTGTGGTTACGCCACCTGACGTACTCTGTGTTGAAATGTCTAGAATTTCATTTTGTCCTTCCTTTAACTTATCCTTTAATTCTAAAATAATTCTTTGAGCCATTTTCTTTCCAATTCCCGGAGCTTTTGTTAAAGACTTTATATCTTCTCCTATAATAGACCAAATAATATCCTTTACATTATAGACCGATAGAATACCCATTGCAGCCTTTGGTCCTACTCCGGAAACTGAAATTAATTTTCTATATAAATTTCGTTCCTCTTTAGTAAAAAAACCATATAAAGAGATATCATCCTCTTTTATATTCATGTGAATATAAATTTTAATCCCACTTCCTATAGTAAAAAGCTGATTTAACGTTTGCACCGAAGTATAAATTTTATAGCCTATATTATTGTTTTCCACCACAATACTATCTTCTAATATTTCTTCTAAAGTACCTTTTATATATTCGAACAAATTTTACCCTCCATGAAATATTTCATTGTAAAAAATGATAAAAACACCTTGTTTCGATTTAATTATATATAAACTTACGAAAAATTACAATTAAGTATCCCTTTCCTTACACTACCCATAAACAGAGTTCTTGGCTTCAGATGGAGTTTTTACTCCAACTGAAGCTACCTAACAGAATTCTTAGTATCGGTATTTTCGATACCTAGAATTCGTTATCCTTTAGGAGAAATCGTTATCCAGGGACATAGCTACCGTTATACACAGTATAAGAACTCTAACTTGCTAAAGCAAGAAAGCTTTCGTATCTCCCACTTTGATAGAAGTGGGAGTTTTACAGCAGATAGTCATCAGATAAAATATTCTAAAAATAAAAAAAGCAGCAAAGCTGCTTATAAGTCATAGTTTTCTAACATTCTATAAACTTCATCAATATTATCAAATATCATACCCTGAAGAAATTTTTCTTGCTCTTTTTTACTTAACATGGATATAGGTGTCTGACTAATGTAATCTACTAATTCTTCTCCTTCTTTATTAAAACGATATACGGCTATGTATTTTTCATTATCTTTTTCGGCAACTCCTATTTTATAATTATTTGGAGAATAGCTATCAATATCCTTATGCAATATCAATTCTTCTGTATCAAAATTTATAATATTCCAATCTTTATAATAATTTTTAATTTCTTTTTCGTTCATCCCTAATACATCCTTAGGAGGTTTGACAACTTCCTTATCAATACATTCACTTTTTAAATACTCTGTCTCAAAAATAATTTGAGTATTAGATGTAATAGTATCTTCTTTCTTTGCTATAGAATTTGTAGCAATATTTTTATCTTCATTATTTTTATTCACTCTTTCAATACTGTTCTGTTCAGGATTTTTTAAGTCTATCTGCTGGGATTCATCTTCCTTATTAAGTATATCAGTAAAATTATATCCAAAGGTAAAACCAATGACTAACAATAATAAAAATGCTACGAGCATATTTTTATTGAACAAAAGTTTTTTTAAATCAGATAACCATTCCCTACGCATAAAAATATCCCTCCAATTCTTTCTAGAGGAATATTTTATCCAATTTTATAAAGTTTATACATTTTATTTAAAATTCGCAAGAATGAACTGTTCTTGGAAAGGGAATAACGTCTCTAATATTACTTACTCCTGTAAGATACATTATAACCCTTTCAAACCCTAGTCCATAACCTGAATGCTTTACTCCCCCATATCTTCTAAGGTCTAGATACCAACACATTTCTCCTTTATCTATACCGATTTTTTCCATTCTCTGCTCTAGAATATCTAATCTTTCCTCTCTTTGACTCCCCCCTATGATTTCTCCTACTCCAGGAACTAATAGATCCATAGCAGCTACAGTCTTACCATCATCATTTAGCCGCATATAAAAGGCCTTGATTTCCTTAGGATAATCAATAACAAATACAGGTTTTTTAAATATCTTTTCACTTAAATATCTCTCATGCTCTGTTTGCAAGTCATTTCCCCATTCTACTGGGTATTCAAATTTTTCTTTTGATTCTTTTAAAAGTTTTATAGCTTCTGTATAAGTAATTTGAGCAAATTCTGAATTTACAATATTCTCTAATCTCGCTTTCAAACCTTTATCCACAAACTTATTAAAAAATTCTATTTCCTCTGAAGCATTTTCCAATACATAATTGATAATGTATTTCATCATTTCTTCTGCCATGGTCATACTATCTTTCAAATCTGCAAAGGCAATTTCGGGCTCAATCATCCAAAATTCTGCTGCATGTCTTGCAGTATTAGAATTCTCTGCTCTAAAGGTAGGTCCAAAGGTATATACATTTCTAAAAGCTAAGGCAAAAGCCTCCGCCTCCAATTGTCCACTTACAGTAAGATTAGTAGATCTTCCGAAGAAATCCTTTGAATAATCTATTTCTCCCTCTTTTGTAAAGGGAAGATTTTTAGGGTCTAAGGTGGTTACTCGAAATATTTCTCCTGCACCTTCGGCATCATTGGCGGTAATAATGGGAGTATGAACATATGTAAATCCTTTTTTCTGAAAAAAAGTGTGTATTGCATAGGCTATTAAAGAACGTACCCGAAATACTGCAGTAAACAAATTTGTTCTGGAACGTAAATGGGCTACTTCTCGTAAAAACTCTCTAGTATGTCTTTTAGGTTGAATGGGATAATCCTCGGGGCAGTCTCCTTCTAAAATTACTTGATTTGCTTTAATTTCAAAGGGTTGTTTAGCACCAGGAGTCTCTACTAAAGTACCCCTTACTGTAATTGCTGATCCTATTCTAAACTTTGTTATATCATCAAAATTGTCTAGACCTTTTCTTTCATAAACTACTTGAATAGTATTAAAATGAGTACCATCATTTAGAGCAATAAAGCCAAAAGCCTTTTGATCTCGATTATTTCTTATCCATCCATTAATCTCTACTTCTCTATCTTTATATTTTTTCGTCTCTTTTACCAATTGTCTTACAACTACTTTATCCATAGTTTTTCCTCCTTCGATTGATTTTTTACCTCTTTACAGATAAAAGGTAAAAAGCCTTCCATCCCGAAGGGACGAAACGCTTTTCTTTCCGATTCACTACTCCATATCCTCTGGCATATCCCAGTTATGGTACACCTCTTGTACATCATCATGATCTTCAAACATATCCAGCATTTTTTGCATTTTCTTAGTATCTTCAGAAGATAATGTGGCTTGAGTAGTTGGTATCATAGCTATCTCAGCAGAAATAAAGGTGATATTTTCAGCTTCCAAGGCTTCCCGAACCTTTCCAAAATCATTTGGATCAGTAATAATTTCATATCCTTCTTCCTCTACTATAAAATCCTCTGCTCCAACATCTATAGCAAGTAACATTAATTCGTCTTCGTCTATATTGTCACTTTTTTCCACCATTAGTTGCCCTTTCTTTTGAAATAAAAAGGATACACAGCCAGAGGTTCCTAAATTTCCACCATTTTTATCAAAAATATGTCTTACATCTCCAGCAGTTCTATTTTTATTATCTGTTAAGGTTTTAACAATAATAGCAACTCCACCTGGTCCATAACCTTCGTAGACAATTTCTTCATAATTGCTTCCTTCTAGCTCACCGGCACCCTTTTTTATAGCCCTTTCAATATTATCATTAGGCATATTTTGCGTCTTAGCCTTTGCTACAATATCTCTAAGTTTTGCGTTATTTTCTAAATCACTACCACCCTCTTTTGCGGCAACTGCGATTGCTTTTGCAAATTTAGTAAAAATTTTACCTTTTACTGCATCTTGTTTTCCTTTTCTATGTTTAATATTAGCCCATTTTGAGTGTCCTGACATGATATTTCCCCCTAATTGCTAAAAAATAATTTTATAAAGCATAAATATTGTAGCATAATAGAATTACTACTGCAATATTTCATCAATTCCCTACAATAAAGGGATTTTTACTATCTGAATTAGGGACTTAATATTTTATCATTATTCTTTTTTAAACAAAGATGTGCTTAAATACCTTTCCCCAGAGTCTGGAGCTATTGTTACAACTCTTTTACCCTTTCCTAATTCCCTTGCTGTCTGCATAGCAGCATAAACTGCTGCACCAGTAGAAATTCCTGATAATATACCCTCTTTTCTAGCCAATAGTCTTGATACTTTCATAGCATCTTCATCTTTTACTTTGGTCACTTTATCATATATATTTGTATCTAAAACTTTTGGTATAAATCCTGCTCCAATTCCCTGAATTCTATGGGGACTAGGTACACCCCCAGATAGTACTGCAGAATTAGCAGGTTCTACTGCTATTATTTTGATATTATCAAGTTTTTCCTTCAATGCTTTACCTACCCCTGTTATAGTCCCCCCTGAACCAACACCAGCTACAAATGCATCTATTTGATAGTCCATTTGTTCTAATATTTCTCTTGCAGTGGTTTTCATATGAATACCTGGGTTATTCGGATTTTCAAATTGTTGGGGCATAAAATAATCTGAGTGTTCTTCTACCAATTGATTTGCCTTTTCAATAGCACCTTTCATTCCCCTTTCTCCAGACGTCAAAACTAATTTTGCTCCATATGCTTGTAATAAATTCCTTCTTTCTAGACTCATAGTATCAGGCATTACCATGATTACATTGTATCCTTTAGCTGCCCCTACCATAGCTAATCCAATACCTGTATTTCCACTGGTAGGTTCAATAATAGTGCTTTTCTCTGTCAGTTTACCTTCCTTTTCTGCGACTTCAATCATATTCAAGGCAATTCTGTCCTTTACGCTGCTACCTGGATTAAAACTTTCTAATTTTAAATAAATATCAGCACTTTCTCTCTCAAAGATTTTATGCAACTTTATCATCGGTGTTTCACCAATGAGTTCAATAATACTATTTACTACTTTCAATTTTTTCCCTCCATTTCCTAGTATTTTATGCAATTTCCTCATTTAAAAAACATTTTTTAGTCAAGATATTGTATAATAAAAGCCCTATCAACAAAACATAAAGAAAAGAGAAAATAAGGTTGGTGCAAAATGGCAAACAAAAACATCATTATAAAATCTTCTATGATTGGATTGCTTTCAGGTTTTATAAATGGATTATTCGGCTCAGGAGGCGGCATTATTGTAGTCCCAGGGCTTGTTTTTATTTTAGGGCTGGCTCAACATAGAGCTCATGCCACAGCTTTAATGATTATCCTTCCTTTAAGCATCCTGAGTTCTATTGTATATTTTAACAATCATCTTATAGATTTTCCAAATACTATAAAAGTATCCATAGGAGCAACCATTGGATCTTATATTGGTGCAAAAACTTTAAATAAGATTCCTAACAAATGGTTAAGAAAGATCTTTGGAATATTTATGATTATTGCTGCAATTAGGATGGTGTTTTAATTGATTTATATTATTATTGGTATTTTTTCTGGTTTTTTAGGCGGAATGGGAATTGGTGGAGGAACTATTTTAATCCCTATTTTAATCTTTTTCTTTCATATAGAACAACAGATTGCCCAAAGCATAAATCTTTTATCTTTTATACCCTTAAGTATTGTTGCCATTATAATTCACTTAAAAAATAAAAACATTGATATAAAAATTGCATTACATCTTATTATTCCTGGATTAATTGGTGCCTTATTAGGATCTATGTTAGCAGTTTCTATTTCTTCAGAATACCTTAAAAAATTTTTTGGAATATTTCTTCTTATAATGGGATTATATCAAATATTTTGCAAAGCAAAGGGAGAAAAAAAGAAATAAATTTCTTTATCTCTCTTTTTTTATATAGATATGGAAATATATTCTTCTCCCAATAAACGAATATCTCCTTCTCCATTGGTAATCTCTTCAACCAATTTACAAAACATCCCCTTCTGATTTTTCTGTAAATGAAAATGCACATAAACCTTTTCTAAAAAATCTATTTTATCAATATGAAATCCAAGGATATTACATTTATTCTCCAATTTTCCCCAATATGTATAATCAATAATAACTACTATTTTTTCACAAAGAACATATTTTATAATTTTACTATAACTAATAGCCTTTTTTGCCATATGGGCATAAGTCCTAATTAAACCACCTGCTCCTAATTTTATTCCCCCAAAATATCTTGTTACTATAATTAGAGTATTTGTTAAATTTTCTTTTTTTATAATTTCTAATATAGGGATTCCTGCAGTACCACTTGGTTCCCCATCGTCAGAGCATTTTTGAATTTCCTGTTTTTCTCCTATAATGTACGCTGGCACATTATGGGTTGCCTTATAATACTCTTTTTTAATCTGATTTAGAATCCCAATAGCTTCCTCTTCTGTGCGTACAGGAAAAGCCTGCGCGATAAACTTAGATTTTTCTATAATTTCAACTTCCTTCACTGGATCTTTTATTGATAAATATTGTTGCCCCATATGTTCAATGCCTCCTCTTTGTGATACTATCATTATACCAAAAAAGAGAGCATTACACTCTCTGTAAAAATATAATTTGTAAAATTCTATGAATTTTTAAGATATTGAGGAAGTTGTACAAATAAGAATTTTCTCAAATATTAATAGGGGTTTCTATTACTTGTTCTATACTATCAAAGCCATATTTAGTCAAAGCTTTAGGCAAATCGGCAATAATTTTTTCATATAAATCCAGTCCGTACAATATAGCAGAGGAAAGCATTTGAACTGCATTAGCTCCTGCTAATAAAAATTCCAAAACATCCTCTGCACTAGAAATTCCTCCTACTCCAATAATAGGACACTCAGGCACTTCCCTTTTAATTCGAGATATAAAAGCTAAAGCAACAGGTTTAATTACAGGACCAGATATCCATACTTCTCCTCGCTTATTACCTATAGTAACAGAACGGCTTTTTAAATCAATGTCCATAGCAGGACCTAATGAATTAATTGCTACAATCCCATTTCCTTCAGCCCTTAATACTATCTTGCTAAAAGCAACTGGATCAGGCATATGTGGACTAACCTTCATAAAAAATGGCTTATCCGTTAAAGAACGAATGGTTTTTACTATTTCTTCTATTATAGATAAATCTTTTCCTACATAATGGGTAGAAACTTCAAAAGCATCTGCATAAGGATCCAAAGCTGGTATTAAGATTTCCATATCTTCTTTTGCATATCCTACACTGATCATAAAAGGAATTTTTAGTTTTTCTTTTATTTTAGGCAAAAATTCATTGATCCATCTATCTAATGAGTATTCTGACCATAATTCTGAATTCATAATATAGTTCTTTTTTGTAATAATACAAGGTTTAGGAACCTTTGCTCCTTCAATAGAAATGGTCTTAGATACAACAGCTCCAACACCTTTATCTTGCATTACTAATATTTTTTTTGCATCTCCTACTAATGGTCCAGATGCTGGCATCAATGGATTTTTAAAGGTTAATCCTGAAAGACTTGTTTTCAAATCCATTATAATCCCTCATTTCATTTGATTTTTGAAATACTATATATTTCTATTTAAACTTTTTCAAAATTAGTTTTTACATTATCTATTGTTTTCATTCCTTTATTATAAGTTTACCCATTGTGCTAATTAATTTAAGGGATAAATGTCTTCACTGCACGATTTAGAAAAATACCCTCTTTTTTTAGCACAACAGATTGATTTTACTCTAAGTCTTCTGGTACAAACTCCAGAAAATCTTTATCCTCAAAATCAGGAACATTGACATAGTTTTTTGGTACTTTTCCTACAATCACTGTTTCTGCAATAGGTACACTAGAGACAATATCCACTGGCTTACTCGATAATGGAGCAATAATTTGTACCTTTGTCTCTACTTGAATATAAATTCTATGCATTGTTTGATTAATTCCTGCTTCCTTAAATTCTGTGTAAAAATCAACAATTACAGATCCTGCCGGTGTAATTTCAACACTAAGTTTAGGTCCATAACTCGATAAAACTTGACTTCCCAAAATATTTCCCAATGGAATTTTTAATTTTCTTTTAGTTACTACCTCCATTTTTTCTTGAACAGCGCTTGTAATATTAGAAGAGATTTTATTAATTTCTACTGTATTAGCTTGCATTAAGGTAATATTACCCTGTTGATCTTTCATCACATTCACTAAGTCCTCATATTGTATCCCTGATTCTATAACCTCTCTTACCCCGTCATTTATGGCTTGTGTTCCTATAATCCTGGCCTGTACTTCTGATAACGCTTCTATTGTTGGTCGAATTTGACGATCGACAAATATAAAAGCGTATAAAACTATAGCTAAACAAAAAATAACAATAAGAAAGGGCTTATAATTTTTTCTATATATTTTTCTTCTTTTTCCCATAGCTGTTCCCCCTTCTCATTAATATATGTATGTCAGATTCATTTTTGATGATTTATTTTTATTAAATCCCACTTAAAATATCTAAACTTTGTCTAAAATACCAATAGATTTCATAATAAAATTATTAATCTATATTGTTTATATGTTATAATTGTTACTATAATATGCTATCATGCATATTATTTATGCTACCCCCTATTTAACAAGTTTTACTTTAATGAACAAGGAGGGAAAAAATGAGTGAAAATATTCAAAGAAAACGAATAAATAAAAATAGGCAAAGGCATAATGGAGAAATAAATGGTTGGCGTCTTGCATTCATTATCATTTTAGTCACTATCATTATTGGAATAGGGATAGGCACTGGAATGGCTTATTCCTATATCAAAGATGCACCCCCACTAAATATGGAAAATTTTCAATATATAGAGCCTTCTGCGATTCTTGATGTCAATGATGAATTTTACCAAGAGTTCCAAGGAAAAGAAAAAAGAAAAAATGTCTCCATTGAAAAAATACCTGATATTGTACAAAAAGCTTTTATATCTATAGAAGATGAACGGTTTTATGATCATGCAGGCGTAGACATTATGGGAATTGGACAAGCCGCTCTTCAGGGAATAAAAGCCGGAGATCTTACAGCAGCTGGTGGTAGTACAATTACTCAACAGCTGATTAAATTAACTCATTTATCTTCTGAAAAAAGTTTAAAGAGAAAAGTACAAGAAGCTTATTTAGCCATTCAGCTAGAAAAAAATATGACAAAAGATCAAATTTTAGAATCTTATTTAAATAAAATTAATTTTGCCTATGCCCATGGTATACAAGCTGCCTCTGAAACATACTTTGGAAAAGATGTAAGGGAGTTAACCATTGCTCAGGCTGCTGTATTAGCTGCTATCCCAAAAGCCCCAACTACATATAAACCCTATGTAATAGAAGAAAAAAAAGATGACTCCTTTGGGATTGCTTATGAAAAAGACGGAAAAACTTTAGCATACTCCTCAAAAAATAGAGATCGTGCTTTAACTGTACTGGGAAAAATGAAAGAGCTAGAATATATTAGTGAAGATCAATATCTTCAAGCTAAAAACCAGATAGAAAGTAATAAAATAGGATTAGTAAAACCAAAAGATGATTCAATTTATTCTTATTTTACTGATGCAGTTTATGAACAAGTTTTAAATGATTTAAAAGAAAAATATCATTACACTACGGAAGAAGCTACCAGTTATCTTATAAATGGAGGATTAACAATTTATTCTACCGTAAATCCTAAAATACAGTCCGCTATGGATGAGAATTTTAAAAAGAACAGCCTATTTCCATCCCAATCTTCATCTGCCAAACAAGTCAATTATACTCCAGAAGGAGCCATGGTTATCATTGATAATACTACTGGCTATGTATCCGGCATTGTAGGTGGGCGAAATAAAGAAAAAAGTCGTTCTTTAAATAGAGCCCTTAAGACTTTTCAAATAGGTTCCTCTACAAAGCCATTAACAGTTTACGCACCAGGGATAGACTCTAAAAAGATTACTTTAGCAACGACTTATGATGATATTCCAATACGGGTAGGTGGTGAAACTCCTGGTAATGCTGGTGCCCATAGGGGAATGACAACGATACGGAAGGGTTTAACCAATTCTATTAATACTATAGCAGTACAAGCTTGGTATGATATAGGAATTGAAACTTCTCTAGAATATGGTGAGAAGTTTGGATTAGAATTTGCTAAAGAAGGTGAGCCCAATGATATGGGTTATGGTTCATTAGCTTTAGGAGGTTATACCAAGGGACAAACCCCCTTAGCTATGGCCAGTGCTTTTAGTGCTTTTCCCAATCAAGGGGTAAGAGTAGAACCTACCTTCTATACAAAGGTAGTAGATCCCAGTGGGAATATTATTCTAAAAAATAAGCCTAAAAAAACTCAGGTAATATCAGCTCAAACCGCTTTCTTAATTACAGATGTTTTGAAAAACGTAGTAAAAGGGGGGACCACAACAATATCTGTACCTAGAATAGAAATCGCTGGAAAAACCGGTACTACTAATAATCAAAAAGATGCCTGGTTTGTAGGATATACTCCAAAGTATACTGCATCGGTTTGGTATGGTTATGATGACAATAAAGTAGTAGCCAATGGAAGGGAATATTTCCTTAATATTGGTGTATATGGTGGTTCAAAACCAGGTCCAGCAGTTATGTGGGAAAGCGTAATGCGAGATATTTATAAAGATAAAGGAAGTCAAACATTTCCTGCTAATCCCGGTGGAATTGTATCTGCAAATGTAGATAGTGTGTCTGGATTACTTCCTACTGAGCTATCCTATCGGGATCCACGGGGTTCAACAATAATTTCAGAAATGTTTATTAACGGTACTGTCCCAACTTCAAAAGATAATTATCATGTTGAATTAAAAGTAGATACCAGCACGAATAAATTGGCAACAGAATATTGTCCTCCTGAGCTAGTAAAATCAAGGGTGTTTATCAAAAAACCTGCTGACCGTTTCCCAAGCCCAGTAAAACCAATAGATTCAAATTATGTAGCAAATGGAGAAAAAAATGCTTTCATACCAGCTGGAACCTGTGATATCCACAATAAAAATGGGTCCATCTTCCAGTTACAAATCGTAATACCTAAAGATACCATTCAGATAGGAGAAGAAGTTCAACTTGGAGTTAAAGGAAATACAAAGGACGGTCTACCAATTAAAATTACAAATGTTGAATTTTCTACAGATAGTGATGCAATTCAGATAATGGATAAAAATACTGGTATTATCAGAGGTCTAAAAGAAGGTAGTGCTAATATTATTGCTAAAGTATCTTTCCGCTATCAAGATCATGATTATGTAGATGTGGCTACAGGAACTATATCTATAAAAAAAGAAAATATTGTGGAAGATATTATTAATGATATTATTGACAATGATGATAAAGAAAATGATGATACAAAAAATAATGGAAATCCCCAAAATCAAGACGAGGGTACTGATAAAAGGGACGATAATACTTCAAAAGAGAAAGATAAGAAAAAAGATAATCCGGCTGAGCCTTTACAGCTAATCCTACAACTAAAAAATAATCCTCTAGCTAATATGAGGAAATTGCATCATTGATTTTCTCAAACACAATCATCTTATAATATAATCGTCATATACAGTATATAGTGTAGCACAGACTTGTGTTTGAGAAAAATCTTAATTTAAAAACAATTGGATTTTATCCATAAAAATTTTCCTCCATTTCATGACTTAGGTTGATTACCAATTTTGCTTTTTTGGGTTGATTGTTTATATTTTTATTTTTTAAATATACAAGGGAAATAATAAAGGACACAATGATTAATACTGTTAGGATAGTAGGTTTAAAATATTTTTTCATTTTTTATGATCACCCTCACTCTTTTATATTAGTATAAACAAAAAATAAAAAAATAAATAAATAAAAAAAGGCTTTTAGCCTTTTTTTAATTCTTCATAGATTCTCTCATTCGAGTGAGTATTTTCTTCTCAATTCTAGATACTTGAACTTGGGATATACCAAGTTTGTTTGCAATTTGTGTTTGTGTTTTATCTTGAAAATACCTCATAACAACAATTTGTCTTTCTCTAGGCTCTAATTTTGAAATCATTTCCTTTAAGGTAATACGATCCACAACATTTAAGTCTTCACAACTTTCATCACTAATCTTATCTATTAATAATATTGGATTACCATCATCTTGATGAATAGTATCATAGAGGTACTCCGGACTATATCCGGCCTCTAAAGCCATAATAATTTCCTCTTTATCAATTTCCAGTTCCTTAGATATTTCATCTAAAGTAGGTTCCCTCTGTAATTTTTTTGATAATCTTTCCTTCACTCGATAAACCTTTTGATAAGTTTCTTTTAGGGAACGGCTCACTTTTATCATTCCATCATCCCTTAGAAACCTTTTAATTTCTCCCATTATCATAGGAACCGCATAGGTCGAGAATTTTACATCATAGGAAGTGTCGAAATTTTGAATGGCTTTAATCAAACCAATGCTTCCCAATTGAAATAAATCCTCCCTATCATAACCCCTATTTTGAAACTTTTTTACAATACTTCTTACTAAGCCAAGATTAAATTCTACTAATCTTTCTGTTGCCATTCTATCTCCATTTTGTGCCTTTTTTATTAATTCTAACGTTTCTTGATGGCTTAATAAGCTATTATTTTTTCCATGTATCCTTTCATTCCTTTCCATTATTTATCTACTCCCCATGTCATTTACCTACACTCTTTAATTCTTTATACATTTTTACAATAGTTCCTTTGTTTAATTCAGAAACAATCTCCACCTTATCCATAAAAGATTCCATAATAGTAAAGCCCATTCCCGAACGTTCAAGTTCTGGTTTAGAAGTATAAAGAGGTTCCCGTGCTTCCGTCACATTGGCAATTCCTTTTCCTTTATCAGAAATTTCTATTTGTATTGCTTTTCCCATAATACTACATTTTATTGTTACAATTCCCATTTTATCTTCATAACCATGAATAATGGCATTGGTTACTGCTTCCGAAACAGCTGTCTTAATATCTGAAATTTCTTCTATGGTAGGATCTAGTTGCGCTATAAATGCAGATACAACTACTCTTGCAAAAGCCTCATTTTGAGATTTGCTTATAAATTCTACCTTCATCTCATTTCTAAATTCCATATTATGCACTCCTTTACATATTCTCTAATGCATGTTCTTTGCTCTCAAATTCCTTAAATATTCTCAAAAGTCCTGATACCTCAAATACTCTTCTTACCTGTGAATTTATATTGTATACCCCAGCTTGTCCATTTCTTTGGGAAATTTTTTTATATCTTCCCATTAAAACTCCTATCCCTGAGCTATCCATAAAAGAAAGACCTGAAAAGTCGAATAATATATTTTTCACTTTATCATTATTCAACTTATAATCAATCTCGTCCCGGATTTTTTCCGCTGTATGATGATCTAACTCTCCTTGAATTTCTACAATTAATGTCTCATTGTCTATTTTTAAATTCAATGACATCGTATTTCCCTCCTAACTTCTTTTCTTCCTTTTATATATCTTCTCTAAAAAAATCTTTAATCCTTCAGTGAAATTTATCTTCTTTTGTAAGCTTTTGTCGAAATAGAAAAAGCAGTTCAACTGCTTTTTTCTATGGTAAATTTATGATCTCTACTAGATTGATAGCTTCCTCTATTAAGCTTTCTTTGTCTAAGTTTTTTTCAGATTGAAGAATCTTTTCAAGCTTTGGTCTTGTTTCAGGATGCTTGGGCACAAAAATAGTACAACAATCTTCATAAGGAAGAATAGAAGTTTCATAAGTATTGATCTTATAAGATATTTCAGTAATTTCTTGCTTATCCATTCCTATTAAAGGTCTAAATATAGGCATATTTACAACAGCATTTGTAACGTTTAGACTATCAAGGGTCTGACTAGCAACCTGTCCTATGCTTTCTCCTGTAACAAGAGCTTTTGCCCCTTCTCTAGTAGCGATCTCTTCAGCAATTTTCATCATAAATCTTCTCATAATTAACGTAGTTTGACGTTTATCACATTTCTGCCCTATTTCTGTTTGAATTTTAGTAAAAGGTATCACAAATAATTTAATAGGACCTGCATATTGAGTTAAGATTCTAGTTAGATCCACTACCTTCTCCTTAGCTCTTTCACTAGTAAAGGGAAAACTATGAAAATGCACTGCTATTAATTCCACTCCTCTTTTGGCTACCATATAACCAGCTACTGGACTATCAATCCCTCCGGAAATTAATAGTGAAGCTTTTCCATTGGAACCCACAGGCAATCCTCCAGCTCCAGAAATGATTTTATTATAAACATAGGCTTTTTCTCTTATTTCAACATAAATTTTTGTATCTGGATGATGCACATCTACTTTTAAATGATCCGTATGAATTAAAATATGTGCTCCTACTTCTCTACTAACTTCTGGAGACTTCAAAGGGAAATTCTTATTTCCTCTTTTAGTCTCTACTTTAAAAGTCTTTATTTTTACATTATTCATTATTAGTTTAAGAGCGACCTCTTTTATCTTGTCTAAATCATTTTCAAGTTGAAAGGCGGGACTTATAGATACAATTCCAAAAACTCGAGTCAAAGATTGAATTGCTTGTTCCACATCTTCTTCTAAACATTTTATAAGGTATCTCCCCTGTATTTGTTCTATATGAACTTCTTTATATGTTGAAAGGACTGTTTTCATATTCCTATATAATTGATTCATAAAATAGGATCGATTTAGTCCTTTTAAGCTAATCTCCCCATATTTTACTAAAATTACTTTTTCCAAATAAACTACCTCCTTATAATTTTCCTTAGTAAATCAACATATTTTTTTAATGATTCAACTAAAATATCCACCTCTTCTTCTTTATTTAATATGGAAAAGCTAATACGTAAGGTTCCATCTATAAATGTATCAGGTAGTCCTATCCCTTTTAAAACATGACTTCCTTTTTTCTTAGAAGAACAGGCTGATCCAGTAGATACGTAAATCCCATCCTGTTCTAAAGAATGAAGTAAAACCTCTCCTTTTATATTTTCAAAAGATACACTTAATATATGGGGAGCAATCTCTTCTAAATTGGTAGGTCCATTAATAGAAACATTCTTTATTTTCTCTGAAATTTTTTCTTTAGCCCTTTGTCTTAAAAGGCGCAAAAATTTTATATTTTTCTCAAAATTTTTATTTAAATTTTCTACTGCCTTTCCCATACCTACAATTCCTGGTACATTTTCTGTACCTGATCTGATACCCACTTCCTGTCCTCCTCCTAGAATAATAGGATCAATCAATAAATCTCTTCTTTTATAAAGAGCGCCAACTCCTTTAGGTCCATGGATTTTATGACTACTTATAGTAAATAAATCTATATTCATATTTTTAGGATAACAAGGAACCTTCCCAAAAGCTTGTACCCCATCTACATGAAAAACACATTGACTGTTATTTTCTTTAATGATTTTACCAATCTTTTTAATTGGCTGTATAGTCCCTATTTCATTGTTCACCATCATAACACTTACCAATATAGTATCTTTTCTTACCAGTGATTTTATCTCTTCTAAGTTAATTCTTCCTTTCTTGTCTACTGACAAATAAGAAACTTCAAATCCCCTCTTTTCTAAATCCTTAAAAATATTTAACACAGAGGGATGCTCTATTGTTGTAGTAATAATATGATTTCCTCTTTTTTTATTACGATTTACAACCCCTTGAATTGCCATATTGTTGGACTCTGTTCCTCCAGAGGTAAATATAATTTCCTCTTCTTCTACCTTAAGAAATTTGGCTATTTCTTTTCTCGCAAATTTAATTCCTTTTTCTGCTTCAATCCCCATCTTATGCATAGAAGAAGGGTTCCCGTATTTATGTTGATAATATTCCATCATGATTTTCACCACATTGTTCAGGGGTTTTGTGGTAGCACTATTATCCAGATAGATTTCTCTCATAAATAAAACTCCCTTTCAAATTATTAATAGAGCTATAATATACCATTTCAATAATATCACACTCTTATTGAAATTTCATTATCATGGAAAATTAGAATTTTTTAAAACTAAAATCCAATCTATTTTATGGATTATTTTAATAGGTATTTTCTATTTTATCCTTGACACTTATTGTATAACGAATTATAATAAAAATTATCAAGTTTTATTCTTTAACAACGAAAAATATTTTTATCGCTTATCAAGAGTGGTGGAGGGACTGGCCCGACGAAGCCCGGCAACCGGCATATCTATGCACTGGTGCTAAATCCTGCAGTATGTGATTACATACTGAGAGATGAGAGTCTAGTTTGATAACTTCTTTCATTTCTGAAAGAAGTTTTTTTATATACTTTAGGAGGTTATGATGATGATTGAAATCAAGGATCTACAAAAAACTTATAGTCAAGGTACTAACACCGTAAATGCTTTAAAAAATATAAATCTAACCATTCCTTCTGGATCTATTTATGGGATTATTGGATTAAGTGGTGCGGGAAAATCCAGTTTAATACGATGTATCAATCGTTTAGAAGAGCCTACCAGCGGGGCTATCTATGTAAATGGAAAAAATATCATGGAATATGATAAAAATCAGCTTCGTGAATATCGAAAAACAGTAGGAATGATTTTCCAGCACTTTCACCTTTTATCTCGAAAAACTGTTTATCAAAATGCATCTTTTCCATTGGATATTTCAAGAGTAGATAGACAAAAAAAAGATCAAAGAGTAAAAGAACTTCTAAAGTTAGTTGGATTAAGTCATAAAATAGATGCTTATCCTTCTCAATTAAGTGGAGGAGAAAAACAACGGGTAGGTATCGCTAGAGCTCTCGCCAGTAATCCTCAGGTATTGTTATGTGACGAGGCAACTTCTGCTTTAGACCCCCAGACCACCCAGTCTATACTATCCCTTTTAAAGGAAATAAATCAAAAATTAAATATAACAATTATTATGATTACCCATCAAATGGAAGTCGTAAAAGAAATTTGTCAACGAGTTGCTGTAATTGATCATGGGGTAATCATTGAAGAAGATAGCGTATTTCATTTATTTTCCTCTCCACAAAATAAATTAACCCGTATCTTTGTGCAGGACAAAGATATAGCTATTTTTGATCACTATACAATGAAAAAGGTACCAGGAAAAGAAACCAAATTAATAAAATTATATTTTCCAGATGATGCAGCAAAACAACCTATTATTTCTCAAATGGTAAAAACTTACGAAGTCACTGCTAATATTCTAGCCGGAAATATAAATTATATTCAGAAAAATGCCTATGGTCAACTCATTATTGAATTAATTGGAGAAACAAATCAATTAAACACAGCCCTTGGTTTTTTACAAAAACAATCCTTAAAAGTGGAGGTGATAGATCATGAATGAAATGATTTCTAAATTGCTGATGCTGTTGCCTAATGCTACAGTACAAACCATTTATATGGTTGTAGTTTCTAGTTTTTTTGCCGTGGTTCTAGGCCTGCCCATAGGCGTTCTATTAGTCATTACACAAGAAGGGCATATTGGGGAAAAAAGGAGTATTCATAAATGTTTAAATACCATAATAAATATCACCCGTTCTATACCATTTTTGATATTGATGATTGCGTTATTTCCTTTATCAAGATTAATAGTTGGAACAACCATAGGAACCACTGCAACCATTGTACCCTTATCTATTGCAGCAGCACCCTTTGCTGCTCGAATGATTGAAAGTTCTTTAATAGAAATTGACCCTGGAGTAATTGAGGCTGCTCAATCTATGGGTGCCACCCCAAAACAAATTATATTTAAAGTTTTATTACCAGAATCCCTTCCTTCTCTAATTTTAGGTATCACAACAACAATTATAAATCTTATAGGATACTCTGCAATGGCTGGTGCCATAGGAGGAGGCGGTTTAGGAGATTTAGCAATCCGATATGGCTATTATAGATATGAAATGGATATAATGATTGCAACAATTATTATTTTAGTGCTTATGGTTCAAATTGTTCAAGGAATTGGGAACTCTCTTGCGAAATATTTAACTAAAAAATAGTATAAGCATAATTTTATTCAAATAAGGAAATTGCACAAATAGGATTTTTCTCAAACACGGGTTCATACTACACCATATATTCTATATGGCTATCCTATTACATTCTAGATATAGACTGTCTCTTATACACATCTCCGAGCCCACGAGACAGGCAGAAATCT
>USMD01000025.1 GCA_900555725.1 uncultured Garciella sp. | reverse complement strand
TCGGCATGGTGATTAATATTAATCTCGGTAGCATTTTAGGAATACTTCTAGGATTATTTATTTTTTATAAAAAATAGGTGATTTTATGAAAAAAATAATATTAGCTTCACAATCTCCCCGAAGAAGAGAGCTATTAAAACAAATAGGTCTAAATTTTGAGGTGATTCCCAGTCAAGTTGATGAAACCTTAGATAGTATAGGTACAGCGAAGGAAAAAATCGAAAAATTAGCTTTAAAAAAAGCCAAAAGTGTAGCCTATAATATGGATCAAGAGGCATTGGTGATTGGAGCAGATACTGTAGTAGTACTAGACGAAATATTAGGAAAACCTTCCAATAGACAAGATGCCTTATCTATGCTAAAGAGATTATCGGGGAGGACCCATCAAGTAATTACAGGAGTTGCTATTGTGGATGCCCTAAGTGGAAAACAACGTACCAGTAGTCAAATTACCTATGTAACCATGAAAACCTATGGGGATGAAGAAATTAAGAGTTATATGGATTCTGGTGAATATCTGGATAAGGCAGGTTCCTATGCAATACAAGGGTTAGGGGCCCTATTAGTAGAGAAAATTCATGGGGATTATTTTAATGTGGTTGGTTTGCCTATTGGTTTACTTAGTGACTTACTTAAAGAGTTTGATTTTAATATGCTTTCCTTATATCATAAGGATAAGGGAAATAACTTTTAAGGGAGGATATTATTTTAATAATTTTATGGGGGAAAATGGAAGATGTGTGATAGAGGGGGTCATTTGACCATAAAGGAATTTCCTGAAAATGAAAGGCCAAGGGAAAAGTTAATAAAATACGGAGAAAAAAATTTATCAGATGCAGAATTACTTGCAATCATACTTAGAACAGGTAGTAAAAATCATACAGCCATTTCCTTAGCCCATCAAATTATAAAAGATCACAAACAGGGCATTCGATATTTATATAATGCTACTGTAGAAGAAATTAGCAGTATTAAGGGTATTGGGATAGCAAAGGCAACTCAAATAAAGGCAGCTATTGAATTAGGACGAAGATTATCCATGGAAAGTCTTATAAAATTCTCTATTAAAAGTCCATTAGATGTGGTAGATTATTTAATGGAGGAAATGAGATATAGCATGGAAGAAAACTTTAATGTAGTACTTTTGGATACAAAGAACAAAGTGATTAGCGTAGAAAATATTACTAAAGGCATTGTAAATGCATCTTTAGTTCACCCTAGAGAGGTATTTAAAGTAGCCATTAGGAAAAACAGTACTTCAATGATTTTAGCTCATAATCACCCAAGTGGGGATCCTACTCCAAGTAAAGAAGATAAGTCTATTACTAAAAGATTGGTTGAGACAGGTAGGATTGTAGGAATCCAAGTTCTTGATCATATTATCATTGGGGATGGAAATTATTTGAGTTTTAAAGAAATGGACATGCTATAATAAAAAATATAGATAAATAGACAAAATAGAGGAAGGGGCAACAAAATGAGTAAAGGTCTTGTGTTTTCAAAGGATATGGGTATTGATTTAGGTACTGCAAATACATTAGTTTATTTAAGAGGAAAGGGCATTGTAGTAAGGGAGCCTTCTGTCGTTGCAATTAATAAAAATACAAAAATGGTTTTGACAGTTGGGGAAGAAGCGAAAAAGATGATTGGGAGAACTCCTGGAAATATCATAGCCATTCGGCCTATGAAAGATGGAGTAATTGCTGATTTTGATATCACTCAAAATATGCTTAGATATTTTATTAAAAGGGCTTATAATAAAAATAAGTTTGTTCGACCAAGAGTACTGGTTTGTGTACCATCTGGGGTAACAGAGGTAGAGAAAAGAGCCGTTATTGAAGCTTCAGAACAGGCAGGAGCAAAAGAAGCATTTATTATAGAAGAACCAATGGCTGCAGCTATTGGCGCAGGACTTCCAGTAGCTGAACCTGAAGGAAGTATGGTAGTAGATATTGGAGGGGGTACTAGTGAAGTAGCAATTCTTTCCTTAGGAGGAATTGTAACTAGTAAATCAATCCGAATTGGTGGAGACGAATTTGATGATTCCATTATCCAATACATCAAAAAGGAATATAGTTTAATGATAGGAGAAAGAACATCTGAAAAAATTAAAATAGAAATCGGCTCTGCATATCCTGTGGAGGAAGAAAAATCTATTAATATAAAAGGGAGAGATTTAGTATCTGGGCTTCCAAAAACCATAGAAGTTCATTCTAAGGAGATTAGGGAGGCTTTAAGTGAACCAATTTCTAATATTGTGGATGCAATAAAAGGCACCTTAGAAAAGACTCCACCAGAATTAGCTGCAGATATTATGGATAAAGGAATTATGTTAACTGGAGGAGGAGCTTTGCTTCGTGGTTTGGATGAATTGATTCATTTGGAAACAGGCATGCCTGTAGAAGTAGCAGAAAATTCATTGGATTGTGTTGCAATGGGAACTGGAAAAATTCTTGATGATGTAGAGATGTTTAACAAGGTTGTTGCTGCAGCTAAATTAGTTGAATAGGTAGATGGGGTGAAAACTTGAGTTGGATAAAGAAACATAAACTTAGTATGATAGTAGCTTTGATTACTATCGTTCTTCTTGTTTTGATTACTTTTACTGCTCATGGAAGAGAAAGCTTGACCAAAGGGGAAAGTTTTCTTAGTAAAGCAGTTGCACCTATACAAAAAACTTTGTATTCAGGTACTCAATATATTAGAAACTTTTTTGGCTCTATTGTTGAAATTGGCAGTTTAAAGGAAACTAATGAAGAATTAGAAGAAGAAATCAATGAGTTAAAAAAGAAACAAGTAGAGTTAGATACTTTAAAAAGTGAGAATGAGAGATTAAAAAAATTATTAAATTTTCATCAGGAAAATCCTCAGTATGATTACATTGTGGCAAACATTGTATCAATTGACCCCGAAGTTTGGTTTGATGTATTTGTGATAGATAAAGGTTCAACCGATGGGATTAAAAAAAATATGCCTGTTTGCGTAAAAGAAGGATTGGTTGGCAAGGTTGTTGAAGTGGGAAGAAATACCGCAAAGGTTTTTGCTATATCCGATACAGGGAGTGTGGTTAATGGTGTAGTCTCTAGGACTGGAAATTATATAAGGATACAAGGAAATAGCAATTCTACCTTAGAAGGCTATGTAGACCCTGATGTCCAATTGATTCCTGGGGATATGATTGTAACTTCTAGCTTAGGAAAGGTTTTTCCAGAAAACCTAATGATAGGAGAAGTAGAGAGTATAGAAAAACAATCAGGAATGCTTGAAAAAAAAGTAAATATTGTTCCTGCTGCGGATTTTCAAAAGATAAAGGAAGTACTCATTTTAAAGCAAAAATAGTTAAGGGGTTTCTATTGTGAGAATATTGATTTTAACTTTTCTATTATTAATTGAATTGATTATAGAATCTACTATTTTACCCTTCATAAAGATTGGTGGTGCTGCATTGAATCTAGTGCTCATCACCATTGTATCTATAGGATTAATATATGGAAAGACCCAAGGCATGGTCCTTGGTCTTATTGCAGGTTTGTTCCATGATATTCTTTTTGGAAGGGTATTGGGATTTCATGCCCTTAGTTATATGTTAATTGGGTATCTAATGGGCATAATCAGCGAGCGAGTTTATAGGGATAATAAATTGATATCTTTTCTTTTTACAGCCTTAGGTGTTTTATTATATCATACTAGTTTTTATTTTCTGCAATATTTTAGTGGTATAGAGTTTTCTATTTTTCAATATTTAAAAGGTACTACCATTGCGTCCATGTTGATGAATGCAATTATCGCATTTTTTATTTATCCCATTTTTCTAAAATTAAGCCAGCAGGATTTACTTCGATAATTTTCTACTAAAATAAAGGTGATCACATGATAATAGAAAAAAGCAAATATCGTTTTAAATTTATATATGTATTTATAATCGTTATTACAATTATCTTCCTTTTTCGATTGGCTCAATTGCAAATTATAGAGGGAGAAAAATATAAAGAAACTGCCAATAGTAAAATGTTACAGAAAATTACCATACCTGCTGAAAGGGGTAAAATATATACGAGTGAAGGTTATACGCTTGCTACCAGTAGAGTGGGATATTCAGTAGAGATGTATTATAACCAAATGGATGAAGAGAAAAGAAATCAAATGATATTAAGATTAACTTCCATTTTGGATAGAAATCAAGAAGAATATGAGGATGAGTTTCCTATTGTGCTTCAAAAGGATGGAAGTTTCGTATTTACCTATGAGTTGGAGGAGCAAAAGTGGAAGAGAGAGCACAATATACCTATAGATGCTACAGCAAGGAAGACCATAGATATTTTACGAAAAAGATATTATGTTAAGGAAAATGTTAACGATAAGGTTGCCCTTGAAGCAATCACCAAGGTACATTTAAATGAGAGTATCCCTATTTCATTAGATCCAGATCCTATTTTTACCTTTGAGAAGGAAGAAAAGAACTGGAAAGAATGGTATAGATTTAAAAAAGAGGAGCTCAATTATACTGCTGAGCAGTCTTTTAATAAGTTAAGGAAAATGAATAAGATTGGAAAGAAATATACGAAAGAAGATGCTAGAAAAATTCTTCTTATTCGAGAGAAAATAAAAAGTCAAGGGTTTCGATCTTGGGAAGCCGTTGAAATTGCAAATGATGTAAAACAAGAAACTATGGCAGAAATTACGGCTCATCAAAATGAATTGCCTGGAGTTTCTGTAAATTCAAAGCCCATACGAAGTTATCCTGAAAAAAGTATGACGGCCCATGTTTTAGGATATATTAGTAAGGTAAATGAAGAAGATGTAGCCCACGGGGAATACAAAATGCAAGATTTAAAAGGTGCCCAAGGGATGGAGGGAGCCTTTGAATCTCAACTAAAAGGTAAGGACGGAGAAAAATTAGTGGTAACAGACCATAAGGGGATACCTCAAAATGATTTTGAAGAACAAGAAAAATCCCCGGTTTCTGGAAATAATCTATTTCTCACCATTGATTATGATTTACAAAAGACCGCAGAAGAATCCTTAGAAAGAACCATTAAAAATTTACAAAAAGGTAGCAATGGAAGAAAAGCCCCAAATGCTAAGTCCGGTGCAGTAGTAGTCCTTGATGTCAATACGGGAGCTGTTTTGGCAATGGCTAGTTATCCAACTTACGATCCTAACCTTTTTTCTAAGGGGATTTCTACAGAGGATTGGGATAATTTAAACATATTATCAGATGATCCTTTATATCCTCGTCCCCTTTATAACAATGCTACTATGTCTGCTCTTCCTCCTGGTTCTATCTTTAAAATGGTAACTGGAACTGCAGGATTGGAAGAGAAAAAAGTAGGACCTAGGGAATACATCTATGATGGAGGACAATACCCTGGTTATGATGGCAATAGATTTCGATGTTGGTTAAGAAGTGGTCATGGGAATGAAAATATGCCAGAGGCTTTAAAGGATTCCTGTAATGTATATTTTTATGAGGTAGGAAATCGGGTTGGCATTGATAAAATTGAAGAATATGCAAGAAAATTTGGACTAGGTTCAAGAACTGGAATAGAAATAGGGGAATCTACAGGAAATTTAGCTACAAAGAATGCCAAAGAGCAAACGTGGATGTATACAACCTCTAATTATATTAGAAGTACGATTGGGATTACAGGAAATAGTACTATTATCGATGGAAACGGAGAAAAACAAGAAGCATATACCTCCTACGCGATTGCAAAGGAAATCTTTGATTCTGTAGAAAATTTAAATAAAAAAGAGACTAATAATATCTATGCTTTAGTTGCAGAAAAATTACAGAAATATGGGATTAGAGATTCTCAACATATTTATCAAATTTATCAATATGTGCTAGCAGGGAAATGGACCCAAGCAGATACTTTAAATACTTCTATTGGACAAGGGAGCAATTCCCTTACTCCTATTCAAATGGCAAATTATGTTGCTACATTAGTCAATGGGGGGAAAAACTATAAAGTTCATTTAGTTGAAAAAATTACAAATCCCAATGGAGGAGTGATTGAGCGGGCGGAACCTAAAGTAAGAAGTGAGATTAAAGTACAACCACAGAATCTAGAAGCTATTAAACAGGGTATGAAAATGGTAACCATGCCTGGAGGAACAGGAGCTGGAGACTTTGCAGGTTTTCCCCATGAAAAAATAGGAGTGGGAGCAAAGACTGGTTCTGCACAATATGGATCCGAAGAAACAGATGCTATGGCTTGGTATGCTGCTTTTGCACCCTACGAGAAACCTGAGATTGCTGTAGTGACAATGATTGTACAAGGTCATAGCGGCGGGTATGGTGGAACAGTGGTTAGGGATATTATGAACACTTATTTTGGATTGGATCAAGAAGAAAAACAACAAAAAGACCAAAAACAGCAAGAAATAAAATATAAGTCTTTCGATACCCAATTAAATGAATAAAATTATGAAAAACCTCTCAGCAAATGTCGAGAGGTTTTTTTATAAAAGAAATGTAGTTATATTGGGAATAAAAAGTTATATTTTTTCTCATAAAAAGAAGGATTTATTGATAAATTGCAGAATTTATAATATACTTTAAGAAACTGAGGAAATTGCACCATTGATTTTCTCAAACACAATCATCCATATCTGGAAAGTAATAGGATAGTCATATACAGTATATGGTGTAGCACAGACCTGTGTTTGAGAGAAATCTTATTTGTGCAATTTCCTCAAACTAAATAAATTAGGAAATTATTTTAGATAATTTCTTTATTTATAAATGTTTCTTGGAGGTAATAAAAAATAATGGCAGAAGAGATCGTTGTGTTTAAAGGAAATAGGGATGGACTATATCTTATTATTAACAGGGAAAATGATTTGGAGGTCTTAAAGAAGAAAATTCAAGAAAAAATTGCTTCTGCTCAATCTTTTTTTCAAGGGATAAAACAAATAAAGCTAAATGGGACAAGCTTATCCCAAGAGGATTTAAGTGATTTGTCAAATTGGTTAGAGGAGAGATATCAAATAGAAATAGTTGACATTGAAGAAAAGAAAGAGGAGGACCAAAATATTTCTCAAACTAAAAAAGGTACATATAGTTATTCTATAGAAGAAGGCATAACTAAGTTTATTTATACTACCTTGCGTTCAGGTAGTAAAGTACAATACAATGGGAATATTGTCATCATTGGAGATGTAAATCCCGGTGCTGAGGTAATTGCTGCAGGAAATATTATTGTGATGGGAGCACTAAGGGGTATTGCCCATGCAGGCTTTTTAGGAAATGAACGTGCTTGTGTAATAGCTTTTTCATTGCAGCCTACACAACTAAGGATTTCAAATATTATAACAAGGGCACCAGATCAACAAGATTTTAAACCAACCTGTCCAGAGAAGGCTTGTATAAAAGAAGATTCAATCATTATTTTGCCATACTATAAAAATTTATAATTATGCTAACAGGAGGGAATCAAATGGGCGAAGTTATTGTTATTACTTCAGGAAAAGGTGGGGTAGGAAAAACTACAACCACAGCTAATATTGGTACCGCTTTAAGCTTATTAGGAAAAAGTGTTGTGGTTGTAGATGCAGATATAGGACTTAGAAATTTAGATGTTGTTATGGGCTTAGAAAATAGGATTGTATACGATATTGTAGATGTTGCGGAGGGTACCTGTAGATTAAAACAAGCTTTAATTAAGGATAAGAGATTTGAGAGTTTATATTTATTACCTGCAGCTCAAACAAAAGATAAAACAGCCATTGAACCAAAGCAAATGCAGGAGGTAACTGAAAAATTAAGAAAAGAGTTTGATTATGTGTTAATTGATTGTCCTGCGGGGATAGAACAAGGATTTAGAAATGCCATTGTAGGAGCAGATAAAGCTATTGTAGTAACTGCTCCGGAAGTATCTGCTGTAAGGGATGCTGATCGTATTATTGGGTTGCTAGAAGCTAATGAAATATACAATCCATTACTGGTAATCAATAAAGTTCGTATTGATATGGTTAAAAAAGGCGATATGATGGATATTGATGATATGATTGATATTTTATCCATTGATTTATTAGGAGTTATTCCAGATGACCAAAGCATTGTTATTTCTACCAATAGAGGGGAACCAGCAGTTATGGATTTAAATTCTTTAGCAGGAAAAGCCTATAAAAATATCGCAGAAAGAATACTAGGAAAAGAAGTACCCTTTTTAAATTTAGATGTGAGTGAAGGGATCTTTAAAAAGGTTGCTAAAAAGTTAGGATTTAAATTTTAATCATGAGGGTAGGAGGGAATATTTTGTTTAAGCTATTTAGTCGGGAAGGAGAAAATCAAAGTAAGAATGTTGCAAAAGAAAGATTAAAATTAGTTTTGGTGCATGATCGGGCTAATGTCTCTTCTCAGTTTTTAGATATGATAAAGGGAGATATTATGGGTGTGATTCAAGATTATGTAGAAGTGGATGAAGAGGGCTTTGAAATCAATTTAACCAAGACAAAAAGAGAACAAGATGATGCTATGGTACCAGCACTGATTGCAAATATACCTATAAAAAGAATGAAGAACCGGAAAGAAGCAAAAAGAGCATAAAATGCTCTTTTTACTTCTTTCCAATTCTTTTTTGTGCTATAATTTTATAATGAAAACATATAAATAGTAGAAGGTGGAGTCTCTATTGGACAGAAAATTACTAAAGAATTTAGATATTCCTTTATTGGCAAACGTTGTATTTTTAGTGGGGATTGGTTTTATTGCAATTTATGCTGCAACCAAAAGTTTTGGGACAGAGAAATCTTTTAGTTTTGTTTTAACTCAAGCAATTGCCTTTGCATTAGGGATAGTCACCGTTGGAATAATTGTAAGTATTGATTACCATCAATTTGGTCTGTACTGGAAGATTATCTATGTAATATGCATTTTAATACTAATCGCAGTTCTAATTCCAGGGATTGGAAAGGTTAATAAAGGTGCTAGGGGTTGGATTGATTTAGGAGTAGTAGAAATGCAGCCAGCGGAATTAGCGAAGATAGGAATTATTATAACCTTTGCAAAACTGTTGGAAAGTCGACAGGGAAAATTAAATACCTTAAAAGATTTAATGGTTCCTTTCATTCACATTGGAATTCCAATTATTTTGATAATGCTTCAACCGGATTTAGGAAATGCTTTAGTTTTTATGATAATTGCCGCAGGAATGCTTTTTGTGGCAGGTTTGAATATGAAATTTATTTGGGGAAGTATTGTGGCGCTAGTGGTGTCCTTTCCTATTCTTTGGAATTTTGTGCTTTTAAATCATCAAAAAAATCGATTGATTACCTTTATCAATCCTTATAATGATCCTTTAGGGGATGGATATCATGTTATTCAATCTATGTTAGCTGTGGGCTCCGGCCAAATTGCAGGAAAAGGATTATTTGAAAAAGATACCATGACCAACCTAAATTTTTTACCTGAGCAGTGGACAGACTTCATTTTTTCAGTAATTGCTGAATTGACTGGTTTTATTGGAGCTGCCCTTGTGGTAATCTTATTTGCATTTTTTTTACACAGATTATTAACTCTTTCTAGGATTGCTAAAGATCAATTTGGTACCCTTGTGATTGCTGGTATATTTTTTATGTATTTATTTCAAGTGATAGAAAATATAGGAATGACCATTGGTTTAATGCCTATTACAGGAATTACCCTTCCATTTATTAGTTATGGAGGAAGTTCCTTATTAACCAATATGATTGCCATAGGATTGGTATTAAACATTACTATGAGACGGCATAAAATCAAATTTTAAGATAAGTTATTTTACTAAAATATTGCATAAAAAAGGCAAAGGAAATTTCCTTTGCCTTTTTTATGCAATAAAGTAATAAAAATTTTACTTGAAAAATATATTATATTAATGCACAAAAGGATAATTTTAAACGGAGGAGTGAACTACAGTGGAAAACAATAAATATACTAATAAAAATGGCAGAATCCGATTAGAACCTAAATTAAGAAGTGGTACAAGACATAAAGAAGATTTATTTGAAGATGAGGATTTAGAGGTCAGATTATTTAATGAGGAAAAGTTTTTAAAGAAAAATGCCCTTCGACTAATCCTATGTGTTCTCTTATTTGCTTTAATCTATGCAGCAAAATCTTTGCCTTTTTCCGCCACTCAAAAGATAACCAAAGGGGTTAAATGGGTGATGACTTATGAAATGCATTTAGATAAAGAATTACCTGATAATGATGTGATTACAACTATTAGTAATCATATTCAAGAATGGACAGGTACAGGGAAAGATATGATGAAAGAAGAAAACAATGTTACAAAGTACATATCTCCTGTAGAAGGAACTGTAACCTCTCCCTTTGAAGATGAGGTTCATCCTATTTTAAAAACCAAAATTGAAGCAAGGGGAATTGAAATCACTACAAAATCTTCCAGTGATATTCAAGCAATTGCAAGTGGGAAGATAATAAATATTCAAGAAAGTGTAGATAATGGAAAAAGGATAACAATAAAGCACGAAAATTCCATGAAGAGTGTTTATGAAGGTTGTTATGAATCTTCTTTAAAAATAAATGATCAAGTGCAGCAGGGAGATATTTTAGGAAAGACAAAAACCGTTGAAGAAGGAGAATCTTCAGTGCTATATTTTGAATTATGGAAAGGAGATTATCCCGTTAATCCATCAGATTATATGGAACTAAAAGTAGATACCGCAAACTAAAGGAAGTGATACCCTAGTGAAAATCATAAAAGTTCATGGGATAACCTTTTCAGTCCATATTTTATTTTTTCCTATTATAGTATTATTATATTTTTTAGGATATAGTAAAGTTATGCTAATTTTATTAACCATTATTCTAATGCATGAATTATCTCATGGATTCATAGCTATGCTTTTTGGTATAAAAATAAAGGAAATAGGAATTCTTCCTTTTGGTGGGGTTGTAAAGTTAGATAAGAGCTTAAATTTTACCAATAGAGAGGAAATTTTCATTTCAGCAGCGGGCCCGATATCTAATATGGTGCTTTCCGCTACTGTGTTTTTTTTTCAGAAATATTTTAGGTGGGAAAATGGTGATATTGATTTTATTATTCTTAGTAGTTTGGTGATTGGTATCTTTAATCTAATTCCGGTATTGCCCCTAGATGGGGGAAGGATTTTTAGAGGTTCTTTGTCCTACCTGCTTGGATATAAAAATGCTACAAAAATCATTGTCATTTTTTCTAAATTATTTGCTCTTTTTTTAATTGGAATCAATATTTTGATTTTCTCCTTAGGGAGTTATAACATTACTTTTATTTTAGTGGGAATATTTATTTATAGTAAATCTCATAAGGAGAAAAAAATGAGCTCTTATGTTACCATGAGAGATTTTGCTACTAAAAAAGAAAGTTTAAATAAGCAGGGTTCTATGGAATCCCAACATATGACGGTATTGCCTCAAACCACATTAGAGAAGATATCCAAGCAATTTACCCCTAAAAAATTTCATATTATTTATGTGTTAGACGAACACTATGCTTTAAAGGGGATTCTAACAGAGGATGAAATACTATCTGGTATTTTAGAGTATGGGATGCATGGTAGGGTAAAAAATATATTGGAAAAAAGGGATGATTATTGATAAAATGATTATAATTAGAAAATAGACTATAAAAAAGAAGGAGAAATAAATGAAGGGAAAAATAATGGATCAAATACTTCTACAAGTAAAAAACCCAGTTCAATATATTGGAAATGAATTAAATAGCGTTCATAAAGAAGTAAGAATCGATACCATAAGGTATGCATTCGCCTTTCCTGATATATATGAAATAGGAATGTCCCATTTAGGAATGAAGATTTTATATCACTTGTTAAATGAACAAGAGGATGTATTTTGTGAAAGAGTATTTGCACCAATGGTAGATATGGAGGAGAAAATGAGGGAAAACTATATTTCTCTATTTGCCTTAGAAACTATGGACCCTATTACAAATTTTGATTTTCTTGGATTTACCCTACAATATGAAATGAGTTATACTACCATTTTAAATATGTTGGATTTAGCCAATATTCCCCTTTTAGCAAAGGATAGAACGAAAGAACATCCCTTTGTAATGGTAGGAGGCCCCTGTGCTTATAATCCAGAGCCTTTAGCGGATTTTGTAGATATTGTAGTTTTAGGGGAAGCGGAAGAGGTATTATTAGAAATATTAGATGTCTATAGAAAATGGAAGAAAACAAAAGAAAGTCGAATGGATTTTCTTCATTCTATTGTATCTATTAAAGGGGTGTATATTCCAGCCTTTTATGATGTAGAATATGATAAAGAAGGAAAGATTAAGGAATTTTATCCTCTCACTTCAGATGCGCCCCAAAGAGTTAGCAAAAGAATTATTAAGGATTTGAATCATGCCTATTATCCTACGAACTTTGTTGTGCCCTACACTAGAATTACCCATGATAGAGTAATGTTAGAAATTTTTAGGGGATGTACTAGGGGATGTCGTTTTTGCCAAGCTGGTATGATTTATCGTCCTGTCAGGGAAAAGATACCAGAAACTCTACAAAGTATAGCAAGAAAACTTATACAAAATACAGGATATGAAGAATTATCTTTATCCTCTCTAAGTACCAGTGATTATACCCAATTAATGCCTTTAGTAGAAAAGCTTATAGAAGAGTATAAGGATAAAGGAGTTGGACTTTCTCTACCTTCCTTACGAATTGACTCTTTTTCGGTGAAATTAATAGAAGAAATCCAAAAAATAAGAAAAACGGGACTTACCTTTGCTCCAGAGGCTGGAACTCAAAGACTTAGAAATGTAATTAATAAAGGGGTGACCCAAGAAGATCTACTAAGTTCCACCAGTGAAGCCTTTGCTGCCGGGTGGGGTACCATAAAGCTTTATTTTATGATAGGATTGCCTACCGAAACTTATGAGGACCTAGCAGGAATTGTTGATTTAGGAAATAAGGTATTACAGCAGTATTATCAAGTAAATAGAGAAAAAAGGAATAAAAATGTAAGAATCACTATTAGCACCTCTTCCTTTGTGCCAAAAGCCTTCACGCCTTTTCAATGGGAACCTCAAAATACTATGGATGAATTAAGGGACAAGCAAAAATTTTTGAAAGAGAAAATAAAAAGTAGGAAGATACATTACAGTTGGCATGAATCGAAAACCAGCTTTTTAGAAGCAGTATTCGCCAGAGGAGATAGAAGATTGGGAAAAGTCATTTTAACAGCCTGGCAAAAGGGTTGTAAATTTGATGGTTGGGATGAATATTTTTGCTTTTCCAGCTGGCTAGAAGCCTTTGCAGAAAATGGAATTGATCCAGCTTTCTATGCGAATCGAAGAAGGGAGTATGATGAGGTTTTACCTTGGGATTTTATCGATATTGGGGTAACCAAGGACTTTTTAATTCGAGAGCATAAAAATGCCCTAAGGGAAAAGGTTACACCTTATTGTAGACAAGGTTGTGTTAATTGTGGTATTCAGGATTTTGATGGAGGGTGGACATGCTATGGTAATTGCTAGAATGAAATTTGAAAAGGGAGAAGAGGTAAGATATATTTCCCACTTAGATTTACAAAGGACCTTTCAAAGAGCACTGAGAAGGGCGCAGATCGATACTGCATATTCCCAGGGATTCAATCCACATTCTAAGATTTCCTTTGCCATGGCCCTTCCAGTCGGTATGACCAGTGAAGGGGAATATGTAGATGTAGAGCTAAACCACCCTACATGTGCTAAGAAATTAATGGATCAATTAAACACTTCCCTTCCCGAAGGATTGAAAATTCTAGATTGTAAAATAAGCCAAGGAAACCATCCTTCTTTAATGTCTATTATTCAAAAGGGACTTTATTGGGTAAAAATATATACTCAAAATTTCATTGATCCAGATCAAATTGAAAAAAAGATAGTAGATTTTTTAGACCAAAAAGAAATTAAAATTCAAAAAAAAGACAAAAAGGGAAGGGTAAAGGGAAAAAATATTCGTCCTTTCATTGATGAAATTTCAATGGAAAAGGTAGAAGAGCAATTTATTTATTTAAAAATGAAGTTGTCAGCTGGGAGTCAAAACAATGTAAAACCAGAAATCGTAGTAGAAAGGCTTACAAGCTTTGGACAGCCCCCCTTGGAATATAACGGAGTAAAGATTCATAGGATAGATTTACTAGCTCAGGATGGAGAAAGATTTATCAGTCCAATGGAATTATTTTAATAATTAGGGAGAGAAATTGTGAAGAGGATAATAGCAGATATCAACGAGCAACAATCTAGGATTGCTTTGTTAGAGGATCAAGAACTAAAAGAATTTTATATCGAACGGGAAAATTATAAGAGAATGGTAGGGAATATCTATAAGGGGAGAGTAGAAAATGTATTGCCTGGTATGCAAGCAGCCTTTGTCAATATAGGTCTTGAAAAAAATGCATTTTTATATGTTAGGGATGCTATAGAAAAGAAAGAAGAACTGGATTCATTTCCTCCAATTAATCAAATCATAAAGCAAGGACAAGAGCTATTGGTTCAGATAGTAAAAGAGTCCTTTGCCCAAAAGGGAGCAAGGATAACTACCAATATTACATTGCCTGGTCGATATGTTGTTTTAATGCCTACTTCTGATTATATTGGGATCTCTAAACGAATTACAGGGGAAGAAGAAAGGGAACGATTAAGAACCATTGCCCTAGAATGTAAGGTAGATAACATAGGAATGATCATCAGAACAGAAGCCCAAGGCATTGACAAAGAAGAATTTTCCTCAGATCTAAATTTCTTATTAAAAATATGGAGAAGTATAGAGAAGAAGGATAAAATTACCATTTCCCCTAAACTCATTCACAGAGAGTTAGAACTTACCTATAAAATTGTAAGAGATTTATTTACTGAGGATATTGATGAATTTATTATCAATGAAAAAGAGCATTATCATAAGGTATTAGAAATGATAGAAGGGATTTCCCCTGAATTAAAAAGTAGAATGGTTTATTTTGATGAGCCTATGGACATCTTTGACTATTATGGTTTGAGTGCTCAGATAAAGGGAATTCTTCAAAATAAGGTATGGTTGAAAAGTGGAGGATACATTATCATTGATCAAACTGAGGCGTTGACAGTAATAGATGTCAATACTGGAAAATTTATAGGAAGTACTAGCTTAGAAGATACTGTACTAAAGACTAATTTAGAAGCGGCAGAGGAGATTGCAAAACAATTGCGCTTAAGGGATATTGGCGGGATTATTATCATTGATTTTATCGATATGGAAGATCCAGAGGATGTGGAAAAAGTTTTAAATAGGCTCCAAAGAGTTTTTAATGAAGATAAAACCAAAACCAATGTCCTGGGAATGACACAGCTAGGATTGGTAGAGATGACAAGAAAAAAGGAACGAAAATCTATAGAAAAAATCCTAAAACAGCCTTGTCCATTATGTGATGGGACCGGCAGGGTGATTTCAGTTGATAGTATTCTCATTGAAATCCATAAAATCCTAAAAAAAAATCCTGGGTTGGAAAATAAAGACAAGTTATATCTTTATCTTCATCCCCAGACATTCCATAGATTTGAATTAGACAATATTTTGCAACAATTAAAAAATCTTTATCATAAAGATTTTGAACTGATTGAAGATGGAAACATTCCTATAGATAAGATTAAAATAGCAAAATGAAAGCTCTTATTGACAATAAGTCATTTCTTTGTTAATATATTGAAATGTAGGTAGCCGCTCAAATCGGGTCAAAAATCCAGATGGATACCTAGGGTTTGGCGAGTCTGGTTGGAGGAGGTGTAGAGATGTACGCAATTATTAAAACAGGCGGAAAACAATATCGCGTTCAGGAAGGCGATGTAATCTATGTTGAAAAACTAGATAGTCAAGCAGATGAACAAGTTGAATTTGATGAAGTTTTAGCTGTTTCCAAGGAAGATAAAATGACTGTTGGTACTCCAGTGGTTGAAGGTGCTAAGGTTGTTGGAAAAGTATTAGAACAGGGAAAAGGCAAAAAGATTATTGTATTTAAGTATAAGCCTAAAAAAGACTATAGAAAGAAACAAGGACATAGACAACCTTACACAAAAGTTATGATTGAAAAGATTGAGGCTTAGTCTATGATTCAAATTAACATTTGGGAAGACCAACGACAGCAGATAAAAGAGTTTTTAGTAAAAGGTCATGCAGGCTATGGGGAAGAGGGCTGGGATGTTGTTTGTGCAGCAATCTCTGCTTTGACAATCTCTGCATTAAATGGTCTAATGGAATATGTATCTATTCCTTTGGATGTTGAGATGAAAGATGGTTATGTACATTGTATTTTACCTGAGAAAATATCAAAGCTTCAGAGCATCCAATCTCAAGCGATTTTACAAACCATGAATTTGGCCTTTGAAAATGTTATGAGTGAGTACGGAAAGTACGTTAAAATCAATAAAATAAAGTTATAGGAGGTGGACAATATGATTAAAATGAATCTTCAACTATTTGCTCATAAAAAAGGAGTAGGTAGTTCTAGAAACGGACGAGACAGTGAATCTAAAAGACTTGGTGTCAAAAGAGCAGATGGACAATTCGTTTTATCTGGAAATATTTTAATAAGACAAAGAGGAACTAAAATTCATCCAGGAGTTAATGTAGGAAGAGGCAAGGATGATACTCTATTTGCTACTATTGACGGAATTGTTAAATTTGAACGAAAAGGTAGAGATAAAAAACAAGTAAGCGTATATCCAAGGGAAGTTGTAATGCAATAGGGTTGTTATGACCACTTCAGGTTTGCTGAGGTGGTTTTTCTGTTTCTTAAGAATAAAAACAGAGAAAACAGGTGAAAATGAAAAGGAACAAGAGTTGACAAGAGAGATCTACTTGTTATAATAAAACTATTATAGATAAAAATAATTTTCAACTATTAGAGAATCTTGTGAAATTAGTTTGCCACAAGGAAGCGGTGATAAAATGTTTGTAGATCAAGTAGAGATATATGTAAAAGCAGGGAATGGCGGTCATGGTGCTGTTGCCTTTCGAAGGGAAAAATATATTCCAGCAGGGGGACCAGCAGGGGGAGATGGTGGTAAAGGAGGAGATGTGATTTTTAAAGTAGATCCAGGGATACGTACCCTAATGGATTTCAGATATAAGAAAAAGCATATAGCACAAAATGGAGAAAATGGCGGAAATAAAAAAATGAGCGGGGAAAAAGGAGAAAATCTAATTGTAAAAGTACCTCCTGGAACCATTGTACGAGATAAAGAAACAAACAAAATTATTGCAGATCTCACTAAACCTGGTGAGGAAGAGATAATTGCCCGAGGAGGAAAAGGTGGTAGAGGGAATCAACATTTTGCCACTTCTACTAGACAAGCTCCCCGTTTTGCTGAAGGTGGGGTTCCTGGCCAAGAGAGAAGGCTGATTCTAGAGCTTAAGCTACTAGCTGATGTTGGATTATTGGGATTTCCCAATGTGGGAAAATCTACTTTGTTAGCTGCGGTGACTAAGGCAAAACCTAAAATTGCAGATTATCATTTTACTACTCTAATTCCCAATTTAGGAGTTGTAGAATGGAAGGATGGCAATAGTTTTGTTATGGCAGATATACCAGGGATTATAGAAGGAGCCCATGAAGGTGCGGGATTAGGGCACCAATTTTTACGGCATGTAGAAAGAACTAAATTGTTAATACACGTTTTAGATGTTTCAGGGATGGAAGGTCGAAATCCTATAGAAGATTTTAAAATTATCAATAAGGAATTAGTGAATTATAATGAGAAATTAGCCCAGCGAAGACAAATTGTAGCCTTAAATAAAATAGATTTAGTATTAGAAGAAGAGCAAATCAATGCTGTGAAAAAACAATTGAAAGAAATGGGCTATGAAGTCTATACAATTTCAGCTGCCACCAAAAAAGGAATTGAACCTCTAATGGATCGAGTCATTGAGTTGTTAGAGGAAATTGGGGAGATTTCTTCTATTTTTGAAGAGGAAGAGGAAGAAGTAGTAGAGGACATCTATACCTTAGAGGAAGAAGAAAAAGGATTTACTATTCGAAAAGAAAACAATCAGTACATTGTAGAAGGGCCGGACTTGAAACGGCTGATTTATTCTGTTAATTTTGAAGATTTAGATTCTGTTCGATATTTTCAAAAAGTGCTTAGAAACAAAGGAATCATAGATGAATTGGAAGATAGAGGAATTGAAGATGGAGATATTGTAAAAATTTTAGATATAGAGTTTGAGTATTATAAATAATGGAGGAAATTTATGTTGACAAGTAAACAGAGAAGCTATTTAAGGGGATTGGCCAATTCTATCCCGGCTATTTTTCAAATAGGCAAAGAAGGAATCAATGAAAATTTAGTAAATCAAGTATTAGATGCTTTAGAAGCCAGAGAGTTAATTAAGGTTTCTGTATTAAATAATAGTTTATTAGTTCCTAAAGAGGTTGGACATGAACTAGCAGCTATGGTAGAAGGGGATGTTGTCCAGGTAATAGGAAATAAATTTATTTTGTACAAGCCTTCTCAAAAAGATCCTAAAATTGTATTACCTCAGTAATAAACAGAGTTCTTGGCTTCAGATGGAGTTTTTACTCCAACAAAAGCTACCTAACAGAATTCTTAATATCGGTATTTTCGATACTTAGAATTCGTTGTCCTTTAGGGGAAATCGTTATCCAGGGACATAGCTGCCATTATACACAGTATAAGAACTCTAACTTGCTAAAGCAAGAAAGCTTTCGTATCTCCCACTTTGATAGAAGTGGGAGTCTTACGGCAGATAGTCATCGGATAAAACAATTTGGAGGGATTAAATGATAGAAGATAAGAAGGTGTCTAAAAAGGTAGGCATTATGGGAGGAACCTTTAATCCCATTCATTATGGGCATTTAATTGCTGCACAATGGGCAAAGGAAAATTTTCAATTAGATAAGGTAGTATTTATTCCTGCTGGTTCTCCTCCCCATAAACAAGAGAAAGAAGTGCTTCCTGTCAAACATAGATATCTTATGACCCTTTTGGCCACAATAGATGAGCCTGATTTTGAGGTTTCTACCATAGAAATAGACCGGCAGGGACCATCTTATACAATTGATACCATAAAACAAATACATACATATAGTAAAAGTGCACAAATATTTTTTATTATGGGAGCCGACTCTATTTTAGAGTTACATACTTGGAGAAAATATGAAGAATTAATAAAGTCTTGCTATTTTATAGCGGCTACTCGGGAAGGATATGATACGAAAAAACTATATGAGAGGATAGAAGAATTAGATAGGAAATTTGGAAAAAGAATTTTTCATATGGAGATCCCTCCTGTGGGCATTTCCTCTACGGAATTAAGAAATAGATTAAAACAGGGTAAAACAGTAAAATATCTAATTCCTTCTGCAGTTGAGAAATATATTAAAAAAAATAATTTATATTAATTTTTAGGAGTAATATGATGTTATCATATGAGAAGATGAAAGAAA
>USMD01000024.1 GCA_900555725.1 uncultured Garciella sp. | reverse complement strand
CCGTATAACAAAAAAACAACCTTTTATTGTAGAAAGGTTGTTTTTTTATGTATAAAATAGGAAAAAAGTCGTAAACTATGAAATATATCTAAAATGTAAAAGATAGATATATCTTGTAACAAAAATGAGGAAAAATATCTAAATAGGGAGGGAGCTTTTAGGCAAATGGAAAAGTCCTTAAATTTGAGTACACGTAAGAAAAAAATCATTATGATTTTATTTATTATAATGGCTATTTCTTCTGTCATAGGAGCGGTTTTTATAAGACCCATGTATGTTATAAAAATGGATGATAAAATAATAGGCATTGTAGAGAATAAAAATACTGCTGAGAAGGCATTACAGAATATTAAAAAAGATTTACAAGAAAATCTCAAAAAGGATGTAACCTTTTCCCAAAATATTGTAGTAGAAAAAACATATGATCCTAAAATAGATAAAATATCTACTTTAGATGAAATCAAGGAAAAGATGAAAGAACACATTCAGATATCTATAGAAGCCTATAGATTAAATGTAGATGGAAAGAATATTGCGTATTTAAATAGTAAAAAGGAAGTCAATGATATTTTAAATGCATTAAAGAAAAAATACAATTCAGAAGATGAAAGAAAGAAATTAAAAGAAATAGGTTTTGTAGAGAATGTAAAGATTCAACAAAGGCTTGTTCCAGTGGAAAAGGTGCAGGAAAAAGAAGAAGTATTAAAATATATCCTACAAGGGAAGGACGAAGCCAATACTTACATTCTAAAAGAGGGGGATACTGTTTGGAATATTATGAAAAAATATGGCCTTACCTTGGAAAAAATACAAAAATCTAATCCAGATATAGATTTAGGAAAAGTGAAAATAGGACAAGAGCTTATGCTTATGATTCCTAAACCCCATATTAATGTAAAAAGTATTGAAGTTGCTTCCTATGAAGGGAAAATTCCCTTTGAAACCCAATATGAAACCTCAGTAGATATGTACCAAGGGAATACAAAAGTAGTGGAGGAAGGAGTGGAAGGGAAAAAGAAGATATATGTACAAATAGAGAAGGTAAACGGAGTAGAACAAGAAAAACATATTCTAAAAGAAGAAACCCTAGAAGAACCAGTGATGAAGGTTGTGGCAAGAGGCACTAAAAAAAGGCCAAAAACCATGGCTACCGGGAAGCTTATGACACCTGCTCGGGGTAGAATTTCATCCAATTTTGGTGCCCGATGGGGAACAATTCATGAAGGAATGGATATTGCCATGCCTGAGGGAACCGATGTAAAAGCCGCTGATGGGGGAAAAGTAACCTTTTCTGGTGTACAAAGTGGATATGGAAATATCGTCATTATTGATCACGAGAATGGATATGAGACAAGATATGGCCATAATAGCAAACTTTTAGTGAAAGCAGGAGATAGGGTATATAAAGGACAAGTAATTTCAAAATCAGGAAACACGGGAAGATCTACAGGCCCACATCTTCACCTTGAAGTAAGGAAAAATGGTGTCCCAGTGAATCCTAAAGGTTATATAAATTATGAATAGAGGAAATTGCATCATTGATTTTCTCAAACACAATCATTTATATCTAGAATGTAATAGGATCGTCATATACAGTATATGGTGTAGCACAAACTCGTGTTTGAGAAAATCTTATTTGTGCAATTTCCTCTATAAAATAAATAATGAAAAAGTCATAGGTGCTTCATGGAGTTGTAAATGAAGACATCTATGACTTTTACTATTTATGGAGACACCTTATCATTCTTTATAAGATATTTGTGAAAGAAGTATTCTCCTATTGCAATCAGTGCTCCAAGTAGGACAAGGGAATTTAATGTTACATTTAAATTTTCAGTCATAGTAGATAATAAATAAGCGACTAATGCACCCATAATACCATCTCCAAGGGATGCAACCAAATTTCCAAAAGTAGGAAGGATAAACAAATCTCCGATTATATAATTAACAATGGCGCCTATTAATGAAAAAATAAGTATCCATGTTAAAGTATTGTTTTCAATAAACCCCAATGAAATCCATGCTACAACAAAGGTCATCAAAAACTTAATGATAAGAGCCTTTAGGGTTTGGTTCATATCTTTTCCTCCTTAAAAATTATTTTTCATTTCTATTCTCTCAATTTTTCTATGCATCTATACATTTATTTTATTTTTTATTTTTTATAAAGAAAAAATAAAATAAATCTATAAAATTTTTGGAAACAAATAAGCATTTTATTCATATAAATGAAAGTATATAGCAAAGGCGCTATAGGTATAAACAGAGTTCTTGGCTTCAGATGGAGTTTTTACTCCAGCTAAAGCTTAGTCATCGGATAAAAAACCTATGGGGTCTTTTTTTGTTCAATTCATCATATAACATTTTTTAAGGAGGCATGAATATGTGTGGTATTGTAGGATGGATCAATGTTCAAAGAAATATTACAGATCATATTGGAATAGTTGAAAATATGGCAAACAGCCTTATAGCAAGGGGGCCAGATGATTGTGGGTTTTACTCTTCAGAAAGTACCCTATTAGGTCATAGAAGACTTATTATTGTGGACCCAGAGGGAGGAACACAGCCTATGATACGAATTATTGGAGATTATAAATATGTCCTTGTTTATAATGGAGAATTATATAATACCAAGGAAGTAAGAAGAAAACTTTTAGAAAAGGGTTATAGATTTCAGTCTTATTCTGATACGGAAGTTTTATTAATAGCCTATATAGAGTGGGGAGTAGATTGCCTAAAACATATTAATGGAATCTTTGCCTTTGGAGTATGGGATGAAAAGGAAAAAAGTCTATTTTTGGCCAGGGATCATTTAGGGGTAAAGCCTTTATTTTATAGTATCAAAAATGATAATTTAATCTTTGCTTCTCAAATTAAGGCATTGTTAAAACATCCAATGATTAAACCAGTAATAAATGCAGAAGGGATTATGGAAATATTTGGATTAGGACCTGCGAAATCCTTGGATAATGGGGTTTTTAAAGATATTAGGGAAATTCCTCCTGCCCATTACTTAATATATAAGGATGAAAAAGTAAATTTAAAGGAATATTGGAAACCGGAGGCAAAACCCTATGAGGAAGATATGGATACTACCATAGAAAATGTAAGACAATTATTAATTGATGCAGTAGAAAGGCAATTGGTATCCGATGTACCAGTATGTACATTTCTGTCTGGAGGGCTAGATTCCAGTGCCATTTCTGCTATTACAGCGAATTATTTTAAAAGAGAAGGAAAGGAACAGTTAGAGACCTTTTCTATTGATTATGAAGGAAATGATAAATACTTCCATGCCAATGAATTTCAACCTACCTCAGATCAAGTATGGGCAGAAAGGATGGCAGATTATATTGATAGCAATCATAATACAGTGATTTTAGATAATTTGCAATTGGCATTAGCTCTAAAGGACGCTGTATTAGCTAACGATTTGCCGGGCTATGTAGATATCGATTCTTCTTTATATTTATTCTGCAAAGAGATTCGAAAAAAAGCTACAGTAGCTCTTTCAGGGGAATGTGCTGATGAAATCTTTGGGGGGTATCCCTGGTTTACTAAAAAAGAGGATATTCAAGCAACTACCTTTCCTTGGTCAAAATCCACAAGGGAGAGAAAAGAGATTTTAAATAAAGAGTTTCAACACTATCCTTTAGAAGAGTATATTCAGCAAAAATATCTTGATACCATTCGCCAAGTTCCAAAACTTCCAGAGGAATCCCCTATGGACGCAAGAATGAGAGAATTATTTTACTTAAATATCAAATGGTTTATGGTTACCCTGCTTACAAGAAAAGATCGTATGAGCATGGCTAATAGTCTAGAAGTAAGGGTCCCCTTTGCGGACTATCGATTGGTGGAATACGCTTATAATATTCCAAATGAAATAAAATTTTATAAAGGGAGAGAAAAGGGATTATTAAGGGCTGCCCTAAAGGGAATTTTACCTGATGATATCATCGAAAGGAAAAAAAGTCCCTATCCCAAAACCTATAATGTGACTTTTACAAAGGCGGTGCAAGGATGGATGAGAAAAATCATGAAAGATAAAAATGCTCCTATCCTACAATTGGTAGATAGAGATGTAGTTACTGAAATAGTGGATTCAGCAGGGACATCCTTTAAAAAGCCTTGGTATGGACAACTTATGACAGGCCCCCAATTAATCGCATATTTTATTCAAATGAATATCTGGATGGAAGAATATCATGTAAAAATTGAAAAATAATTTCAATGGGAAATCCTAAAGCCTGGAAAATTTTCTTTGGTCAAACAATCCAAGCTTTTTAACGGATTTCTTATAATACTAGGAAAAGAGATGATACAATATTTTTATTTCTTCTGCATTTTGCAATATCTCCATTAAAAAAAAGTGATTATAATTAATAGAATTAGGTATAATAAAAATAAAGCATAAAAAATTTGGGGGGATGACTTGTGAGTTATAAACTGCTACATACTTGTATTAGAATAATGGATTTAGAAAAATCTTTAAAATTTTATCAAGAAGCTTTAGGTCTTAAAGAAACGCGAAGGAAAGACTTTCCAGAAGCAAAGTTTACTTTAGTTTACTTAAGTGATGAAGATGGAAAATATGAATTAGAACTCACTTATAACTATAATCCTGAAAAGCCCTATGAATTAGGAAATGGGTATAGCCATATGGCAGTTTCTGTAGATGATTTAGAAGCTTCTAGACAAAAACACATGGAAATGGGCTATGAAGTAACAAAATTAATGGGACTTCCAGGAAGCGAACCCCATTATTATTTCGTAACCGACCCAGATGGATACAAAGTAGAAGTAATACAGACAGAATAAATTTGATATGCTCTTCTTGTGGTAGACAGATAAAATATTAAAAGTCTGTTTATCACAAAGAGGAGCATATTTTTATGTTTATTTCCTTCATTTTCAAAAGAATTCCTATCGATTTTTTGTATGTTCATGCTTTAGATAAGAGATTAGATACCACAAAGGGAAATTGGAAAAAGATCATCATAAAATTTGATTTGCTCGACTGTTCTAAGATTCAAGAAGAAACAATCCTTTTGTATAGTGGCTATAAACTTCTGCGATCATTCATTGTTGGCTGAAGAGTTTAAAGTATCTTGAATAATATCGTTTATCATATCTTTAGTAGAAATCATTCCAGGAACATAGCCGTGTATATTTCCCTCTTTATCAATCATAAAAGTAGTAGGAATGGAAGAAACAGCATATTGATTAAAAATTTTACCAGTTTCATCAAATAATACAGGAAAATTATAGTCGTTTTCTTTTAAATATGCTATTATCTCTTCTTTCTTTACATCTATATTATTAGGATTAGGTTGATTTTTTGGATTTGCAACCCCTAAAATGATAACATCTTCCTGATTTTCATTGTAGTCATGATATATTTCCTCAATATAGGGCATTTCTTTTTTACAAGGAGGACACCAAGTGGCCCAGAAGTTTAAAAATACTATTTTTCCCTTATAATCCGAAAGGGTATGCTCGTTTCCATACTGATCTACTAGAGTAAAGTCTATGGCCGAGGTGATTTCTGCTTGTTGCTCCCCTTGGTCTGTCGAACCAGCGGAAGAGGGCTCTTTTTCTTCTTTCTCTATTGGGATTTGTTCTTCTTCATTGACATCAGGTGTATTTGATGAATCAAGGGAATTTAAATAACCAGAAATTCCATTCATCCAACCGGTAAAGATCATAATTCCAATAATCATTAGAATCACTCCCCCTATCTTTACTGTATATTTTAATAGCTTCTGATGACTCTTTAAAACATTTAGCACTTGGGAAGTAAATAAGCCAAGTAATATAAAGGGAATGATAAATCCAAGGCTATATATCAAAATGAGTACATTTCCTAAAAAAGTACTATTGGCACTTGATGCTAAAATCAGTACAGAGGATAGGGCTGGCCCAACACAAGGGGTCCATGAAAAACTAAAGGTAATCCCTAAAAGAAAAGCTGTCAATGGATTTACTTTTTTATTCGCTAGATTAAGATGAATTTTTCTTTCTTGATTTAAAAATTTGAAGTCAAGAACTCCTAATTGAAATAAACCTAAAATAATGATTAAAATTCCACCAATTCGTGTCAATAATAGTTTATGACTTTGAAAAAATCTTCCGAAACTTGTAAAGGAGATGCCTAAAATAAAAAAGCTAAAAGAGATTCCCAGTATAAAAAATACAGTATGGAAAAATACTTGTTTTCTTTTATAAGAGATTTCTTCATTTGAGCTTACATCATTTGTATTTCCAGCTAAATAACTCATATAAACAGGAATCAGTGGGATGATACAGGGAGAGAAAAAGGATAAAATTCCTTCAAGAAATACTAGGATAAAGCTCACATTATTGACAGAAACTAAAGATTCAAACATAGAAAATCTCCTTATTATAATATAATAATTTAAGCCTATTTAATCATAGTAAAATGAAAGAGTCAAGTTTCTATGACCATAGAATAAACAGAGTGTATGGTTGAGCTAACATTAGATATCTATATTTTTTGTAGATATTTGACTATTATATATAAAAAGATGATATAATATATTGAAATATATAGGGATAGTAGGGATTTTATAGGATACGAAAGGGAGATCAAATATGATGCATTATTATGGATATGGAATAGGGTGGAGGTGGCTAGAAATGATGATTATACCTTTACTACTTATAGGATTTATTGCATATATAATTATAAAATTTTACCAAAACAATGAAAGTAATAGAAAAGATAAAAATACAGATGCCCTTGCTATTTTAAACGAAAGATTTGCCAAGGGAGAAATTTCAGAAGAAGAATATCAGCGGAAGAAAAAAATGTTAAGAGACTAATGAATTGACAAATAAAAAACAAAGTGATATAGTAAAACAAAATAAATTGAATATCCTTCAGGGCAGGGTGAAAATCCCGACCGGCGGTAAAGTCCGCGACCCACATAGTGGTTGACTTGGTGAAATTCCAAGACCGACAGTACAGTCTGGATGGAAGAAGGAAGAGAAGCAAAATTAGAATATATTTTTAGTGTTTTATATCGTGCTATTAAAAGCCCTGAAGGATTTCCTTCAGGGCTTTTTTTCGTAGATTTTTATAATGACAGATAACAAATATCCAGGATAAATTAAAACTGTAAATATCAATAGTTTACGGAGGGGAAAAGATGGATGAAAAATATATGAAAAGAGCTATAAAGCTTTCTAAAATGGGAATAGGCACAGTAAATCCTAATCCTTTAGTAGGAGCTGTTATTGTAAAGGATGGAAGAATCATAGGAGAAGGATATCATGAAAAATATGGGGGTCCCCATGCAGAGATCAATGCTCTTTATAGTGCTTGGGAAGATGTAAAGGGAGGCACTATGTATGTGACTTTAGAACCTTGTTCCCACTATGGGAGAACTCCGCCCTGCACCAATGCAATTATCAAAAAGGGGATCTCTAAAGTAATAATAGGAATGAAAGATCCTAATCCGTTAGTAGCAGGGAAGGGGATTAAAATTCTTAAGGAACATGGAATAAAAGTAGTAGAAGGGGTCCTAGAAAAAGAAATTGTAAAAATCAATGAAATATTTGTACATTATATTACCACGAATAAACCCTTTTGTATTTTAAAAACTGCCATGACTCTAGATGGAAAAATTGCCACAGCTTTTGGAGATTCCAAATGGATTTCGAATAAGCAATCTAGAAAATTTGTCCATGAAATCAGACACCAAGTCTCAGCTATTATGGTAGGAATAGGTACTGTACTAGCCGATGACCCCTCTTTAACCACTCGTCTAGGAAATAAAGAAGGAGTAGATTCCTTGAGGATTATTGTAGATTCTACTGCTAAAATTCCCTTAGAGGCTAAGGTATTACATTTACAGTCCAAAGCCAAAACACTAATTGCTACTACTAAAAAGGCAAAAGCTGAAAAAATAAAGATTTTAGAAAACTTAGGAATAGAAGTGGTGATCACTCCTCTAAAAGAGGACAAAGTGGATTTAAAATTTTTAATGGATTATCTAGGGAAAAGAAGAATAGATAGTGTGTTAATAGAAGGCGGTGCTACTTTAAACTTTAATGCTTTAAAAGAAGGTATTGTAAATAAGGTCATCACCTTTATTGCTCCTAAAATCATAGGAGGGGAGAAGGCAAAAACTTCAGTAGGGGGGAGGGGAAAAGACTATATCAAAGATGCTTTTCTTTTAGAAAATATGGATCTCAAATCTTTTGGGGAAGATTTTATGATAGAAGCTTATGTGAAAAAGGAGGTATAAAATTTGTTTACAGGACTTATTGAGGAAATAGGAATAGTACAATCTATTATCAAAGAATCAACCTCTGCCCGTATTACTATAAAGGCAAAGGATATTTTACAGGGAACCAAATTAGGAGATAGCATGAGTACCAATGGAGTATGTCTTACAGTGACGAATTTAGGAAAAGAGACCTTTAGTGTAGATGTTATGCCAGAAACCATGCGGAATACCAATTTAAAAAATCTAATCAAAGGTAGTCCAGTAAATTTAGAAAGAGCTCTAAGACTAGGAGATCGATTGGGAGGACATATAGTTTCAGGGCATATTGATGGAGTAGGAATCATTCAAAATTTTAAAAGAGAAGAAAATGCTACTTGGGGAATCATTGCTACATCCAAAGAGCTATTAAAGTATATCATTCCTAGGGGTTCCATTGCTATAGATGGTACTAGCTTAACCGTAGCTGATGTGGATGAAAAAGTTTTTAAGGTATCCATTATTCCCCATACAAAGGATACAACCACCCTGCTAAATAGGAAAATAGGAGAAGAAGTCAATTTAGAATGTGATGTAATAGGAAAATATGTAGGAAAACTGATGTCTCCTCAAAGTAAAGAGAAAAAAGAAAGTTTCATAAATCTTAATTTCCTAAAGGAAAATGGATTTTTCTAAGAGGTTTTTAAAATCATTATTGTTTGATGAGTAATTGTGCTTTAAGGGTAGAACCATATAAAAAAGGAGTGATCTAGTATGTACAAATTCAACACCATTGAAGAGGCTATAGAAGAGATTAAGCAAGGAAAAATGATTGTAGTGGTTGATGATGAAAACCGAGAGAACGAAGGGGACTTATTAATGGCGGCAGAGAAAGCCACCACAGAGTCCATCAATTTCATGGCAAAATACGGTAGAGGATTAATTTGTGCACCTATGACCAAGGAGAGATTAGATCAATTGGAGATTCGCCCTATGGTATTGGTAAATACCGATCCTAAGGAAACCGCTTTTACCGTAACAGTAGATGCAGCAGATGTTACCACTGGAATATCTGCTGAGGAGAGAGCCCATACCATTTTAAAACTAGTAGATCCAAAGGCTACACCAAAGGATTTTAATAAACCAGGACATGTATTTCCTCTAACTGCCAGAGATGGAGGAGTATTAAAAAGAGCCGGACATACGGAAGCAGCTGTTGATTTGGCGAAATTAGCAGGACTTTCTTCTGCTGGGGTGATTTGTGAGATTATGAAAGAGGATGGCACTATGGCTAGAGTACCAGAGTTAATGGAGTTTGTAAAAAAACACTATTTAAAGATTATCACCGTTCAAGACTTAATTGCCTATCGTAGAAAAACAGAATCTTTAGTAGAAAAAGCAGCAGAAGCAATACTCCCTACCCAATATGGAGAGTTTAAAATAGCAGCCTATGTAAATAAATTAAATGGGGAACATCATATAGCATTGATCAAAGGGAATATTTCTGATGGGGAACCTACTTTGGTACGGGTTCACTCTGAATGTCTTACAGGGGACGCTTTCCACTCTGAAAGATGTGATTGTGGAGAACAATTAGAAATGGCAATGAAAAAAATTCAAGAGGAAGGAAAGGGCGTCCTTTTGTATATGCGTCAAGAGGGAAGGGGAATTGGTTTGGTAAATAAGGTTAAAGCCTATGCCCTTCAAGATAAAGGAATGGATACAGTAGAAGCAAATTTGGCTTTGGGATTTCCAGCGGATATGAGAGACTATGGAATAGGAGCACAGATTCTTGCAGATATAGGGATAACAAAAATGCGACTAATGACGAATAATCCTAAAAAGATCTTAGGAATTTCAGGTTATGGATTAGAGATTGTAGAAAGAGTACCTATTGAAATACATCCTAATAAAGAAAATAAAAGATATTTAAAGACCAAAAAAGAAAAGATGGCACATATTATAAATTTTTAGGAGGAAAGGGAAAATGAAAACATTTGAAGGAGATTTAATTGCAAAGGGCTTAAAATTTGCTATTATAGTAGGAAGATTTAATGAATTTATTGGAAGCAAACTTTTATCAGGGGCAATGGACGGATTTAAAAGACATGGGGTAGAAGAAGAAAATATTGATATTATTTGGGTACCAGGAGCCTTTGAAATCCCTTTGGTAGCTAAGAAATTAGCACAAACCAAGAAATATGATGCTGTGATTTGTTTAGGAGCAGTCATTCGAGGGGCAACCCCTCATTTTGATTATGTATCCAATGAAGTATCTAAAGGAATTGCCAATGTATCCTTAGAAACAGAGGTACCTGTTATTTTTGGAGTTTTAACCACAGATACCATTGAACAAGCGATTGAAAGGGCAGGTACAAAGATAGGAAATAAAGGATATGATGCAGCTGTTAGCTCCATTGAAATGGCCAACCTATTAAAACAAATATAAGGGATCAAAGAAAAATCATACTTATGCCAATGCATAAAATACAAGTCCTTTCAGGTAGTAATGATAGATCTAATTTTTTAGAACTTTCCATAAGCTACATGATATAATAAAAATACGAATATTTTAGTTAGATTAAGGGAGGAATGAAGTTGATAGGAGCAATTGCAGGAGATATCATTGGTTCGGTTTATGAATGGCATAATGTAAAGACTCAGGATTTTGAACTTTTTAAACCAACCTGTAGATTTACAGACGATACAGTACTCACCATAGCTATAGCAGATGCCCTATTGCAAAGTAATGGAAATAGAGAAGAGACCCGTAGATTATATGTAGAGAAATTAAAGGAATATGGAAATAACTATCCTAGCGCTGGATATGGAGGAAAGTTTAAAAAATGGTTAGAGAGTGATTCCCTAGATCCCTATTATAGTTTTGGAAATGGTTCTGCCATGAGGGTAAGTCCTATTGGCTTTGCTTTTGATGATTTAGATGTTGTTTTAGAGGAAGCTAAAAAAAGTGCAGGGGGAACCCACAATCATCCTGAAGGAATCAAGGGAGCTCAGGCTACAGCCAATGCTATTTATTTAGCCAGAAAGGGAGAGAGTAAAAATACCATAAAAAAGTATATTGAGGATCATTATAATTATCACCTAGATTTTACTTTAGATGAGATACGACCAAACTACTCCTTTGATGCAACTTGTCAAGGATCTGTGCCTCAAGCTATTGTAGCTTTTTTAGAATCTAGTGATTATGAGGATGCCATTCGAAAGGCGATATCCATAGGGGGGGATAGTGATACGATTGCCTGTATCACTGGTGGAATAGCCCAAGCCTATTATAAGAAAATTTCAGATGCGATTCTTTCAAATGTTTTATCAAGATTAGATACTGCAATGATTTCAGTGATTCAAGAGTTCTATAATAAATATCTAAAATAATGATTGCTTATAACCTTCTCTATTAGGATTCATATATTAATAGGGGAGGTGAATTTATGACCTATGCGAGTCGATATTTACGGATTATGACTCCATATATGGAAGGAATCGATGTGCAAAATATACAACAAAGACTTATGGAGTTGGGATACTATGAGGGAGAAATAGATGGTATTTATGATCAAGAAACTGCAGAATCTGTAATAGCCTACCAAGAAGCAATGGGATTATTGGTGGATGGAGTAGTAGGTCCAGATACTTGGAATGCCATAGGAATTAGTCCAGAATATCTGGAATATTTTGATTCTACCTATTTTATTGAAATAGATTTAGAACAAACCACTTTAACCTTAAAGGAGAGAGGAACTATTGTTTCTACCTATCCCGTAGCAGTGGGAAAACCAGAGACCCCAACTCCTACGGGATTTTGGAAAATTATCCAAAAAACCCCCAATCCTGGGGGAGATTTTGGGGCGAGGTGGATGAGAATCAGTGTGCCTTGGGGAGGATATGGGATTCATGGAACCGATGAGCCTGAATCTATTGGTATGGCAGTTAGTCATGGTTGTGTCAGAATGTATAATGAAGATGTGATAGAATTGTATGATATTGTACCCCTTGGGACAGCAGTAGAAATCATAGGAGAAACTTTTACAGGAAGGCTTTTATATGTGGGAGTAGAGGGAGGATCTGATGTTTTAAGAGTACAAGAAATATTACAAGAGATAGATTATTATCAAGGTCCTTTAGACGGGATTTATAGCGAAGAATTAGAAGAGTCTGTAACAGCTTTTCAAAGGGATTATGGATTGGAAGCAGATGGAATTGTAGGAACGAATACCTATGAGGCTTTAGAGAAAGTCTATGATATTATCACAGAAAATCGTGAACCATAGGAATTATAAAAATTTTGCTGAAGGAAAAATAAATATTCCTTTCTGGCAATGGTTCATCAATAAAACAAAATGCCAGGAAGGAATATTTATGAGCAGATAGAATATTTATTGTACAAGTCTATAATCTACCCCTCTAACCGTTTCTACGACCATCTGTATCTCCTAATTTTTTTTAAGAATAGACGTGCATGTTAATGGTTTTATATTCCACGATATATACTAGTCCTAAAACTTTATTCAAAATAGCTCATAAATTAAAAGAAAGCATTTTCTATTTTGAAATTCAAACATTGAGTTAGCTAGTAGAACAGCTGGAGTATAAAGTCAAAAGCAGCAATTTAGATGGTGTAAAAGTTTTATGAAAAGGCAAAATTTGAATATGGCCAAATAAAAAATGAATTGGGAGCGTATAATAATAAGTATCAAGAGTAAAAAAATAAAAATAATACATAGAGGAGGCTGACTTTTGAGGCTGGATCTATCTTTTTACAAAAAAGATGCCATTACTTTAGCCCAGAATTTACTAGGTAAATGGTTAGTAAGAGAAATAGGAGAGCAGAGAATCGTTACAAAAATTGTAGAAACTGAAGCTTATATGGGAGTAGAAGATAAGGCAGCCCATTCCTATAATAACAGGAGAACGGAAAGGACAGAGGTTATGTTTGGAAGAGCAGGGCGCGCTTATGTCTATATGATTTACGGTATGTACTATTGTTTAAATGTAGTAGCAGCTCAGGAGGAAATTCCCCAGGCAGTATTGATACGGGCAGTAGAGCCTTTAGAGGGTTTAAAAATTATAAAGAAAAATAGAGCCATTAAGAGTACAAAGATTCAGGATTTAACTAATGGTCCAGGAAAACTATGTCAAGCTCTTGATATCGACAAATCTTTAAATGGTACAGATTTAGTCTATGAAAACCAACTTTATATTATAGACAACCAGGAAAAATTTAAAATAGTATCTTCTAAAAGAATCAATATTGATTATGCAGAAGAGTATAGAGATAAATTATGGCGATTTTATATTAAGGGGAATTCCTTTGTATCAAAATAATGAAAGTTTATTAGAAAAGCCATAGATACTTTTCTTTTTTTATTGTAAATCATTTATGGATTTAGCCCAGATTGACAGTGTAAAATTTTAGCAGTATAATGAATGAAAATAAATATAAAAATTACTTGCTAGGGGAGCCTATGGCTGAGAATTACCCTTTGTACCTGATCCAGATAATGCTGGCGTAGGAAAGCAGTTTTTTCAGTCTAGCTACCTTCCAGCAATAAGAAAAGGGAGGTCTTTTTTATGTTACAAGAGTTTTTTGAGTCTATTCAGGGGCAAGTTCTTGTGGTAGGAGTAATTCTTCTTATTTTTGCTTTTATTTTTTATATGGGGAGAAAAGAAAAGGTAAGTAGCAAAGCCTTAACCTATTCAGCAATTTGCATTGGAATTGGATATGCATTAAATCAAATTACCCTCTTTCGAATGCCCCAGGGAGGATCGATTACTCCTTTTAGTATGCTATTCATTGTATTAGTGGGTTATTTTTTTGGAGCAAAACAAGGAATTTTAGCAGGAATGGCCTTTGGACTATTAGATCTTTTAATTAACCCCTATGTTATTCACCCAGTACAGATGATCTTAGATTATCCACTAGCCTTTGGGGCTTTGGGAATTGGTGCTTTACTTCGCAAAGGCAATATTATTTTAATTTATTTAATAGGGGTATTTGGAAGATTTGTATGTGCGGTTTTATCAGGAGTGATCTTTTTTGGTTCCTCTGCACCGGCAGCCCAAGGAGCTTTATTGTACTCTATCATCTACAACGGATCCTATCTATTGGTGGAGGCTATTTTGACTTGTATTCTTCTTTCTATATCACCTGTAAGAAAGGCTATTGAAAGTGTAAAGGATAGAATAGAAAACTAAAAATAAAGAGCCATAGATGTTTTCTGGAGTAGCAAATGAAGACATCTATGGCGATATTATTCATGTATTTTGCAAGATGAATAGACTTATTACTTACATCGGTACAACATAGAAATATGGGGAATGCCCACTTCCATAAACTCTTCCCCAAAGGCTTCGAATCCTAATTTTTCATAAAAAGGAGCAGCATAACTTTGGGCATGAATTAAAATATTAGGATAACCTTTCTTCTCCAATTGTTTTATAGCCTCTTTTACTACCATTGCTCCATAGCCTTTTCCTCTATGTCCTTTTAAAACTGCTACCCGTCCTATTATAGCTTGTTCTGTAGAATCTTCAAAGATTCTGGTAGTAGCTATAGGGTTTTTATTTTTATCTAATAATAAAATATGCTCAGCAATTTTATCAATTTTATCAAATTCTTCTTCAGGAGGGCAATTTTGCTCTTGAACAAATACTTTAGTCCTTATATAATGAGCAGGGGACAAATCCTGGGGAAATTGGATCCATTGAATATACATCTTTTTTCTCCTTTCAAAATCTAGTATACTAATACATTAATTATACTGGTAAATAGATTTTATGGCAATTATTATAAATAGCTATAGCCAAAAACCACAATATATGGTATTATAATAAATGCAAATACATATATCATGTGTTTTTTTATTTTTGTCCTATAATGGATATTATAAGGGATACTTAAAGGAGGAAGTACATTTGCAACAAAATTCGGATTTATTCGTTAGAAGATTTACCAAAGAATTGAAAGAACATCCTGAAAAAACAGTTTATGATCTTTTTGAATGGAAAACTGTAGATGTATTTATGAAAAATTATAAAACAGGAAAAGTAATTTTAGATATGCAAGATTTAGAGTTTCCAGTTCACTATAGTCAAAATGCTTGTAATATTATTGCAAGTAAATATTTTAGAAAAGCAGGAGTTCCAAACAAAGTAGGCCACGAGAGAAGCATGAAGGAAGTGGCAGACCGGATGGTAGGTTTTTGGGCAGATGCCCTTAGGGAAGAAGGACTAATTGAGACTCAGGAACAATGGAAAATTTTTTATGATGAACTTACGTATGCTCTATTAAATCAGATGTGGGCGCCGAACTCTCCCCAATGGTTTAATACAGGGCTAAAGAGAAATTATGGAATTGCAGGTACGGCAGATGGACATTTTTATTATGATGAAAAGCAAGGAAAAGTGGTGAAAAGTAAGGATAGATATACCCGGACCCAGGCTTCTGCTTGCTTTATTGTATCTATTGAAGATAAGCTAATGGGGGATCACTCCATTTCCGATCAATATGTTACCGAGACTAAGCTCTTTAAAGGAGGTTCTGGAGTAGGTACGAATTTTTCAGCTCTAAGGGGAAGAAATGAACTTTTATCCAGTGGAGGATTTTCTTCTGGAATGATGAGCTTTTTACAGGGATTAGATAAAAATGCTGGAGCTATTAAATCTGGGGGTACTACCCGTAGAGCTGCTAAAATGGTTATTACGGATATTGACCATCCTGAAATAGAAGATTTTATTACTTGGAAAGCGAAAGAAGAAAAAAAGGTAAAAGATTTAGGAAAAATGGGCTACGATACGTCTATGGAAGGAGAAGCTTACTCTACTGTTGGAGGCCAAAATAGCAATAACTCTGTTCGGGTAAATGGAGAATTTATGCAAAAGGTAGTAAACCTAAAGGAAAATCCAGATGCTCAGCTAGAATTAAAAGGGAGAGTAGATGACAGAGTCAATAAAACAGTAAAAGTAAACCATCTTTGGAATTTAATCAATAAATCTGCTTGGGAATGTGCAGACCCAGGGCTACAATTTGACGATAGATTTAATGAATGGCATACCTGTCCTGCTGGAGAAGACAGTAAGGTAGGGGAAAAATACAATCGAATCAATGCTACCAATCCTTGCTCAGAGTATGCATTTTTAGATGATACCTCCTGTAATTTAGCATCTATTAATGTCTATCGATTTTATGATGAAGAGGCTAATACTTTCGATGTTGGGTCTTATATCCATCTTATAGGGCTTATGCAAATGGCATTGGAGGCATCCATTCACTGGGGACAATTCCCTACAGAGGATATTGCAAGAAAAACCTATATGTTTCGGACAACAGGAGCAGGTCTTGCCAATACAGCTTCTCTTTTCTTGGCAATGGGATATCCCTATGACTCAGAGGAAAGTAGAACTTTAAATGCTACCTTAGTAGGAATTTTGACCGGCTATTCTTACTATACTTCTTCATTGATGGCTCAAAAAGTAGGGGCTTTTCCAAAATATGATATCAATCGTGAGTATATGTTAAGGGTCATTCGAAATCATGCAAGGGTAGCGGGAGCAATAGATACTTCCTATGAAAACTTAAGTTATCAGCCAATGGAAGTAGACCATGCATTGTTAAAAAGGGAAAATTTAGAAGACCTAAGTAATGCTTTAAAGGAATCTTGGACAGAGGCACTGGAGTTAGGAGAAGAATATGGTTATCGTAATGCCCAAGTGAGCGTTATCGCTCCTACAGGAACCATTTCCTTTGCTATGGACTGCGGGGCAACCTCCATCGAACCTTATTATAGCCATGTTGCATATAAACAGCTTATAGGGGGCGGCTCTATGGAAATGGTTAATCCAGTTTTAGAAGTAGCTCTAAAAAATCTAGGATATTCCAAAGAAGAGATCAGTGAGATTCTAGAGTATATCCTGGAAAAAGATAGTCAGGGAATGTTAATCCATAGTGGCGTGAAGGGTGCCCCTTATTTAAAACCAGAACATGTAAAAATATTTGACACAGCCAATGACATTTCTCCAGAGGGACATGTCATGATGGTCGCAGCTATTACCCCATTGATTAGCGGTTCGGTTTCTAAAACAGTAAATTTACCCAATCATGCAACTATAGAGGATATCAAGAGAATTCACCTATTGGCATGGCAAAAAGGGGTAAAGGCAATTGCCATTTATCGAGATGGCTGTAAGGCAAGTCAACCTTTATCCTCTGGTTTAAAAGTAGATAGGGAAAAGACCTTAGAGGATATGACCTATAAGGAACTATTGGATTATGCCAAAAATTGTGAGAAAGAAGTACCCACTAGAAGAAAGCCAGGGGGTATGAGAACCAGTAGGACCCATGCAGCTAAAATAGGAGATATTGAACTTTATGTAACTGTCGGATTTTATGAAAACGGAGATATTGCAGAGATCTTTGTATCTACTGATAAAGAGGGAACTGTTGTCAAAGGATTATTGGCCTCATTATCCAAGGCCCTTTCTAATATGTTACAATATAATATTCCTCCTCAAGAAATTTCTAGACTATTACGGGGGCAGCAATACGAGCCATCAGGATTTGTAAGCAGACATCCTCTTATTAAGTTTGCATCTTCTATATCTGATTTAGTTAGCCGAATCATCGATATAGAACTTGGAGATTTCACAAGATGTCAGGTAAAACCCAATACTTTCCACTTTATCAATAAAAATAATGTAGAGGAAGTAGTAGCGACCAAGGAGGAAACAATAAGTCAAGATGTAGAAAATATTGAAGGGGAAAGAATTTATGGAGAAACCTGTAGCAATTGCGGCAGTAATCGGATGGTAAGGAATGGCACCTGTAAGGTTTGTAAAGATTGTGGTACCACAACAGGATGTAGTTGATTTTATATTTTAAATAGTAAGAGTCTGTAAGGATATAACTTTGACCTTTACTGCCAAAATAACATTGTGTATGATTATTCAAGGTAAGCGAATATGAAAAGGGACTGTCTCAGAATAAAAAAGCTGAGCTAGCCCCTTTTATTTTTGTACGAAATAGCCAAAGAGATACTTTATTGAATTTATTCTATGAAACAATTAAAATAAGGATATATAGACTTAAGGAGGCACTTATGATTACAGGAGAAATTAAAAATAAAGTAGATAGATTGTGGGAAATATTTTGGACAGGTGGAGTCACCAATCCACTTTCAGTAATAGAACAAGTTACCTATTTAATATTTATCAAAGATTTAGATGAAGTAGAGGAAAAAAAGGAAAAAGAGGCATTGTTATTAGGAATAGAGTACAAAAGAATGTTTCCAGAGGATAAGCAATATTTAAGATGGAATCAATTTAAAAACTTTGAAGCCCAGAAAATGTATGACGTAGTATCTCAAGAAGTATTTTCTTTTATTAAAGAATTACATGGCAATAAAGATTCAGCCTATTCAAAATATATGTCAGATGCAATTTTCATTATCCCTACTCCCCAAATGTTAGAAAAGATTGTTACGAATATTGATGGGTTACCTATGGAAGACAGGGATACCAAGGGAGATTTGTATGAGTATTTACTTTCCAAGGTGGCGACTTCTGGTACCAATGGACAATTTAGAACACCAAGGCACATCATAAAGATGATGGTAGAATTAATAAAGCCTACCCCAGAGGATAAAATCATAGATCCTGCTGCTGGTTCTGCAGGTTTTTTGGTAGAGGCAGGAGAATATCTGAGAGAACATAATCAAGAATTATTTTTAGATAGCAGTTTAAAAGAGCATTTCAATAACACTATGTTTTATGGAAATGATATGGATAGAACCATGCTTAGAATTGGAGCCATGAACATGATGCTTCATGGAGTGGAAAATCCCAATATAGACTACAAGGACTCCCTATCCCAACAAAACACCGATACCAATAAATATTCTTTAGTGTTAGCCAATCCACCCTTTAAGGGTTCCTTGGATTATGAAGCTGTAGCCGATGATCTTTTAAAGGTTACCAAGACTAAGAAGACTGAGATTCTGTTCTTAACTCTATTTTTAAGAATCCTAAAGCCAGGGGGAAGATGTGCATCTATTGTTCCCGATGGGGTACTATTTGGAAGCAGTAAAGCCCATAAAGAGATTCGAAAAGAAATCATAGAAAATCACAAGCTAGAAGCTATTATCTCCATGCCCAGTGGGGTCTTTAAGCCCTATGCAGGAGTATCCACTGCCATCATCATATTTACCAAGACAGGAGCAGGGGGAACAGATAGGGTTTGGTTTTATGATATGCAAGCCGATGGCTATTCTCTAGACGATAAACGAAGTCCTATAAAGGAAAACGATATTCCTGATATTATCAATCGATTTCATAACTTAGATAAAGAAAGAGATAGAAAAAGAACAGAGAAATTTTTCTTTGTAGAGAAAGAAGAAATCGCTCAGAATAATTATGATTTAAGCATAAACCGATATAAAGAGATAGAGTATGAAGAAGTGGAATATGAGGAGCCTAGAGTAATTTTAAAAAAAATCAAAGAAATGGAGACAGAAATTTTAAAGGGAATAGAAGAATTACAAGAAATGATAAAAGGGTAGGGAATAATATGAAATTTATAAAGTTAGCTAGCTTATTAGAAGAATTTGAAAGTGGCAGTAGACCAAAAGGTGGAAGTATTGATTATGGAGTACCAAGTTTAGGAGGAGAGCATTTAGGAATAAATGGAAGGTGTTTATTTCGCAATATTAAATATGTATCAGAGGAATATTATCTGTCTCTTATACACATCTCCGAGCCCACGAGACAGGCAGAAATC
>USMD01000023.1 GCA_900555725.1 uncultured Garciella sp. | reverse complement strand
ACGGCGACCACCGAGATCTACACGCGTAAGATCGTCGTCAGCGTCAGATGTGTATAAGAGACAGTGGTTACTACTTTCACAGCTTTTTCTTTCATCCATATAATATATTAACGCTCTTTAAAATTAGGTGGTGTCATCTTTGGATCATAAATATAAACAAGTTTCGAAAGTTCTTTTTATTATTTTTTTTGCCAATATATTGGTAGCAATATTAAAAATCATTTTCGGAAATGTTACAAGAAGTGCTAGTTTAATAGCAGATGGATATCACTCCTTTACCGATGGTTTTTCCAATATTATTGGACTGATTGGGATTCGATTTGCTTCCAAACCTGTAGATAAGGAGCATCCCTATGGTCATAAAAAATTTGAAACACTGGCTAGCCTCCTTATTGCAGGGATGTTAGTATTGATTTCTATAAGAGTCGTATTGAACGGCTTGGATAGATTCTTAAATCCTGTAATCCCACAGATCACTATAGCATATATCATTGCCTTGATTGGCACCATAGGGATCAATGTATTTATTTCTCGATATGAATATAGAAAAGGAGTTCAATTAGAAAGTGATATATTAAAATCTGATGCAATTCATACCAAAAGTGATATTTTTGTGTCTATAGGAGTGTTGTTAACCTTAATCTTTATGAAACTTGGTATTTCTCTAATCCTTGATACTCTTGTTTCTTTTGGAATCTCCATTGTGATTTTGCATGCTGCCTATGAAATTTTTTCAGAAACCTGTGGAATCTTAGTAGATAAACGGGTGGTAGATGAAGAAGCTGTAAAAAATATTATTCTTCAATTTCCCCAGGTAAATAATGTGCATAAAATTAGAAGCCGTGGGAAAACAGACGAAATATTTATAGATATGCATATCCTCACCAATCCAAATATGAGCATTCAAGAATCCCATGATATGGTTCATGAAATGGAGGGGGCCTTAAATAAAGAATTAGCTAAAAATATTCAATTGGTTGTTCATTTGGAGCCCTATGAAAGATATAATAAGAAAAGGCATTAAAGAGGCTGCTACAGAACATACAAAGAATATAAATAAAATATAGCCATAGATGCCTTCATTTCGCTGCTCTGACAAATGTCCTCCTTATACCGGTCTTCTACGTAGAGAGCGAATCTCTACCTCATGTTCTCCGATGATTTCGATCATGGATTTGTGATTTTCTATTATCTTGTCCATTTTTTCATCCATCTCCTGTTTGGACTCTGTTAGAAATATAGTCTGCTCGTAAATGACATTGACTGTCTTTTCCATAGAATCTATTTTTTCTATTAATTGTTGCTGCTCTAATTCTAATGTCATTTGTCTTGATTTTAGTGACTCTTGTCCCTCTTCTAAGTTCTTTTGCCTTAATTCCAGTGATTTTTGTCCTTCTTCTAGATTCCTCTGCCTTAATTCCAGTGATTTTTGTCCTTCTTCTAGATTCCTCTGCCTTAATTCTAGTGATTTTTGTCCTTCTCGTATCCCCTTTAGTTCTTCCAATACAATTCTTTGAAATTCCTGGTTGTCCATTGCTGCACCTCCCAGTTCTTTTGTTATAATAAGATTATACCATATCATTTATCCATTTATCATACGTAGCATATAATCTTGCTCAAACATGAAGTCTATCACCATCCTCAACTACAATATATCACGCTCTTTGAACCCAAGCTATTTATGCAATTTCATCTATATTTAAATCCTCAACAATGACCAAATGATTTCTATCTTTTTTGGCCTTTGTAGATGCTAAACTTGCAATATTCACTAACTTGCTTATTAATGCTGATATGTTTTCAATTTTATTATTTTGTATCCTACATCCTGTGATCCCTATTGATGCTGAAATTGATATATCATTTAAAAAAAGGTGCGATTTTATGAGTCTTATGATCTTTTCGGCAAGTAGTCTACTGGCAGTTGTACCATATGGAGTTACTATAGTAAATTCATCTCCTCCATACCTATATAAATAATGATTCGATTCAAGAATATTTTTTAGTATATCTGCTACATCTTTTAATACTATATCTCCAATGATATGCCCATATTTTTTATCTATATCGCCGAAATTATTTAAATCTATAAAAATTATTGTTGCATGCTTGCCTTGCTTTATAAGCTTATACACTTGGTAAAACATATAATCTCTTTTATATAAGCCTGTAAGCGAATCAAAATATTTACCTAACTCTGCATGTAAAGTTGTCCTTGTGATATACCCTACAATCTTGTGTTCTTTTTCTGCAAGTATAACATTAACGTCCCTATTTAAATTAAATATCTCTTTAATTTCCCATATGTATATGCCATAGTCAACGCATAGATACTTGTCAGACATAACATCAGCAGCTAATCTATTTGGATGAGCTCCAACTAGTTCTTTCTCTGTGATTACTCCAATCAAATTTTTTTCCTCGTAAACAATAAAGCACTCAATACCTTCCCTATGAAAAATATCTTCAATCTTTCTTACCCCATTTAATACTTGCATCTTCATTAAATTTTTTTCCATTATACTAGAAATCTTCTTTATCATAAATCAAGTGACTTGCTAACATTAAGCGTTATATTTATTTGAGCTTTTATAATCATTGATTCGTTAGCAATTTCCCCTCCCTCTTCCATAATAATAGGAACAAGTTTATCTTTTGACAACATATTCAGTAAAGACTTCTTTACAACAATCGCCTCAATAGATTCATGTTTAATTCGAATTATTTCGTACTGTTCCGGTGAAAGTATATCTACCATTCTCCTGGCAGCCTCTGGCCCTATCGGCGCCCTCTTACCCACTAATAATAAATCTTGCATTGGAGGCATTTCAAATTCTGAAAAGCGCATATTTATTTCCGCTTTTCTAGTCTTTTCTGTATCATTTTTCATAAATATTTCCACCTTCCATGAATACAAATAATATGTTATCATATTCGATTTTGTTTTTCTATTATTTTCTATTTAATACTCTTGATCAGATCAAAATTTTTTATTAAATACTTATTTAAAGAAATTGTATCCTTCTAAATCATTGGTTTTATTTGAAATCAAAAAAAGGTTCACTCTAACCTTACCCTTTACCCCTTAATCTTAGTAAAAAGCCATGACTCTAATAAGGAATAATGAAAATGGATTTTATAAACATAAATTTTTAAAAGGACTTATTATATAAACCATTCTGCATATAATAATTCTATATTACAGAAAGGTAGATGAAAATATTGCAACCAAGTTATTTATCCCTATTGGAAAACGGCGAATTAGAAAATAGAGTAAATATTTTAAAAGAAATGTTAGAAGATTGTGTATTATGTCCCCATCAATGTAGAGTAAATAGGCGAAAGGGACAACGAGGATATTGTAGAACCTTAGATAATGTAGTGGTCTCTGGGGCTGAAGCTCATTTTGGAGAGGAAAGAGAGCTGGTAGGTCGCTATGGCTCAGGAACTATTTTTTTCTCCCATTGTAATTTAAAGTGTGTTTTTTGCCAAAACTATGAAATTAGTCATTGTGGAGAAGGTAGGGAAATCCCTATCCATGAATTGGCTGAATTGATGTTATATTTGCAAAAAAATCGATGTCATAATATTAACCTAGTCTCTCCAGGACATATTGTTCCTCAGATTGTAGAAGCTATTTATATTGCTGCCCAAAAAGGGTTATCTATCCCTATCGTATATAACACCAACGGCTATGATTTAACCGATACATTAAAGTTACTAGAAGATATTATAGATATCTATATGCCAGATATAAAATTTTCTAATGATGCTATAGCAGAAAAATATTTACATGTAAAGCAATACTATACTATAGCTAAATGGGCTGTTAAGGAAATGTATCGACAAGTAGGGAATCTAAAGACCGATGAATTTCATATTGCCTATAAGGGGCTCATGATTCGTCATTTGGTAATGCCTGAAAATCTTGCAGGGACTAAATCCATTATGAAGTTTATCGCCCGTGAAATTTCCCCAAATACCTATGTTAACATTATGGCCCAATATTATCCTGCCTACAAAGCCTATGAATATGAGGAATTAAGTAGAAAAATCTCTGAAAAAGAATTTCAAGATGCTCTAGATGCTGCAAAGGCTGCCGGTTTAACTAATATAAAATAAAAATCCTTATCTTTTTAGATTTGATGTAAATGTCCTAATCTTTAAATTGTGATATGGTAACAGCACTACCCTTTGTAGTCAAGAATCTTGATTTAAATGGAACTTCCATGTATCTTTTTAACAATGTTCCTAACATATCCGCTACCTCTGGAGTGGATGGTTTTAATTCTGCTGCATCAACGATTAAAGTATAATCTTTTGGAAGAAAAGTTTTTGTGATTTGATCATAGTCCTATGTTCCATAATGTACTCAAGGGTTTTTATTACGCTTAATCTTCAAAGTTGACTATTTTATTTTTCTTTTCCTAATAAGCCATAAAAAAATAATTTCAGTATTCCCCTCTTGTATTCAGAACTGGTTTTAAGATAATCAGACTGCTCAATAATGGAAACTGAGGACAGAAGAAATGCTAGAATGGCATCGTTTGGAATACTTTTGTCAATGGCACCTTCTTTTTTACCCAATTCAATAAATTTATTATATACCGAGATTGCTTTTGAGTTTACAGCTTCTTTATATACCTGTTGTAAAGTTTTATCCTCCCATGCATACTTGCTAAAAGCTGAGCGGCTTAACTCCGCTGTCACTTCACGCTTTTTATCCATAATAAGCTTGAGCTTTTCAGAAAAAGGAATTTCTCTTTCTAATATTTCATCATATCCTTTGATTGCTTTATCCAAATAAGAAACAAGTACTTCCTTAGCAAGAGTATTCTTATCACCAAAATAATTATAGATAGAAACCTGTGAAACTTTAGCCTTTGCAGCTATTTCACTTATACTAACATCCGTTATGCCTCGCTTGGAAAAGAGTTCCCAAGCGGTACTAAGGATGGAATCTTTCTTTATTTTGGTTCTTCTTTCATATCCATTCATGGCTACCACCCAGGTTCAATTATAACATAGTTTTGAAATATTATAAACAATATTTCAAAAAATATTGACAATACTACTCTATAGATATATTATGAAATAAAAGTAGTGATATTTCAAAACTTTATTAAGTATTTTCTATTCTTTCTTAAACAAAAATAAATAAAAAGAATAAGGTACTTAAAATTATTAGGATTATGGAGAGGTGCTATGAAATCATATATTTTAACTTTTAATGAAATAAATAAAACAAACCTCATGATTGTCGGAGGTAAGGGTCTAAACCTTGGAGAACTGTCAAGAATCGATGGAATAAGAGTACCAGATGGCTTTTGTGTAACAACTGAAGCCTATAAAAAATCCATTGAAAAAAACGCTGAATTAGAAGTACTATTTGAAAAATTAGCTGTATTAAAATCTGATAATAGAGATCAAATTTCAGAAATAAGTAAGAAAATACGTTTGGTTATTGAAAATCTCAGGATGGAAAGTGATATTGAAGATGAAATAACAAGGGCATTATCCTTATATGGCTGCAATGAACCCTATGCCATACGCTCAAGTGCTACAGCAGAGGATCTACCCTATGCATCCTTTGCAGGGCAACAGGATACCTATTTAAATATTAAGGGAAAGAATGAGGTGATACGACACATCATAAAATGTTGGGCCTCACTTTTTACTGATCGTGCAGTTACATATCGTATACAAAATGGTTTTGATCACAGAAAAGTATTATTATCTGTAATTGTACAAAAAATGGTTATAGCAGAAGCCTCAGGGATTATGTTTACAGCAGATCCCATGACCTCTGATAGAAATACGCTTACCATCGATGCAGGATTTGGACTTGGTGAAGCATTAGTGTCTGGATTGGTAAATCCGGATATTTATAAAGTAGTGGATGGTAGAATTTCCAAGAAAAATATAGGGACAAAGGAAATGAAAATCGAGATTGACCAAAGTGGAGGCACTCAAGAGATAAGAATTGAAAAGGGCAAACAACAAAAGCAGGTGCTGAGAGATGAACAGATACAAAAGCTTGCCACTATGGGAAAGAAAATTGAAGCCTGTTTCGGCTCTCCTCAAGATATAGAATGGTGCCTTGTTAATAACGAGTTTTACATTGTTCAGAGTCGTTCTATCACTACATTGTTTCCACTTCCAAAGGTAACAGATTCCAAGACCCCCCGTGTATATATGTCAATTGGACATACGCAAATGATGACAGATGCCATTAAACCATTGGGTATGTCCTTCTTTGAAATGATTTCTGAATCCTCAATGGAGAAGATAGGAGGCAGAATTTATGCAGATATTACCCATGACTTATCATCAAACATAGGGCGCAGACGTTTAGTCATGGCAACCGGCAAACAGGATCCACTGATTCAAAGTGCTATAAAAAATATTTTAAAGGATAAGGACTTCATGGCATCCCTTCCAAAGGGCAAAAGGAATATTCAGGGTGGAATTTTTACCCTAGGTTCCATTTTAGAAGCAATAAAAGTATATAAAAAAAATGATCCTTCAAGAATTAAGGATTTAATGAATAAGTTTGAGAAGGAAATTCAAAATATGAATCAGCAACTTTCCAAGCTTTCGGGAGATCAAGCCCTTGAATTCATCATTAATGATGGTGACAAACTATTGGATATGGCATATAACCCAGAAATGCTGGGAGCTATAATTGTAGCGATATTGGTGAACGACTCTCTCAATAAGAAAGTTGAGAAATTACTAGGAGATAAGAATGTAGCTGATATACTTACCAAGTCCCTGGATCATAATGTCACTACTGAGATGGGGCTAGCTTTATGTGATGTAGCGGATACTGTTCGCAAATATCCAAAAATCCTAGAATATATTTCCCAGAATCCTGATGATGAGAAGTTTTTTGAAGAGATGGAAAAGCTTCCGGGAGGAAAAGAAGCAAGAGAAGCATTCAGAGTGTTTTTAAATAAATACGGAATGCGATGTCCTGGAGAGATAGACATTACCAGAGAGCGTTTCGAAGAAAAACCTACACAGCTTATTCCTATTCTTCTTAACAATATCCGTGTTCTAAAGCCGGGTGAGCATCGAATTAGATTCCAGACAGGAAAGCAGGAAGCAAAGAAGAAGGAAGAGGAGATCATCCGCCGTTTAAAAAATCTGCCAGGAGGTAATAAAAAAGCAAAAAAGATTGGAAAAAGTATTAGCCTGCTTCGCAATTTCATAGGATGCCGTGAAGATCCTAAATATTATATTGTTCGACGTTATCAAGTTTATAAAAAGGCACTTATGAAAGAAGCACACAAACTTGCAGAAAAGGGAATTATCAAAAATGCCGAGGATATATTCTATTTATATTTGGATGAACTTTGTGATGTAATAAGGACAAATCAGTTGGACTATTCGATTATAGAAAAGAGAAAAAAGAGCTATGCTCATTATGAAAAGCTGACCCCTCCACGTGTATTTACTTCTCAAGGATTTGTTCCACCATCTAGTTTCAGGGCAGGCAATATGCCTAAGGGAGCAATTTCAGGTATTCCTGTTTCAACTGGCATAGTGGAAGGCCGTGCCAGGGTAGTCTTATCAGTAGATGAAGCTAACTTAGAAAAAGGTGATATTCTTGTGACTCGATTTACAGATCCCAGCTGGACTCCATTATTTGTTACTATAAAAGGATTAGTTACTGAAGTAGGAGGGTTCACTACTCACAGTGCAGTTATCACACGAGAATATGGCCTTCCTGGAGTAGTCGGTGTTGAAAATGCTACAAAGCTTATAAAAGACGGCCAGAGAATCAGGGTAAATGGATCCGAAGGATACGTGGAAATATTAGATTCCACCTTTAGCTAACTCATTTTTGCATTGAAGTGGACACCAAAAGGGCAAAAAAGATCTTTGAAAAATATATCTGCATCATATATAAAGTGAATCAAGGATCTCTTTCCATTGTTGCAATTTTTTAGAAAGTGAAATAGTGTTAGCAGGGCTAGTAGATGGCAAGGATTGTAATGTAATATTTTCTCCCCATGTACCTACCAATCTTTTGTATAATTTCTCTGCTGTCTTTCCATTAAAGTAGATACTTTTTATTTTGGGATATTGAGAAAAAAGCCATTGAAAATCATTCGAAACTGGATTTTTAATCCTAGAGTCACTACTCCCTTGCCTATCACAGCTTTTTAGAACATCCCAAAGGGCAATGTGTTTTCTTCGTAAAAATTTTATTCTTTCTCCATAATCTTCCATATATTCTTCTCTAAATAGAAAAAATATTATTTTCCAAAATTGATTTCTTGGATTCCCATAATACTCTTGTTTTTCCATAGACTTCACACTGGGCATGGTTCCTAAAATTAATATTTGACAATTTTTATCTATGATTGGTTGAAAGCCTTCCACCATAGCGCTTACTCCTTTCGTTTTTTTACTTGGGATCCCCACTTACTTTCCCAGTAATTTCATCTATAGAAAGTTCAATCAGATTTACTATATTCATACCATCGAGAGATAATGATTCCTATTTACATCCTTTTATAATAATTCTTTAACCTTTGATTCTCCTATAACCTTTATTCCATTTCTTTCTAACATTTCTGCTAGTATTCCATTGCCCTCTATGAGTCTACCTGTAAAGCTCCCATCATAGATTTTTTCATAACCACAGGAAGGACTCCTCTCCTTTAATATCGCATATTTACAATCATAAAGATTTGTAAGCTTTAAAACTTCTTTTGCACCTTTCTCATAATACTTAGTTACATCTTCTCCCTTTTTATTAATTACTCTATCTTCTATTTTTTCTGCAGGCTCTCGTGGAATTCCCATTCCTCCAAAGATTTCAGGACATATGGGAATAAGATGATATCTTTCTTTTAAAATCTCTAAGTCCTTTATATATGCACTCTTTCCATCATATCTACAATTAACCCCTAATAAGCAAGCACTAATTAAAAGATTCATAATTTTCTTCCTTTCTCCTGTTTTCTTCACTTATCCCAACTATTTCATCAGTATCAGATACGCCAATTATCAAATAACAATCCCTATTATACATCTTATTTACAAAACAAAAGATGTCATGTAATAATCTTTCATTATCCTTATGCCATACTCGTTTAAAATCCCAATATTTCCTTCTGATTTCCTTCCTACTAAGTTTTTTATTTCTACCTCTATTATCACATTTTTAAAATATTCTGTATATCTCTTGGATCTGTTTTACATTTTTGTAGACACTCCTTTTCTTTTATTTTATCCATACCATCACATATTCCATATATCCAGAATCCTCATTGGCCTGCTCTTTTTCTATTACAAATGCACAATTCTTATAGAATTTTACTGCCTTTTTATTTTCTACATAAACACATAGTTCCAATCTTGAATATATGGATTTGCAATAATTCAGTAGCCTTTTCCCAATACCTTGTCTTTGATATTTTTCTGAAACAAATAATGCACCAATAAAGTAATCGTCTATCATACTTATAAATCCTTTAACAATATTGTCTTCTTCGTAAATAAAGGTTTCAGAAATGGGTATATATTCATCTTTAACAATGCTATAATTCTTAATCCAATACTGCTTAGGTATAAAACTATGGGCAGTTATATTGGTCTTTAACCAGATATCCATGACTTCTTCTATGTTAGAATTATCTAATTGTTTAATCATATTTTTTCATCCCTTTCTTTTATTATTTTTTATCGCTGATATAAACAACATCATTGGTCAGTGCAGTTCATCCAATATTCCATGGACTGTGTGGAGTGAATTTTCCGGTGGCTTTGGCTCAACAACTCCTGTTATTTCAAATCCCGCTAAACGTGTTGGACGCTTTCATAGAAAAACACTCTTAATAATTATAAAATATCTCTATACGACCTTTAGATTTATTCTTACTCCTTAATTTCAATAATAATTTTTTTATAAATCCCCCTAAATCATAATGGTCAATCTCATTTATATCAACCCATTCATATGTTTCTGCTTCATCATTTAATAAAACATCACTTGAGTCTGTCTTACATAGATAATCAATAAAAATGAAATGTTTTTTCTCGTGAAATGTGTCGCTATATATACTTTCTTTTAAACCAATTAATCTAATATCGTAGATATTTAAACCTGTCTCCTCCAATATCTCTCTTTTTAATGCTTCTTCCATTTTTTCTCCCAATTCAATATGTCCTCCAGGAATGACATATTTATTCCCCCATTTATGAGATTTACAAAGTAGTATTTTCCCTTCGGGATTAAAAATAATCGCACTAACAGTTGGTTCTGGATATTTATTCATGATTTTTACAGCACCTTCATTTCTGCTTAAAATTGATATTAATGTTCACCATATAACTATTATACATTAAATTGATCGGTGGTCGGTAAGAAATAAGCAAGATGAAAGGAGTAAGCCTGACTACGTGAAAAACAAGTTTGCGTAAAATAAAAAAGTGCAGGTTCTCTCCTGCACCTTATTTTCTTGTTTCTTATATCCTATATGATGTTTATTAAAGGCTATACAAATAAAGGATTTTCCGAAAAAGTATTTCACCTTCATGTTAGATATCAGGGTGACTGGGATGAACTACATTTTAGAGATTATCTAAGAGAACAAAAGATATTGCAGAGAAATATGCTCAAGTTTAAAATATAAATATGAACATGATGGGGATGGATATACAGAAGCTAAAACAGAATTTGTTAGAAAATATTCTAAATTCCCAAAAATTGAAAAAGAAGCGAAGTCCAACTGGATTCGCTCCTAAAATTGTATTGATTTTTAATTAAATGACGGCCTGCTTAACGTTTGAATAATAAATATATGCATAATATTATTGTTGCTATGCTTTCACTGAATTGTTTCTGCTTGTATGCTGTAATTATTTTTTAATTTTCTTAAACTCTTTCGTTTGTTCTTTGATTCCTTTCTCTGCTGCAAATCTTTCAATACTTGATGCTCCAAAAAATCCAACAATTCCATCGACTCTATTTATTACATATTCAGCATCTTTAGGTTCTGCAATTGGACCTCCATGACAAATAGCTAATATATCTGGATTTACCGCACGACCTGCATCAACAATTGCTTGAATACGTTGAACACAGTCATCCAAAGTCAAAGCAGTCTTAGCTCCTATAGTTCCCTTTGTAGTTAGACCCATATGTGCAACAAGAACATCAGCCCCTGCTTCTACCATCTTTGTTGCCTGTTCTTCATCAAATACATATGGTGTTGTTAATAAATCTAGCTCATGTGCTTTACGAATCATTTCAACTTCTAAATCATATCCCATTCCAGTTTCTTCTAAATTCTTACGGAATACACCATCAATTAAACCGACAGTCGGGAAGTTTTGAACACCACTAAAACCTTGATCTTTTAATTGTTTTAAAAATACATCCATAACTCTAAATGGATCTGTACCATTTACACCTGCCAAAACTGGAGTATTTTGAACAACTGGCAATACTTCATTACCCATGTCTTGAACGATTTGGTTCGCATCTCCATATGCTAATAAACCTGCTAAAGAACCACGCCCTGCCATTCTATATCGACCAGAGTTGTAAATTATTAACATATCAGCACCGCCAGCTTCACTGCTTTTAGCAGTAATACCTGTTCCAGCGCCGACACCTAGTAAAATTTCACCACTCTCAATTCTTCCTTTAAAACGTTTTAAAATCCCTTCTCTTGATAATGATAACATTTTAATTTTCTCCTTTCTTTTTTTCTATTAATTGTAGTAGTTTTTCTGCTACTAATTCAGCAAATTTCCTGTCATTAATATGAAAATCTTTTTCAATAATTTCTATTTTGCTATGGTCAACTTTTTCTTTTAAAGTATTGATTAATGTTTGATCTTCTTTTGGACCGTAAAATTGCTGACCTTCAATATCCAATCCTGAAAAGCCTTTTAGCGGGAACAATAATGCTGTATAACCATTAGATTGATTTATTCGGTCTGCCATATTTTCCCCGATTTCTTTATTTTCCTCAACTGATGTTCTCATCAAAGTCACTGTTGGATTGTGTTGATAAAATTTTCGCCCATCAAATTGTTTAGGAACAGTTTCTCTTGGCCCAAAGTTTACCATATCCATTGCACCGACAGATACTACTTGTGGTATTCCATGCTTTCCTGCTGCTTCTAAACGATGCGGGCCTGCTGCCAGTATTCCACCAACCGTTTCGTCAGCCCATTCTGTTGTGGTTATATCAAGGACACCTTCAAAAAAATCATTTTCAATCAAGTGTTCCATTGTTTTTCCACCTATTCCTGTAGCATGAAAAATTAAAACTTCGTATCCCTTATCTTCTAAATAATTCTTTGCATAGTTTATACAAGGAGTTGTTAGACCAAACATTGTTGCTGCAATTAGCGGTTTGTGTTCTAATTCTGTTTTATGTTCAAACTGAAGCATACCACCAATGGCAAATACTGCATTCGTAAATATTTTCGTAGAAATAGTATTCAATCCGGCTACATCGACAATAGATGGGATCATAATAATGTCACTCGTTCCCACATAAGGTTGAGTATTTCCAGATGCAACTGTCGATACCATAACTTTTGGAACACCAATAGGAAGTGCTCTCATTCCTGGTGTAGCAATTGAAGTTCCACCTGTTCCACCAAATGATAAAACACCGTCAAACTTTCCCTCTTTATATAATTTGGGTAATAAAACTTCCATTCCCTTTGAAAGAACTGCCGTTGCATGTGCACGATCCTTCTGCTCTGCTATTTTCCTAATATCCTCTCCTACCGCAAGAGCTATCTCTGCATTAGATACATCCGGTGTGAACTGAGGATCAAATACACCAGAATGTATCATGAATGTGTTGAAACCTAAGGACTCAATTACCTCCTTTACAAATAGAAATTCTTTACCTTTGGAATCAAATGTTCCAATTAATGCAATAGTCTTGCTCAAACATATCACTTCCTTTTTCAAATTTAGGAAAACGATATCATTTTCTTAACAATTCTTATGATAACGCTTTCTATTTAAAAAGTATATGACCTTTCGTTTGATTAACTTGTCTTTATGTTTGTTTTAATAAATTCTCTAGGAGATTTTCCTTTTCGCTTCTTAAAGATTTTGCTAAACTGAGCATAGTTTGAATATCCAACCAATTCTGCAACGGTTGTTAATGGCAAATTTTTTTCTTGGAAAATTTCCAATGCACGGTTGAGTCGAAAATCTATTAAATAATCAGTAAACGAAATACCTACATTCTTTTTGAATAAAGTACTTAAATACGACCTTGATATATGAAGAATTTCCGCAATTTCATTTAAAGATAATTCCTCCTTATAATGAAGGGCTACATATCTTTTAATAAAATCAATATAATCATCTGATGAACTGAATCCACTAATGATTTTTTGAATAAGCTCTTCATATTTTATATCATTTGTTTTTTTGAAAGATTGCGTTACCTGCAAAACTACTTGTTCCGTAGGTATTCTTTCAAAAACAGATCCGCCTATATACCCATCAATATTAGTACCATCATAAATAAATTGAACATCCACTGGTTTATTTACCGGTCCACCATAAACCATCTTGATTACGTTTGGATTTTTTTCTGTAACTACTTCAAAAATATCATGCGTTAATTTTCTTACGGATTGTAATGATTGTATTTGTTTTGAACCGAGTTTTCCTCCAGTAGTTAACCCCAAATGCAAACAAATAACATCAGCCCCTGCATCAATCATTTGAATCGCTTGTTTTTTATCAAAAACAAATGCAACTGTAAACAAACCTAATTTATTAGCAATGCAAATACTTTCAACTTCCTGCTTATATGAAATTCCCTGTTCTTCTAATGCCTCCCGGTATTTGCCATCAATCAATCCAATTGTTGGATAATTATTAATACCAGCAAATCCATTTTCTTTAATTTTCTGAATAAACGTTTCTAAATCGTTAGACGGATCTGAGGCCATGAATCCAAAAACCACAGGAATTTTATTAGCTCTTGGCAGTAATTCCTTCAATCCTAATTCCATAACTGTACTGTTACTATTTGAAAATGGCAAATATGCAGCAAGAGAGCTTAAACCCTTTTGGCGAAAAAAACCAGAACTTAGTGCCAAAATAAAATCAGCCCCACCTTCTTCAGCATATTTTGCTGTTAATCCAGAACCTGCCGCAACTCCAATGATGTGTTTATTTATTTTAATTTGTTTTTTCAGTTGCTTGATTATCTGTTCTTTTTCAAAATACTGCACATTCATCACACCATTCTTCACCTCTTAATTCGTGTTTCTCTATTGTTTAGAACTAAATGAAATCTATAATTAATTTCATTTTCTTAATATCAGTATTAGAGCAATTAGAGCAGATCCTATGATCCCACCTACCAGAAATATCCATTGTCTTAGTATCACATAGCCTATACATCCTGCACCTAGTGCAAGGCAACCCAAAATTAATGCTAATGCCATTTTTGAATTCTCTGATTCTTTCATTAATCTTTCCCCCATCTAATAAATATATCCTCCTACTTATTCTAAAAATAATTTTATTTTTTATCTTAATTTTTGATTTAAAGCCTCATAAATTTCATCAAACATAAAATTCATTATAATGTCTTTAAACTCCCTATCCTCAAGAATCTTCATAAAAAACTTTTCATTTTGGGACATTCTTCCGATATGGTATCTTGGAGAGATTACTTCAAATACTTTTCTGTCTCCTTATCAAAATCTGATATATACTCTCTATCTTGCTTTACTCTAAACTTATCATATTCTTCATCCGCAAGTTTTCTGGACACTTCTGCTGATATTTTTCCTTTTCCTTGTAAAAGTTCATATTCATTGAATTGTAAAAAGGCATCTAATTTATTTATCCAATCCTTCATTTTCATTGGGATTTGTTTTTTTGCTTGATTTTCTGCATAGTCAAGATACATATTGACAATCCTATTGAGTTCTTCTATTTCTTCTTTGTTTAAATAGTTTTTCGCTATATGAATATCTGACTTTAATATTTTTCCTCGGGGTGAATGCTTCCATGTTGTTAAACCCCTATTGGCTTTAGAAGCATCTGCTCTACTTTGAATAATCTCAGCGGCCGTTTGCCCTGTGATTGCAAAGTGAAGTTTGTTTTGAACCGTTGCATAGAATTTTTTTGTTATGTCTGAATTGCTATCATAATCTATACTGCACTAGACATAAATATCGGTAATCTTTTGGTAAAACCTTCTTTCCGATGCTCTAATTTCACGAATTCTTTCTAATAATTCATCGAAATAATCTTTTCCAAAATGTTTCCCATTTTTTAATCTTTCATCATCAAGGACAAAGCCTTTTATAATGTATTCTCTCAAAGTCTTAGTTGCCCATTGTCTAAATTGCGTACCTTGTTTGGAACGGACACGATGTTCTACTGCGATAATCATATCTAGATTGTAATATATAACTTCTCGCTGAACTTCTCTATTTCCCTCACTTTGAACTATTGCATATTTTGCAACCGTTGATTCTTTTTCTAATTCTCCCTCTTCATAAATATTTTTTATATGCCTTGAGATAACAGACCTATCTCTTTGAAACAACTCTATCATCTGTGCCTGGGTGAGCCAAACAGTTTCCTCAGAAAGCAAAACGCCAATGTTGATATTGCCATCCTCCGTGGTATAGAAAAGTATATCCCCCTTTTTGGGTTCAAGGTTTCCATTTTCCATTTTAATCCCCCTTACAATAGTCCATTACATCAATTTTCCCTGTCACTGTTTCAGAGATTAGGGATTGACGATATTCTTTGATGACTTTATTTATATTCTATTCTTACTTTTTGTTAAGGGCAAGGTAAACAAGGCTTTCTATTTTTTTTATAAGTTCGCTTTAGAAATAAAAGAGGGAAATTCCCTCTTTCGGAAAAAAGTGTTATTATGCTAATCTTTGTCCATCTTTCACTCTAAATTTTTTTAAGAGTTATGCTTTTTTACAAGAAAACGGCTAGGGCCGCACTTGTAATGGATTGATTGGTAATAATAATACTATATCATCAATAGAAGACCATGAGTAAAAGTCTGACATATCCAATCTCAAAAACAGTATGATACTTTAATGCTTTGGAAGAAGCTGGCTATTTAGGAACAAAGGCTTATTCTGGAACATGCAGTAAATGTTTTCTATGAATAGGGAGAAGACATCCATAGGGGGAAAATAAATGTATAGGAATACTGATCATTAAAAAAGATCGAGAGGTCACTCTCTTTTTATTCCTTTGTCCACCATCTCTTTGATCATAGAATCAAAACCTGAACTATTGTACATAAACAGCACTATATCCGCATGACTATTTTCAATGATTTCTTCATAGGCCATATCAATATTTTGGATATTTCTAGGATCAACCAATTATAAACACTCCATCGGCCACCACTGCCAATTGATTGGCCAAAATCACCTTTTTAGAAAGTCCAGCGATAAAGCGATTTACCCCCTGGACAAATTTATCCAAGGAATGCTCTCGCCTGTAGATTTGCTGATCTACGGTCTGATAACGTACGATAGGCCCTGCCACCAACTGAGGAAACAAACTGACGTACAAGGCTAGAGAAAAGAAATTCCTCTGTACCCTTTCCTCTCCCCTATAGACATCTATGACATAACTCATGGTCTGAAAGGTAAAGAAGGATATTCCGAGGGGTAGCGCAATACCTCCTATGCCAAATAAAAATTTAGCATACTTAAAAATAATCAACAAGGACAAATTAAAGAAAAGGGTAACCCCTAGCCAAAACTTTTTCTTTCTATGGATCTCTTTCCCTATCTTAAGACCAAAGTAATAATTGACTAGGATGGAAAATATCATAAGATAGATATGCCTTGGCTCTCCCCAGGCATAAAAAAACAAACTGGCTAGAAGTAAAATCCCATTTTCCCATTTCTCCCCTACGGAATAATAGAAAAGAAGAACAATGGGTAGAAATAAAAATAAAAATGTTAAACTGCTAAATACCATCTGTCTCTGTCCTTTCTGTATCTCCATTAAGTGTTATATCTTTCATTCTACTGTCCTTATAGCTTCTGTAATTTCTAACCTGTTCACCTGGGAAATAGGCCCTAGAGTGGCCAAATAGCCGATGGCTAAATTAATAGCAATTATAAGAATATAGGGCTTCCAATCTAGGAAAAATTGCTTATGATATAGGGGGTAGGAGCTAATATAGGCATGGAATAGAAAAAGTCCCAGCTGAATAGCAAAGGAAATGCTACAGGCAAAGAAGGCAGAAATTGTTCCATAAGTTAGTCCTTCAAATTGGATCATACTTTTAAATTGTTTTGTCGTAAGACCGACAGCCTTTAAAATTCCATATTTCCTTAAATGGGAAAGAAGATTATAGCTAATATTATTATAAATACTTAATCCACTAATAAAGATCAGGATGCCTGCAATGGTATTTCGCAAGGTTTTAGTCTGTCGCCCCAGCCTATTTATGCTTTTTTGTTGTTCCACTTCATCTATTGGATTAGTTCCTGGAATAGTCTTAGCCAGTTGCTGTACCCTCTTTCTTAATTCCTGATATTCTTTCTCTGAAACATTGTCCCTCATATCAATGCTGAGAATACGGTAGCCCTCTATTCCTGTAAGTTCCTTAAAATCCTCTTCTCGAATTAAGAGGTAGGGAAGATTGCTAAATCCCAGGTGAAAATTATCCTTCACCGGCAGCTCATCAACTATTCCTGTTATAACAACCTCCCTGCTTACATAGAAGTCCCTATACCTTTCATAGTCCATGATTAAGCTATAATTTTCTACCAATTGTTCATAGCCTCTCTGAGGATAAGTGAGTTTGATTTTATCTCCCACCCTTAAATTAAGGATAGGTTCACAGGTGATCTCCTCCGGTGGTCCATAGAAAGTTCCTCTTTCAGTGACCTTAGGAAGATAAAGTAGAGCTTGCAACTCATCTTTACTGGAGGAGGGAAGTTTCCCTGGTGATAAACTATTTTTCAAGGGTTTTAGCTTTTTCTGGGACAATCCCAATAGGGTACTGCGAATGAGGGTATATCCCTTATCCTGCCCTTGAAAGGAGAATCCACTTTTTCCCTCAATGGTCCATTTGGGATCATGACTAATGGATATGCTTTCTATATTCTCCAGCCCCACTTGAATATTTTTTTCTAGAGCCTTTAAATAAATGGCATTTACCGCCTTGAGAAGAGTTTCCTTAATGTTTCCATTGACCTTTTTTATCTCCATCACCCCTGCCTCTAATCGGGAGATTTTAATGAGGGAATGGGACAACCACTGAAGTTTGTCCACCTCACTCCCTATATTTTGTTGAAACTCATGCCTTTCCTAGGGGCTTAAGTCCTCTTCCAATAGCATATCATTAAACATCTTTATAGAAGCTAAGGGAGTTTTAATCTGATGGGAAATATCAGCTACTAGGGATTTAATGTTTTCCTTTTCCCAATTTAGTTCCTCCAGGTTTAATTGCATTCTTCTACCCAGCTGATAAAATTGAAATTCTAAGCGGGATAAAATTCCTTCCTCATGGACAAGGGGATCTGTAATAAGGGACATATCTCCATCCATTATTCGGTCGATGGCAAAGGAAATTCCCTCAAATTTTTGCAAAGACTTTTTAGCCATATAGAGAAATAAAAGGAGATTGCCCCCAGCCCCTAAAAAAAATAATCCCATATTTATTTCTATAATCCTTTTTAACTGTGTTTTAGTTATCTGGTCATTGCTTAATAAGATAAAAAGAATTCCAATAAGTATTAGGGTAATCACAAAAAATCCAACGAGAAGAAGCAGAAGACTTTTCCTAGCCATAGGCTCCCTTCTTAATTTCATAGACGATCACATCCTTGATTCCACACATAGCCAATTCCCCGTACAGTCTTAATATAGGAAGGATTGGAGGGGTCATCCTCAATTTTTTCCCGTAGTCTTCGCACATTTACCGCCACCGTATTGGGGTCCACAAAGTTCCCTTCCATATCCCATAGTTGGGACAGCAATTGCTCCTTGGCAATAATCTGCTGAGGATTTTTCATAAGATAGGTCAAAAGCTTAAGTTCTTTCTTGCTTAAGACTATCTCCCGCCCTTTTTTGGTTAGTACCATCCTTCCCGGGAAAAATTCCAGATCCTTAGAAGTGATTTTTTCAAGAGTTGAGGGCACATTTCTCCTCAGTAAGGCATTAATTTTTGAAATAAGAATGGTTAGGCTAAAGGGTTTGGTGATATAACCGTCTCCTCCTATGTCCAATCCAGTTACAACCTCCACCTCTTGATCACAGGCCGTTAAAAAGACAATAAGGGTGTTGCTTGTTCTTCTAATCTCTTGACAAAAATCAAAACCGCTGCCATCCTTAGTTTTCTTCTCTATTAAATTTAATTCTTTAAAAGTCTTTTTATTTTCCTTTAAAGCATCACTCCATTTAATCTGAAGTAGATCCGAAATTCTTAGAGCCACATTAATCCCTAAAACAAACATAGCATAATCTCGAATATCCTTCCCCTTTAAATAATTTTTCATAGCATTAACTTTTTTAATATCCCTAATTGGTTCAACTGCTTTCATTTTCCACCTCATTTAACGATTTGTCATAATATAATGATATCAAAACTTATGACAAACCCAAAGAAGAAAAACAAAAAAGGATAAAGTATAAGACCTACCCTATCCTAGTAAAATCAACGGTTCTATGTGTTTTAGTGAATTTGTCATAATTACATTTATGTAGAACTCAGAAAAGTAAATATAGTATCTAATGACGCTTTATTATAAATAATGTATCTTAATCTCATTTAAATAAATTTATGTTGTTTACTGCATATATTTGGTCATTTTAATCAAAGTAAAATAACTCCTCAAATTTTTTGTCCAAAGCTATACATAAAATTAGAGCTAATTTAGCAGTAGGATTAAATTGTCCTGTCTCAATTGAACTTATAGTATTCCTAGAAACACCAACCATATCAGCTAATTTTTGTTGGGATAAATTTTTTTGATTCCTTGTTTCTTTTAATCTATTTTTTAATATTAAAAGTTCCATAAATCAACCAACCATATCAAAAAAGATCCAACCGCAACTAATAATCCCGCAATGGCAGATATTAAGTCTAATTTTTCTTTGTTAGCAAAATATTTTCCAAAATTTTCAAATCCTATATATGCTCCATATATAATGAATAGATGACTAATATCTTTATCATTCATATAATTTATAATCATAATTATAAGTATAACTATGCTAGTTGCTGATACACCCCATTGATTACCTTTTTTGTTTTTATTGTTTTTGACTTCGTCATTAAATAAGTTTTCTTTTTTAGCCTTTTCTAAAATCTCATCTCTATACATTATATCTTCCTCCTTGACAAATTTACCTGTTAATATCTGTCTCTTATACACATCTGACGCTGCCGACGATCTTACGCGTGTA
>USMD01000022.1 GCA_900555725.1 uncultured Garciella sp. | reverse complement strand
GCGTAAGATCGTCGGCAGCGTCAGATGTGTATAAGAGACAGACATTTGAGGGATATTGTTGCAGTGGTAGACCAAAAGAAAAATTATTTAATCATAAAATTATTGGAAAATAAAACAAAAAATGATTTGCTTAAGGGGTTAATAGAGTTGGATATAAACATTGAAAAATTTTCTATCTATCAACCCACCTTGGAAGATATTTTTGTCAGTAAGGTGGGTGACAAATAGTGAAAGACTTTTTTATTGTACTAAAATTTGAATTGATGCATTTTATGAAGAATAAAACCTTCATTATTTCTACGGGAATTATTTGTTTGCTTTTAACCATTGGGTTATCTGTACCCACCATAAAGGATACTTTTTTCAGCTCGTCTGAAGATAAACAATCTGTAGAAGAACAAGAAGAATTAAATAAGACCTATGGTTTTATCAATAAAAACCAGGCTCTCTCTAATGTGGAGGACTTAAAGGCATCTTTTGCTGATGGAAAACTAGTGGAGTTTGATAGTGAGGCAAAATTAGAAAGAGATATACTAGATGGAAAAGTAGAGGCAGGCTATCTTATAAAATCTCCTACGAAATATCAATATCTAGTGAAAAATAATGAAATGATGGATTCTAATAGCTTCCCATTTGAGGAAGCCTTGAAGAGAGCTTATCGAATACAGGGCTTTAAGGACAGAGGAATAAACTATAATGAGGTGGAAGATCTTATTCATGCCAATATAAAGCAGGATACCAAGGTTTTAGGAAAAGATAGTGCTAGTAATTATGCATATACTTATATTTTAATCTTCGGTCTATACTTTATGGTCATATTTTACGGTCAATTGATTGCCACCTCGGTAGCCAGTGAAAAAAGCAATAGAACCATGGAAGTTCTCATTACCAGCACTGATAGTAGAAATCTTATATTTGGAAAAGTTATAGGGGGAGCCCTAGCGGGCATCATCCAATTTGGCTTAGTGATTGCCGTAGGGAGTATTGCCTACAAGCTAAATGCCTCTGCCTGGGATCATGCTTTAGACTTTATATTTGAAATACCAGGAAGTGTTCTTCTTTGGTTTTCTGTATTTGGTATTTTAGGTTATCTCCTTTATTCCTTTATTTATGGGGCCTTGGGAGCTTTAGTATCTAGAACAGAAGATATCAGCGCTAGCGCCACTCCTATTACCATTATTTTTGTTGCTGTATTTTTCATTACAATCATGGGGATGAACAATACAGAATCTATCGTACTGAAGATCGCTTCCTTTATTCCCTTTAGTTCCTTTATGTCCATGTTTGTCAGAGTATCCATGGGCAGTGTTTCCAATATAGAAGTCATCCTATCTTTACTTATTTTGGTTGCAACCACTGTTATAATAGGAAGCTTGGCTGCTATGATTTACTGTTTAGGAACCCTAATGTATGGAAATCCGGTAAAGTTGAAAAACGCTATTAAATTATTAAGACAAAAATAAATTCTAATTAATAAAGGTCCCCTTTGTTAGGGGATCTTTTCTACTTTTATTCTTCTACTTTATTGAAATAATTCACCCCAATTATACCACTGATAATAAAAATCGAGCCAATGATATGGTAATAATAAATATTTTCCCTTAGGAATATAACTCCTGCAATAATAGAGATTATCGTTCCAAGGTTTGTAAAAACACTCGAAATTCAAATTTTCCAAGGGTGTAAAATACTGGCTTAAACTATCATAGCTCCCATAGGATCTATTTGTAACTCTATAATATCCCAGTGATGGGGAAGAGTCTCTAGATATTTTTTCATTAAGGGGACAAAATCATCATTTCCCTGCTTCAGGATTGTCATAATAGTAGGACCTGCTCCACTTAAAAAGACACATAAGCTATCAAGCTCTTTGCATTTCTCTACAATTTCTTTATAGTTAGCAATAAGTTTTCCCCGATAAGGCTGATGTATCCGATCTTCACAAGCATGCTTTAGCACACTATAATTTCTATTTAACAAAGCCGATACCAATAGGGAAGAATGGCCTATATTAAATATCGCGTCTTCATAAGATATTTCTTTAGGTAATATTTCCCTTGCTGCGTGGGTCGATAAAGAAAAATCTGGAATCAGAGCACAAAACTTCAATTCTTCTGGTAGTTGGAGTTTATTATAATAAATTTGATCTTTCTTACAGATAGACAGAATCATTCCTCCAAAAAGGGCAGGGGCAATATTATCGGGATGCCCCTCTATTTTATTAGCAATAGAAAGAAGTTCCTCTTTGTTTAGGGGACTTCCTGCAATTTCATTGGCAGCGAGTACTCCGCCGATAATACAGGTGGCACTGCTGCCTAGACCTCTAGATAGGGGAATTTTAGTTTGGATCGTAATGTTATATCCTTTTGGCTGATAACCAATGACTTGAAAGCATTTTAACATGGATTGATAAATTAAATTATTTTCATTACAAAGCTCCTGAGGACAGTCGGAGATATTGAGACCCTCCTCTATTTCTTCTATGGTAAAGGTATTATATAGATTTAAGGCAATTCCCATACAGTCAAAGCCTGGTCCCATATTGGCACTAGTTGCTGGTACACTGACTCTTATCATGATAGACACCTACACCTTCACAAAATCTGCTACCATCTCTTGCATTTCCTCTTTTTTGCAGGAATAGGGATGGAGAATTTTTTTATTTTTGAGTTCCTTGATGTTTTTCGGAATCTCTAATTTTGCTACATCAGAAATTTTATCTAATATTTGAAAATCATCTTTTACTATCTCTAGTCCTAAGGCTTTTCCTACACTTTTTCCGAATTTAAAAGGATTAGCAGTAGAGGCAATGAGGGTTTTTGTGGCATCTCTTGTTTTTTCCTGGTACTTTTCATAAACCTTATAGGCAACTGCTGTATGGGGATCCATCACATAGTCTGTATTTTGAAATAATTTAGAAATACTTTCAAAGACTTCTTCTTCCCAGGCGAAATTCCCATAAAAATCTTCTAGTCTTTCTTCCATAGACTTTGTAATGGTATATTTCCCTTTAGACTGCAGGCTAGAGATCAATTTTTTGGTCAGGGTATCATCTCCACCGGAGATTTCAAACAATAGTCGCTCTAAGTTACTAGAGATTAGGATATCCATGGAAGGGGAGCTGGTCATTTTAAAGGACCGATGGACATCATATTCTCCCCTTCTAAAAAAGTCTGTGAGTACATTATTTTCATTGGAAGCACAGATGAGTTTGTGAATGGGCAATCCCATTTTTTTTGCATAATAGGCTGCTAGAATATTTCCAAAGTTTCCAGTAGGTACTACTACATTGATATTTTCTCCGGAATGAATTTCTTTATTTTTCAACAGATTTAGATACCCATAGAAATAATACACTACTTGGGGAATTAACCTTCCAATATTAATAGAATTGGCAGAGGAAAGCATGATATTATTTTGATCTAATTTTTCCTTGAGGTCTGGATCATGAAACAATTTTTTTACTCCACTTTGGGCATCATCAAAGTTGCCTTCAATGCCTACCACTCGAGTATTGCTTCCCTCGTGGGTAATCATCTGCCTTTTTTGGATTTCACTGACCCCCTTCTGGGGATAAAATACCATAATTCTTACCTGATTTACATTAGAAAAGGCCTGTAGTGCTGCTTTTCCGGTATCTCCAGAGGTAGCTGTTAAAATAAGGACTTCCTTATTTATCTTTAGCTTGTTTAAGGCAGTGGTTAATAAATGAGGTAGGATGGACAAAGCTATATCCTTAAAGGCCAAGGTGGGCCCATGAAAAAGCTCTAAGAAATACACATCTTTCTTTTTTACCACAGGTACGATGACTGGGGTATCAAATTTATTATCATAGGCTTTTTGGATGCAGCTTCTTAATTCCCTTTCTTCGAAGTCGGTAAAAAAATATTTCATAATGGTAAAGGCTAAATCTTTATAATCCATAGGAAGTAATTGATTAAGATCTTCTTTTAATACAGGAATTTTCTCAGGTAAAAAAAGTCCCCCGTCTTCAGAAATTCCCTGTAAAATGGCTTGACAAGAAGTTATTTTTAAATTTTTATTTCGAGTGCTGACATAGTCCATGGCTGTAAACCCCCTTAGTAAAATCAAAGTGTTGAAATTTTTTAATATGGTTAGTATAACACAAAATGAGCATGATTGGAATACAAATGTTTTTAAATAGTGGATAATCTAAAGGAGACGGAATTGACATAGAAGTAGTCTAGGAAATATAATAAATTTAAATAAAGTAGAGGGCAATTGCAGTTTTTCCTATTTAATAAAGGAATTGCATACCTATAGATAGAAGTAATAGGATAGAGATGAGAATTCATTGAATTGGTTATGCTGGTTGATTTGAAATGATGTAACTAGCATAATAGATTCATCTAAGAAAAGGGGGATAAAAATGGATCAAAATCTTGTATTTGTCACCCAAAAAAGGGTGCAAAAGACCATTGAAAATTTAGAAAAAAACAATATGCAAGGGTATTTTGTAGAGGATAAAAAAGAAGCCCTAGAAAAAGTCAAAGAACTTTTGCATAAAGGAGATGTAGTAGCAGTAGGGGGTTCTATGACTTTATTTGAAATAGGGGCCATTGATCTTCTTCGAAATGGGGACTATGAATTTTTAGATCGATATGCAGAGAACATGGATGCAGAAGGGCGAAATGAAGTCTTTCGAAAGAGTTTCTTTGCCGATGGGTATTTAGTAAGCTCTAATGCCATTACAGAGCAAGGGGAACTTTATAATGTAGATGGTACGGGAAACCGAGTAGCTGCCATGCTTTATGGACCGAAGAAAGTAATTGTAGTGGTAGGGATTAACAAGCTAGTGGTGGATTTAGAGGAGGCCATTAAAAGGGTAAAATCCATCGCTTCTCCAGCTAATAATGTAAGGCTTGGGAATATCAACCCTTGTGCAAAAACAGGACATTGTGCTGATTGCAGTAGTCCTAATAGGATTTGTAATGAATACACCGTGATTAAAAGACAAGGGATTCCTAACAGAATCCATGTAATTATTGTAAATGAGGAACTAGGATATTAGGGAAACTATAATAGATGAAGTAAAATATATTTTCATAGGAAGGCATCTCTGTTTAGGGATGTCTTTTATTAAAGTTGTTTTGTTTTTTCCTTAGTGCTTAGATAACTACGTTATTTATATGGGGAGGAGTCTAAATGAATAATCTTGATGAGGGAAGGTTTTTTTATCAAGAAAGAGATAAGGGTGAAAATGGCCAAATAAAGAAAATGAAGATGATATGTTCACAGCTTGATGCAATTATTGAAAATTCTTATGATGGAATTTATATTACAGATGGGGATGCCAATACTATCTTGGTGAATAAATCCTATGAAGAAATAACTGGTGTTAAAAGAAAAGATATGATAGGAAGAAATATGAGTGATATTGTAAAGGATGGAATTATTTCGCAGTCAGGAACATTATTGGTATTAGAAACAAAAGAATCCGTTACCATAGAACAGACTTTTAATAACGGAAAAACGGTTCTAATATCTTCAAATCCTGTATTTGATAAAATTGATAACATAACTATGGTAGTTACTAATGTACGGGATATTACCAAGTTAAATGAATTGAAGGAAAAACTTGCCCAAAATGAAAAAATAACAAAGAGATATTATTCAGAAATTGAATCTATTAAATCCCAGGAACTTCGAAATATGAAAATTATTACTAAGGATAAAAATATGTTAGAAATGTTGGCAAAAGCAAAAAAAGTTGCATGTATGGATCTAATTGTTTTATTATTAGGGGAATCAGGAGTTGGGAAAGAAGTAATGGCAAGATTTATATATGAACATAGCAGTAGAAGGAATAAATATTTTTTTAAAGTTGATTGTGGAGCTATGCCTGAGAGTCTTATAGAAAGTCAATTGTTTGGATATGAAAAGGGAGCTTTTACAGGAGCAGATAGAAAAGGGAAAATGGGAATTTTTGAAACAGCCAATGGCGGTACGGTATTTTTAGATGAAATAGGAGAACTTTCTTTAGATATGCAAGTAAAGTTTCTAAGGGTATTACAAGAGGGGGAAATTATTAGAGTAGGTGGAAATAAACCTATAAAAGTAGATATTAGAGTGATTGCCGCTACTAACAGAAATCTGGAGGATATGGTTAAGAAAAAATTATTTCGAGAGGACTTATATTATAGATTAAATGTTTTTCCAATTTTGATTCCTTCTCTTCGAGAAAGATCAAAAGATATTCCTTTGCTAATAGAACATTTTCTTGAGAAAATGAATCAAAAGCTAGGTTTTCATAAAGAAATAGATCAAGAGGTTATAAACGCTCTTATCAGATATAAATGGCCAGGAAATATAAGAGAGCTTAAAAATATGGTTACAAGACTTGTGGCAGGGAGCGATTCTGATGTGATCACCTTAAAAGATTTACCAATGGATTTAGACCTCTCTTTGACCATGCCGGATATTGAATTTTCTTCTGGGAAAATACACTTGGATCGATTAATCAAAAAATATGAGAAGAATATTATGGATAGGGCATATGAAAAATTCGGCAATGTAAGAGATGCGGCAAATTATTTAGGAATGCATCCTTCCACCTTTGTTCGAAAAAGGCAAAGGTATCATGGTTTGTAAGTTGCAGTTTTGCACTTAGTGCAAAATTGCAACTTATTGTTTTTTTGATCAAATAATATCATTTCTAAGAATTAATTTGTTATTTCGTTGTAAAATTGCATCAAAAAATAAATGAATAAAAATTTAAATAGTTATGGTTGTTATGGATTTTAGGGATATATGCAGAAAGAAAAGATATGGCATAGGATTTGCAATATAAATAAAGTGTAAAAACGATATAAAAAATAAGTAAAAGAGGAGGATGATTTTAATGGCATTAATGACAGGGGAGCAATATGAGGAAAGCTTGAGAAAGTTAAATTTACAGGTTTACATGTTTGGGGAAAAAATAAAAAATGTGGTGGATAATCCAATATTACGCCCTTCTATGAATTCAGTAAAAATGACCTATGAATTAGCCCAACAACCGGAGTATCAAGATTTAATGACTGCTACATCTGTAATTACTGGGAATAAGATTAATCGATTTAACAATATTCACATGAGTACCGATGATTTAATTAAAAAAGTAAAAATGCAAAGGTTGTTAGGACAAAAGACTGCTTCCTGTTTTCAGAGATGTGTTGGGATGGATGCCTTTAATGCGGAATATAGTACAACTTATGAAATTGATGAAAAATATGAAACAAAATATAATAAGAGATTTAAAAATTTTATAAAATTTGTTGAAGAAAACGACTACACAGTAGACGGGGCAATGACAGATCCTAAAGGAGATAGGGGATTGTCTCCAAGTCAACAGGCAGACCCAGATTTATATTTAAGGGTTGTGGAAAAAAGAGAAGATGGAGTAATTGTTAGAGGAGCAAAAGCTCATCAAACCGGAATTTTAAATTCCCACGAAGTTTTAGTAATGCCAACCCAAGCTATGAGGCCGGAAGATAAGGATTATGCCATATCCTTTGCTGTTCCAACGGATGCCGAAGGGATTACTATGATTATTGGTCGTCAATCCTGTGATACAAGAAAGTTAGAAGAAAATGTGGATATGGATTTAGGCAATAAAAAATTTGGTGGGGTGGAAGCGCTGGTTGTTTTTGACAATGTTTTTGTTCCTAATGAAAGAATTTTTCTAAATGGGGAAACAGAATTTGCAGGAATGTTGGTAGAAAGGTTTGCAGGCTATCATAGACAAAGTTATGGTGGTTGTAAGGTGGGAGTAGGCGATGTATTAATTGGGGCTGCTGCATTGGCGGCAGAATATAATGGAGTTCCTAAGGCTTCCCATATTAAGGATAAATTGATTGAAATGACTCATTTAAATGAAACATTATACGCCTGTGGGATCGCTTGTTCTTCCCAAGGATATCAAACAGAATCTGGAAATTACTTAATAGATCTATTACTTGCCAATGTCTGCAAACAAAATGTTACTAGATTCCCCTATGAAATTGTAAGATTAGCAGAAGATATAGCAGGGGGATTAATGGTAACTGCTCCTTCTGAAAAAGATTTTAGAAGTGAAGAAGTGGGACACTACGTGGAAAAATATTTAAGAGGTGTAAAATCTGTTTCAACAGAAAATCGACTAAGAATATTACGATTAATTGAGAATTTATCTTTAGGTACAGCAGCAGTAGGATATAGAACTGAGTCAATGCATGGGGCTGGTTCTCCACAAGCTCAAAGAATCATGATTTCTAGACAAGGAAACTTAGAGCATAAAAAGGAATTGGCGAAAAATATTGCCAATATAAAGGAATAAAAGAAGCATAAAGCCTTTATAAAAACATGTAGTCCAATAGTCTAATGAGGAAGGGAGAAACTTATTATGGAGAAGAAATTAGAAGGGATATTACAAAAAGAAATACGACCTTATTTATTAAGGCATGATGGAGATGTAGAGGTATTATCCTACGAGGATGGGATTCTTTGCATTAGACTATTGGGACAGTGTAAAAATTGTCCTTCAGCTAAGTTTACTGTTGAAGATATTATTGAAAGTACATTGAAAAAATATATTCCTGATCTTAAAAAAGTCATTTTAAGGGATGCTGTTAACGAAGAACTTTATCAATTTGCAAAGAAACTATTAAGTAAGAATCAATAGGAGTTATTCCCTATGAATATATGTGTGAAGTATTGTGGTGGATGTAATCCAAGGTATGATAGAAATCAAATTATAAGAAATTTAAAGAGAGATTTTAATAATATTCATATTTTCACTAATTTTAATTGCTCTGGAATATGTGATTTCATAATTATTTTATGTGGGTGTATGACCTCCTGTGTCAATCATGAAAATCTGTATGGAAGATACGGAAAAATGGTTATTAGAACCTTAAATGATTATGAAAGATTAAAATTAAAAATAAAACAAATAAAAAAGGAGGGGATCTAAATGAATTGGCAAAAAGTTTACCAGGAGAAACTTATTTCAAAAGAAGAAGCAGTAAAACATATTCAATCTGGAAACAGAGTGGTTGTAAGTCACGCTGTAGGCGAGCCTTCTGTTCTTCTAGATGCAATGGTTGCCAATAAAGAACAATATAAGGACGTTGAAGTTGTTCACATGGTTCCTAGGGGAAAGGCAGAATATGCTCAGGAAGGTATGGAGCCTTATTTTAGACATAATGCATTTTTCGTAGGTGGAACTACCAAGGATGCGATTAATTCAGGTAGAGGAGATTTTACCCCTTGTTTTTTTCATGAGATACCAAGATTATTTATAAATGGTTCTATGCCAGTAGATGTGGCATTGGTACAACTTTCTACTCCCGATGAACATGGATATTGTAGTTTTGGTGTTGCAGTAGACTACTCTAAACCTGCAGCTGAAGCAGCAAAATTAGTAATTGCAGAAATAAATGATCAGATGCCTCGGACCTTAGGAGATAGTTTTATTCATATATCAGATATTGATTATGCCGTAGAAGTTTCTCATCCTGTTTTAGAACTTCAGCCTGCTAAAATTACAGATGTAGAAAAGTCAATTGGCAGATATTGTGCTTCTTTAATAGAGGATGGCTCTACCCTTCAACTAGGAATCGGTTCTATTCCAGATGCTGTATTACTTTTCTTGAAAGATAAAAAAGATTTGGGAATTCATTCAGAAATGATTTCCGATGGTGTAGTTGAATTAGTGGAAGCTGGTGTCATTACAAATAAGAAAAAGTCAATTAATTCGGGGAAAAGTACAGTAACATTTCTCATGGGGACGAAACAGTTATATGACTATGTAGATAATAATCCTGCAGTTGAATTGCGACCTGTAGATTATGTGAATGATCCACTAGTAGTAATGCAAAACTATAAAATGATAGCCATTAATTCTTGTGTGCAAGTGGATTTAATGGGGCAAGTAGCATCTGAAAGTATTGGATTAAATCAAATTAGTGGGGTAGGAGGTCAAGTAGATTTTGTAAGAGGAGCAGCTATGGCAGAGGATGGAAAATCCATTATGGCCATTACTTCAACTACGGCTAAAGGTAAGATTTCTAAAATTGTTCCGTTTTTGGATCATGGAGCTGCAGTAACCACTTCTAGACAGGATGTAGATTATGTTGTCACAGAATATGGAATTGCTTCTCTCAGGGGAAAAACTCTTCGACAAAGAGCAAGAAATTTAATCAATATAGCCCATCCAAACTTTAAAGAAGAGCTTGTAGAAGAATTTGAAAAACGATTCAATGAAAAATTCTAAAAGGAATGGTGATTTAAAATGGCTAAAATTAGAGAAAATGGAGCCGAGCAGCCATATATGAAAGCAGGTATCTTTAAAATAAGAATTCCACTGATTCATTATAAATGGGAATGGTCTGAAGCATTTCAAGGAATTTTGATGTGCGCCACTTGTTTAGGAGCTATTCCAGTTTTGACTGAAGTACTGGGGGTATCCTTTGAAATTGCTTGGAGCATGGTAATTATTAATGGGCTACTATACACTCTCCATTCTTTATTAGGAGATCCTGTTGTACCAGGGTGGATCACTCCTTCTATACCATTAACTACAGCTTATTTAGTAGATAACTATGCTATAGGAGTGGAAAGGATACAGGCCTTAATTGCTTTACAATTAGTACTTTCTCTTGTTTTCTTAGTTTTAGGAGTCACAGGTGGTGCGGGAAAAATAATGAAGAAGGTTCCAAATTCTATAAAAGGAGGTATTATATTAGGAGCAGGTTTATCAGCAATTATTGGAGAGATAAAGTTAGATGGGGGAAGATTTAATGTATATCCAGTGGCTATTACCATTGGAACCCTTGTAGCTTTCTATTTATTATTTTCAGATAGTTTTCATAAATTAAAACAAAGAAATAGGACTGCCTACATGATTGGAAAATTTGGCATGTTGCCAGCCATTATAGTAGCAATTATTGCAGGCCCACTGACAGGAGAATTGCCAATACCACAGGTAGAATTGGGTTCTATTATTAAAATTCCAGATTTTGTAGGGATTATAAACAATGTAAGTGTTTTTGGAGTGGGATTTCCAAGTCTAGATCTTTTTATTGCAGCAATTCCTACAGTAATTATGATTTATATCATAGCCTTTGGAGATTTTGTTACCAGTGAAGCACTTATCGGTGAAGCTGATGAAATAAGAAAAGATGAAAAAATTGATTTTAATCCAAATAGATCCAACATTATTAGTGGTGTTAGAAATTTAATTGAAGGAAGTTTTACTCCCTATGTTCCTCTTTGCGGGCCTCTTTGGTCAGCAGTAACAGCTGCTGTTGCCACAAGGTATAAAGATGGAAGAGAAGCAATGGATTCTATATTTAGTGGAGTAGGTACTTTTAGGTGGGTGACCTTTATATCAGTTGCTTTAGTGGCTGTAGTAACATTGGTTCAACCTGTCTTGCCAGTTGCCTTGTCTCTTACATTATTGGTACAGGGTTTTGTATGTGTAAGGCTGGCCATGGATACTGTAAAGACAGAATCTGAAAAAGGAGTTGCTGGAGTTATGGCGACAATTTTAGCTATAAAAGGAGCAGCTTGGGGATTAGCTGTAGGGATCATTTTACATGCTTTGTTAATAGCTTCTAAAAAGGGGAAAGATATAGCGTCCACAGAAGTAGAAGTATAAGAAAGAAATTTATTAGATTGAAATAATTAAAAAGTAATTCTAAAAAGTGAACTGCCTCTCTGTCAAGTAGACAGTGGAAAAAATAGGCTCTATAATATTTGGTGTTGGCGATAGAAACCAGCACCATTTTTTATACAAAAAAATTGAGACAAATGACACACTCTGGTAAAAGATAATCGCCTAAAACCATATTTAAGGAATGATATCAAATGTCCCATAATAATTTTATAATACATTTAACTCGTTGTGCTAGTTAAAATTTATAAGTAAAAAGCTCCAGAATTTTATGTTATCCTATCTTCTTTTGTCTAGAAAATTTGGCTATTTTATCCATATAGTTTTGTTTACTAGCACAACGAGTTAATTTATATTATACAAGGGGGAGATATGATGAAAGTAAAAGAAGTCATGACCGTAAACCCAATTTCACTTTCTGCGAATAAAACCTTAAAAGATGGGGCAGAAATATTTAGCAATTATGATATTGATATAATATTTATTATTGATGGTGTTGGTCATCTACTGGGAATTTTTTATAAAAAGCATTTATTCCAAGCAATAAAGGAAAATAAATTTCTAGATACCAATATTGCAGAGTTTATGAGTACTCAAGTGGAGTGTATATATGAAGAGGAGGATGTTAGCACTGTTTTTGAAAAAATACAAGAATTTTTTCCTGTAGTTAGTTGGAATCAAAAACTGGTGGGAATTTTATATAAGGAAGATCTTTTAAAAATGTATAATAAAAAATTGACATTTGCTATGAAACATTTACACACCATTTTAAATTCTACGAATAATGGGATTGTTGCCATTGACAGTCACTTAAATATTTCTTTTTTTAATAAGGCAGCAGGGAAATTGTTGGAAGTAGATTATGACAAAATGGAAGGAAAAAATATTTATGAAATTATACCAAATTCTAGATTACCTTATGTGTTGAAAAATAGAGTAAAAGAAATAGGGAAAACCATGTACTACCGTGGTAAAAAGTTCCTTACGAATAGAACACCTATTATTCATGAACATCAGGTAATAGGAGCAGTTGTTGTATTTCAAGATATGACAGACTATAATTATTTATTAACCAAACTACAGGAAGAAAAAAATGTAAATAATATATTAAATACTATTTTAGAAATGGCATATGATGGGATTGTAGTAACAGATGAGAAAGGGTATATTACTATGATGAGCAAAGCTTATATAAAATTTTTAGGAATTGATCATAAAAAAGTAATAGGAAAACATGTTACTGAAATTATAGAAAATACTCGACTGCATATTGTATTAAAAACAGGACGGGCAGAAACAGCAGATTTGCAAAAAATTAAAGGGAACTATATGATTGCTTCTCGTATCCCTATTATTAAAGATGGGGAAATAATGGGATCTGTTGGAAAGGTATTGTTTAGAAATATTGAGGATTTAAATATTTTACATAAACGCATTACAAAAATGGATAAGGAACTAGCTCGTTATAAAAGAGAGTGGAAAAATGCCAATGAGGCTTACTATTCCTTTGATCATATTATAGGAGAAAGTGAAGAAATTAAAAGGGCCAAGTCTTTAGGAGAAAAGGTAGCCTATAGTTTTTCAAATGTATTGTTATTAGGAGAAAGTGGGACAGGAAAAGAGCTTTTTGCCCATGCTATCCATAAAAAAAGCAAACGATCTCAATTTCCTTTTGTAAAAGTAAATTGTGCAGCTATACCAAATGAATTGTTGGAGTCAGAGCTTTTTGGCTATGAAGAAGGATCTTTTACAGGGGCACAAAAGAAGGGAAAAATGGGAAAATTTCAAGCAGCCGATGGAGGAACTATATTTTTAGATGAAATTGGAGATATGTCTCTTCAGATGCAAGCAAAATTATTACGGGTACTTCAAGAAAAAGAAATTGAAAAAATAGGTTCTATCTCCACAGAAAAAGTGGATGTTCGGGTTATAGCAGCTACCAATCAGGATTTAGAAGATTTAGTGAAAAAAGGGAAATTCCGTGCAGATTTATTTTATCGGTTAAATGTATTAACCATCCAAATTCCCCCCTTAAGAAAGAGAAAAAGAGATATAGATATACTAGTACAGTATTTTGTAGATAAAATATGTAATGCAATGGGAAAATACATTGAAAAGGTTTCTGAAAAGGCTATGATGTATCTTCGAAATTATGATTGGCCAGGAAATATTAGGGAATTAGAAAATGTTTTAGAGAGGGCAGTGAATATTATGGATAAGGAAGTTATTATACAACCAAAACATCTTCCAAAAGAAATCATAAATATAGAACAGATAGGACTAGATCAGGTAATGAGTCTTCGTCAAAGTGTAGAAGAAGCAGAAAAACGAAGTATTGTACAGGCTTTAAAAGCAACAAATGAAAATAAAACCAAAGCAGCAAAATTATTAGAAATTAGTAGAGCCTCTCTTTATGAAAAATTACAAAAATATCACTTATAATGTCTAAAATATGATACAATTTCTAAATTATAGTTTCAACTTGTATGTTTTTTTAAACAAAAAATTCTAGAGACATATCAATATGTATGAGGCATAAGACATATTTCTATAAAAACTTTATAATTGTAGAAAATATTGAACATTTTTTCTAATTAGGAAGTGTTTAAGAGACATAAAAACATGGTAAGGAATTTATTTAAATAAGAAAAGATAAAAAATGACTATGTTTAAGATTTATAAATTTTAAAAGTTTTTTGCTAAAAACTAAATAAAATGTTAGTTAGAAAAAATTGCCCAATATATGGTGATTAAATTTTAAAGATCACTATATATTGGGTTTTTGTTTTGCAATGAATTTTCTTTCCCTACTAATAGATTATTGAATCATCTGAGAGCAAGGCATTTTTGGTATAGTAATTGCTTTATAGTTTGTTAAGCAAAAAAACTATTTAATAAGAAATCTGACATTTCAATAATAAAAGGAGGTTAGAATATGGTTTCAAAAAGAATGAAAGCAGAACAAGCAATTAAGATGATCCGGGATGGAGATACATTAGCTACTAATGGTTTTGTTGGAAATGCCTATCCAGAAGAGCTTTCTTTAGCACTGGAAAAAAGATTTTTAGATACGGGTTCCCCTAAAAACCTTACGTTAGCATATGCTGCTGGACAAGGAGATGGAAAAGAGAAAGGATTAAATCACTTAGCCCATGAAGGATTGCTAAAAAGGGTTATTGGAGGACACTGGAATTTAGCTCCTAAAATTCAACAAATGGCAATAGAGAATAAAGTAGAAGCCTATAATTTTCCTCAAGGGGTAGTAAGTCACTTGTTTAGAGATATTGCATCGGGGAAACCAGGAACGATAACCCATGTAGGATTAAAAACCTTTGTAGATCCACGGGTAGAAGGAGCTAAACTAAATGAAAGAACCAGAGAAGATCTTATTGATCTTATTGAAATTGGGGGACAGAAACGCCTTCTTTATAAGTCTTTCTCCATTGATGTTGCACTTATAAGAGCTACTTATGCAGATACTTTTGGAAATACGACAATGGAGAAAGAAGCATGTACTTTAGATGCTTTGGCAATCGCACAGGCCGCTAAAAATTCTGGGGGAATTGTGATCCTTCAAGTAGAAAAAATAGTAACAAAAGGAACCCTTGATCCGCGTTTGGTAAAAATACCAGGAATTTTAGTAGATGCTATTGTAGAAGCAAAACCAGAAAATCATATGCAAACCTTTACAACAAATTATAATCCCTCTTTTTCTGGAGAAATTAAGATACCTACAGAATCTATCGAAAAGTTACCTTTAAATGAAAGAAAGGTCATTGCAAGAAGATCTGCAATGGAATTGATGCCTCATTGTGTTATTAATTTAGGAATTGGTATGCCAGAGGGAATATCTATGGTAGCCAATGAAGAAGGAATTGCTGATAATATGCTTCTTACGATTGAGTCGGGACCAATTGGAGGAGTTCCAGAAGGCGGTTTAAACTTTGGAGCAGCCATTAATCCAGATATCATTGTAGATCAAGCAGCACAATTTGATTTTTATGATGGCGGGGGATTGGATATTGCTTTCTTGGGACTTGCTCAATGTGATAAAAAGGGAAATGTAAATGTAAGTAAATTTGGTCCTAGAATTGCAGGGGCAGGAGGCTTTATTAACATTACGCAAAATGCCAAAAAAGTAATTTATTGTGGCACTTTTAAAGCAGGGGGATTAAAAGTAAAAGTTGCAGATGGAAAATTAACTATTTTACAAGAGGGAAAAGTAAAGAAATTTTTAGATCAAGTGGAACAGATTACCTTTAGCGGAGAATATGCCCTAGAAGTACAGCAGCCAGTTCTTTATATTACAGAAAGAGCTGTATTTGAATTGACAAAAGAAGGACTTTTATTAAAAGAAATAGCTCCTGGAATAGATCTTAAAAAAGATATACTTGATCAAATGGATTTTCAGCCTATGATTGCTGATGATTTAAAAGAAATGGATATTGGAATATTTAAGGAAGAACCAATGGGATTAGATTTAAAAAATGGGAAATAAGCGATTCGCTTATTTCCTGATTACTACTTAAAAAAGGGGGATAAAGAATGTTAGGAATCATATTAGGGTTACTACTATTAATGATTTTGGCTTTTCGAGGATGGTCCATTGTATGGATCGCACCTATCTGTGCTTTGGTTGTAGCAATATTTGGTGGATTGGATTTACTACTGGCCTATACCGAGACCTATATGGGCGGTTTTGTAGGTTTTACAAAATCTTGGTTTCCTACATTTTTATTGGGCGCTATTTTTGGAAAACTGATGGAAGTAACAGGGGCAGCACAATCGGTTGCTCAATTTTTGGTAAAAGTTATTGGCGCTAAAAGGGCTATCCTTGCAGTTGTAGTAGGTTGTGCAATACTAACTTATGGAGGAATTAGTTTGTTTGTTGTTGTGTTTGCTATGTATCCCATTGCTTTAGCTATTTTTAGAGAAGCAAATATCACTAGAAAATTAATACCTGGTTCCATTGCCCTAGGAGCTTTTACCTTTACCATGACAGCTGTTCCAGGGACACCTCAAATTCAGAATTTAATTCCTATGGAATATTTTAAAACCACTCCTATGGCAGCTCCTATTATGGGTAGTGTAGCTGCAGTAGTTATGTTAATCACAGGTTATTTATATTTACTTTGGAAGCAAAAAAAAATGGGAAGAAAAAGGTGAGTTTTTTACCGAACCAGATAATGCAAATGTAATTGAAATAGATCCAGAAAATCTACCAAGTCCCATTATTTCTTTTATTCCTTTGATAGCTGTTATCATAACCTTAAATGTGTTTAAATGGAACATTGTCCCAGCACTGCTTTCTGGCATTATTTTAACCATGATTTTTAATATTTCTAAAAAGGAAAAATTTATTGAAGCTATTAATGGTGGTGCTAGTGGATCAATAGGATCTATTGTTAATACCAGTGCAGCTGTTGGGTTTGGAACAGTAGTGCAGACTGTTCCAGGATTTGCTACTTTGACAGGTCTTATGATGAGAATTCAAGGAAGTCCATTGATTTCTGAAGCCATTGCTGTAACTGTTTTGGCAGGAGCAACGGGTTCCGCTTCTGGAGGTATGGGCATTGCTTTAGAGGCTTTAGGATCACAATATGTGCAAATAGCAACACAAACGGGAATTAGTCCAGAAGCTTTTCATAGAGTAGCTGCTCTCGCCTCTGGCGGATTAGATACTTTGCCCCACAATGGAGCCGTATTGACATTACTTTCAGTTACTGGTTTAACCCATAAGGATTCCTATAGTGATATATTTATACTTTGTTGTGTAATACCTTTACTGGCAACAGCTGTTGCTATTTTGTTGGCTAGTATAGGTTTAGTATAAATACACTTAGAATAAATTAAATATCTAATATTGTATAGGGAGGGATTATATTGATGAAAGGAAAAACTATTAAAGAGATAAAAATAGGGGATAAGGCATCTATAGCTAAAACGATTACTGAAGGAGATGTATACTTATTTGCAGGAATTACAGGAGATCAAAATCCTGCTCATATTAATGAAGAGGTAGCTAAAAATACTATATTTAAAGGAAGAATAGCCCATGGAATGCTTTTAGCTGGTTTAATATCGGCAGTGCTTGGGATGCAATTACCAGGGCCAGGTACTATTTATATGGGGCAAGATCTGAAGTTTACCGCTCCTGTAAGGTTTGGAGATACTATCACAGCTCAAGTGGAAGTAATAGAAATTATAAAAGAAAAAATTGTAAAATTAGAAACAACTTGTACAAATCAAGAAGGAGCTTTTGTGGTAGAAGGTACTGCAATAGTAATGCCTCCTAAATAAATTATTATTACAATGATCCTTTATGTTTATTTAAAAAATAAACATAAAGGACATTCTTTATTCATACATTTGTAAAGTAGGAAGAAAGCTTGGTCACTATTTGGAAAAAGAAATTTTATCCATAAAAGAGGAGAAAATAAAATGTAAAAAAATAATGTTAAAAAATTATCATTTTCCTTGTATTTCATTTTAGATGGGTGTATAATAGGTGTATAATATGAAATATAAATATTAAAAAACGGTAAATTTCATTCCATATATTTCATGTAAATACATAATATATATAAGTTCAATATAATTAGTCCCAAGCATTCCAGTAACACCCACATGTGGTTTGTTATAATACAAACACATATAGCCCAGTTTGTAGGGGGAAAATCACCATACCATTGGTATTTTCTCAAAAATATTCTTATTTTAAAAAGCTTCACAAATCTTATAAATCCACTATAGTTAGCATTGCTTAGAAGAGGATTGGACTTTATTTAAGGATGATCCTTCTAAATGGGGAAATTGCATCATTGATTTTCTCAAACACAATCGTTTGCATCTAGAATGTAATAGAATCGTCATATACAGTATATGGTATAGCACAAACTCGTGTTTGAAAAAAATCTTATTTATGCAATTTCCTCAAATATTAAAAGAAAAGTAAAAAAAAGGGGGTTTTATTATGGGATTGATTGATTATCAATTGCAAGATCAAATAGGTATTATGACGATTAGTCGTCCAAAGGCATTAAATGCCCTAAATTCAGAGGTATTAGGGGAAATTGATAAGGCACTAGATCAAGTGGATTTAGAAAAAACAAGAGTACTTATCTTGACCGGTGCTGGAGAGAAGTCCTTTGTTGCTGGCGCTGACATTGGAGAAATGAGTAACCTTACCAAAAAACAAGGAGAAGCCTTTGGAAAGAAAGGAAATGATATCTTTAGAAAGATAGAAACCTTTCCTATTCCTGTGATTGCAGCAGTCAATGGATTTGCCCTTGGTGGCGGTTGTGAGATTGCTATGAGCTGTGATATTCGTATTTGCTCAGAAAACGCAGTCTTTGGGCAACCAGAGGTGGGATTAGGCATTACCCCGGGATTTGGTGGTACCCAGAGATTAGCTCGTATTGTAGGAGTGGGAAAAGCAAAGGAAATGATTTATACAGCAAATAATATCAAAGCAGAGGAAGCCTATAGGATTGGTTTGGTCAATGCAGTATATCCTAAGGAAGAGTTGATAGAACAGGCTATGAAAATAGCTAAAAAGATTGTTAAAAATGCACCTATTGCAGTCAGGGCTTGTAAAAAAGCTATCAACGATGGACTTCAAGTAGATATGGATGCTGCTATAAAAATAGAAGAAAAATTATTTGGCAGTTGCTTTGAAACTGAAGATCAAAAAGAGGGAATGGCTGCTTTCTTAGAAAAAAGGAAAGTAGAAGCCTTTCACAATAGATAAATTAAAAAAGGGGGATATAAGATAATGAAAGTAGGAATTATTGGTGCAGGTACAATGGGCTCAGGAATTGCACAAACCTTTGCCCAAACAGAAGGATATGAAGTATGTTTATGTGATATTAATGAAGAATTAGCTCAAAAAGGAAAAGAAAAAATAGCAAAATCCTTGCAAAGACTTGTAAAAAAAGGTAAAATGGGGCAAACAGCAGCAGATGCTATTTTAAACAAGGTTACTACAGGAGTAAAGGACATCTGTGGGGACTGTGATTTAATCGTAGAAGCTGCTGTAGAGAACATGGAAATTAAAAAACAAACTTTCAAAGAACTACAAGATATTTGTAAAAAAGAAGCTATCTTTGCTACAAATACCTCTTCTCTTTCCATTACCGAAATTGGTGCAGGATTAGACCGCCCAGTCATCGGTATGCATTTCTTTAATCCAGCTCCTGTTATGAAATTGATAGAAGTTATCGCTGGATTAAATACTCCCAAAGAATTGGTAGAAAAAATTAAATCTATTGCCCAAGAACTTGGCAAAACTCCAGTTCAAGTAGAAGAGGCTGCTGGTTTTGTTGTAAATAGAATTTTAATTCCATTGGTGAATGAAGGAATTGGCATTTACGCTGATGGGGTAGCCTCAGTAGAAGGTGTTGATACTGCTATGAAATTAGGGGCGAACCATCCAATGGGACCATTAGAGTTAGGAGATTTAATAGGACTAGATGTTTGCCTTGCTATTATGGAAGTTCTTTATGAAGAAACAGGAGATCCCAAATATCGTCCTCATCCATTGCTAAGAAAAATGGTACGAGGTGGACAATTAGGTAGAAAAACTGGTAAAGGATTTTATGACTATAGCAAATAGAAACTAGGAATTTTACTAAAATATTAAGGAGGAATTTTCATGAGAGAAGTAGTGATTGCTAGCGCAGCAAGAACACCTGTAGGAAGTTTTGGAGGAGTACTCTCCAAAGTATCTGCTGTAGATCTAGGAGTTGTAGCCGCAAAGGAAGCCATAAAAAGAGCAGGAATTAAACCAGAAATGGTGGATGAAGTGATTCTTGGAAATGTTTTAGGAGCTGGTTTAGGGCAAAATGTTGCAAGACAAGTAACCTTAGGAGCCGGTATGCCAGAGGCTACTCCAGCTATGACTATTAATAAAGTTTGTGGTTCTGGACTTAGAACCGTAAGTTTAGCAGCACAAATGATCATGCTAGGAGATGCTGATGTTATTCTAGCAGGAGGAACAGAAAGTATGAGTAATGCTCCCTATTTACTTCCAAATGCTAGATGGGGACAGAGAATGAATGATGGAAAAATAGTAGATTATATGGTACATGATGGACTATGGGATATTTTTAATGATTATCATATGGGAATTACCGCAGAAAATGTTGCTGAAAAATGGAATATTACCCGAGAAGAACAAGATGAATTTGGACTTAGAAGTCAATTAAGAGCAGAAAAAGCCCAAAAAGAAGGAAAATTTAAAGAGGAAATTGTACCAGTAGCTGTACCTCAAAGAAAGGGAGATCCCGTTATTGTAGATACTGATGAGCATCCGAGACATGGTTCTACCATAGAAAAAATGGCAAAGTTGAAACCAGCCTTTAAAAAAGGCGGTACTGTTACAGCAGGAAATGCCTCAGGGATCAATGATGGGGCTGCTTGTTTAGTAATCATGGCAAAGGAAAAAGCGGAAGAATTGGGACTTACTCCTCTTTGTAGTATTAAATCCTATGCTTCTGCAGGGGTAGATCCTAAAATTATGGGAATTGGACCAATCCCAGCTACCCAAAAAGCCCTAAAAAGAGCAGGCTTAACGATAGGAAATATTGATTTAGCAGAAATCAACGAAGCCTTTGCTTCCCAATCTATCCAAGTTGTAAGAGAGTTAGGAATTAATCCTGATATTGTAAATGTAAATGGAGGAGCTATTGCTCTAGGTCATCCTATAGGAGCTTCTGGAGCTAGAATATTAGTTACCTTACTTTATGAAATGATGAAAAGAGATGTTAAAACAGGTTTGGCTTCTCTTTGTATTGGTGGAGGGCAAGGAACAGCTGTAGTTGTAGAAAGGTAAAGATAGGATTTAAATAAAGTTTAAAGTGGCTGTTGCAAAGAGGACATTTGTGGAGGCGTAGTGAAGACATCTATGAAGGTAAAGGAATTCATATTATCTATATGTTTTGCAACAGTCACTAGTTATATCAACATTTATATGATGGAGGAATGGAGATGGATTTTAAACTAAGCAAAGAGCAAGAAATGGCGAGAACTTTATTTAGAGAGTTCGCAGAAAAAGAAGTAGAACCCTTGGCTCAAGAAGTAGACGAAGAAGAAAAATTTCCCAGGGAAACCGTAGAAAAGATGCAAAAATTAGGATTTATGGGAATCCCTATATCAAAGGAATACGGTGGTCAAGGTTGTGATACCTTAACCTATGTATTAGCCGTAGAAGAACTATCTAAAAAATGTGCTACTACAGGGGTTATTGTATCAGCCCATACTTCATTGGGGATGGATCCTATTAAAAGACATGGGACGGAAGAGCAAAAGGAAAAATATTTAAAACCATTGGCCAGTGGAGAAAAATTAGGAGCCTTTGCCCTAACAGAACCAGGAGCTGGTACAGATGCTGCTGGAGTTCAGACAAAGG